>NZ_FNTF01000002.1:6020000-6302433 GCF_900105495.1 Pseudomonas frederiksbergensis | reverse complement strand
ATGAGCTATGGCAGCCGTCACTCGCATTCCTACATGGAATCGCTGCCTGATTTCGTCAAGCTGGCGGAGGCCTATGGCCATGTCGGCATGCGCATCACCGACTCGAAAGATTTGAAGTCGAAGATGGAGGAAGCGTTCGCCATGAAAGATGCCTGGTGATCATTGATGTTCGGTCGACACCAGCGAGCACGTCTACCCGATGCAGATCAAAGACGGCTCCATGCGCGATATGTGGCTGAGCAAGACGGAGCGTACATAATCATGCGGCACATTATTTCCTTGCTTCTGGAAAACGAACCGGGCGCTCTGTCTCGTGTAGTCGGCCTGTTCTCGCAGCGCAACTACAACATCGAAAGCCTGACCGTGGCACTACCGAAGACCCGACCCTGTCGCGTCTGACGCTGACCACGGTTGGCCATGATGAAGTTATCGAGCAGATCACCAAGAACCTGAACAAGTTGATCGAAGTGGTCAAACTGGTCGACCTGTCGGAGAGTGCTCACATCGAGCGCGAGCTGATGCTGGTCAAGGTCAAGGCTACCGGTGCCAGCGCGCCGAGATCAAACGCACTACCGATATTTATCGTGGGCAGATCGTTGACGTCAGCGCTAGCGTGTATACCGTTCAATTGACCGGTACCAGCGACAAGCTCGACAGCTTCATTCAGTCCATTGGCACCGCCTCGATTCTGGAGACCGTCCGCAGCGGCGTAACCGGTATTGCCCGCGGCGACAAAGTACTCAGCATCTAAACCAAATTAGCGAATGGCCTGAACGGCCTGGATATATAGGGGAATTTCATGAAAGTTTATTACGAAAAAGACTGCGACCTGTCGATCATCCAGGGCAAGAAAGTTGCCATCATCGGTTACGGTTCCCAGGGCCACGCTCAAGCGTGCAACCTGAAAGACTCCGGCGTTGACGTTACTGTTGGCCTGCGTAAAGGTTCGGCGACTGTTGCCAAAGCTGAAGCTCACGGCCTGAAAGTGACCGACGTTGCTTCCGCTGTTGCGGCTGCCGACCTGGTCATGATCCTGACCCCGGACGAGTTCCAGTCCGCTCTGTACAAGAACGAAATCGAGCCGAACATCAAGAAAGGCGCCACCCTGGCCTTCTCCCACGGCTTCGCAATCCACTACAACCAGGTTGTTCCACGCGCTGACCTCGACGTGATCATGATCGCGCCGAAAGCTCCGGGCCACACTGTGCGTTCCGAGTTCGTCAAAGGCGGCGGTATCCCTGACCTGATCGCTATCTATCAGGATGCTTCCGGCAACGCCAAAAACGTTGCACTGTCCTACGCCGCTGGCGTTGGTGGCGGTCGTACCGGCATCATCGAAACCACCTTCAAGGACGAGACCGAAACCGACCTGTTCGGCGAACAAGCCGTTCTGTGTGGTGGTACCGTTGAACTGGTTAAAGCCGGTTTCGAAACCCTGGTTGAAGCTGGCTACGCGCCGGAAATGGCCTACTTCGAATGCCTGCACGAATTGAAGCTGATCGTTGACCTCATGTACGAAGGCGGTATCGCCAACATGAACTACTCGATCTCCAACAATGCTGAGTACGGCGAGTACGTGACCGGTCCGGAAGTGATCAACGCCGAATCCCGTCAGGCCATGCGCAACGCCCTGAAACGTATTCAGGACGGCGAATACGCCAAGATGTTCATCAGCGAAGGCGCTACCGGCTATCCTTCGATGACCGCCAAGCGTCGTAACAACGCCGCTCACGGTATCGAAATCATCGGCGAGCAACTGCGCTCCATGATGCCGTGGATCGGTGCCAACAAGATCGTCGACAAAGCTAAAAACTAAGTCGCGCACTTGTACGGAAAACGCGGCCCAGGCCGCGTTTTTTCGTTTGGGTGGCTGGTTCTGGTATAAAGCTGCATCGTTTGCGGCCGAACCGTCGTCCCAGACACCTGTCCAAACTTTCCACCCCGTTGCAAGGTAATGTCCATGAGCGAACGTCCCGAAGAGCCAAACCAGGCTTCTGACGCCGAAAGCCTGCTGCCCATCGATGAGCACATCGAGGAAGGGCATGACGCTGAAGGCCGTAAAGTCCGGCATCGTGGTATCTATCTTTTGCCGAATCTGTTCACCACTGCGAATCTGTTCGCAGGGTTTTATTCCATCATCAACTCGATGAGCGCCCAGAGCGCCTTGGGTGCCGGTGATTCGATTGGTGCGAGCAAGTATTTTGCTTTCGCTGCGATCGCGATTTTTGTCGCAATGGTGCTCGACGGCCTCGATGGTCGCGTGGCCCGTATGACCAATACCCAGAGCGCCTTCGGTGCTGAATACGACTCGCTGTCCGACATGGTCGCGTTCGGTGTTGCGCCAGCATTGTTGGCATTCGGTTGGGCTTTGGGCGATATGGGTAAGGTCGGCTGGATGGTCGCCTTCATTTATGTAGCCGGTGCGGCGTTGCGTCTGGCGCGTTTCAATACCCAGGTCGGCACTGCGGACAAGCGCTACTTCATTGGTCTGGCCAGTCCGGCTGCTGCTGGCGTGGTTGCAGGCATTGTCTGGGCGTTCAGTGATTACGGCATCCAGGGCTCGAAGATGTCCTTCCTGGTGGCGCTGATGGTTGCGGCTGCCGGCATGCTGATGGTCAGTAACATCAAGTACAACAGCTTCAAGGAGCTGGACTTGAAAGGGCGTGTGCCTTTCGTGGCCATCCTCGCGGTGGTGTTGGTGTTTGCCGTGGTCTTCAGTGATCCTCCACGCATTCTGTTGCTGGTTTTCCTCGCTTATGCGGCTTCCGGCCCGGTGCAGTACTTGTTGCGTCTTCGTCGGCACAAAAAAGCCGAGTGATGTAATTTCCCTCATACTCCGCAGTCTGTTGGTGCATATGTTCTCCAATGCTGCGGAGTTGCCATGCTGATCAAAGTCCCCAAAGCGTCTGACTGCCATGAGTCGGACGTCACGCCTGAATCCTTCTATCTATCTCGTCGCAATGTACTCGGTGCTGCTGTCGCCGGTTTGGCTGTCAGCGGCTTGCCGCGTTGGGTCAGTGCCGCCGATGCTGCGCGTTATGCGGATGTCGAGCCTGGCAAGGCGCCTGCCTGGTTTGCCGAAAAACTGCCTTCTACCAGATGGGGCGCGGTTAACGTCAAGGATGAGGCGATCACACCCTTCAAGGACGCGACCCATTACAACAACTTCTATGAGTTCGGCACCGATAAAGGTGATCCCGCCGCCAATGCCGGCGCGCTGAAAACCGAGCCTTGGAGTGTGGTAATAGATGGAGAGGTGGGTAAGCCAGGACGGTACGCACTGGAAGACTTCATGAAGCCTTATCAGTTGGAGGAGCGTATTTATCGTCTTCGCTGTGTAGAGGCTTGGTCGATGGTCATTCCATGGATCGGATTTCCCATCTCGGCCTTGCTCAAGGAAGTTGAGCCGACGTCCAAAGCGAAATTCATTCGCTTCGAAACCCTGGAAGATCCCAAGAGCATGCCCGGGCAACGTTCCGGTTTTGCCTTGATCGATTGGCCATATGTTGAAGGCCTGCGTCTGGATGAGGCGATGAATCCGTTGGCGATTCTCGCTGTAGGTATGTATGGACGGGAGTTGCCTAATCAGAACGGCGCACCTCTGCGTTTGGTAGTGCCGTGGAAATACGGCTTCAAGAGCATCAAATCCATCGTGCGGATCAGTCTGGTCAGCGATCAACCGAAAACCACCTGGCAAAGCATTGCCGCGGATGAGTACGGCTTCTATGCGAATGTGAATCCCGCAGTCGATCATCCGCGCTGGACTCAGGCTCGGGAGCGACGTCTGCCGAGCGGGCTGTTCAAACCTAATGTGCGGGACACGCAGATGTTCAATGGCTACTCGGATGAAGTTGCTTCTCTATATACAGGGCTCGATTTGCGGAAGAACTACTGATGCGATTTCCGTTTTGGCGCATTAGCGTCTTTATAGCTGCTGCGGTCTGGCCGCTGCTTTGGTTGTATCAGGCCTGGCAGGATGTGCTGGGACCTGATCCGGGCAAGGTGCTGGTTGACCGGTTGGGGCTGGGGACGCTTGTCCTGCTGCTAATTACGTTAAGCATGACACCTGTGCAAAAGCTTACCGGCTGGGCGGGGTGGGTTGCTGTCCGGCGCCAACTGGGGTTGTGGTGCTTCACTTATGTGGTTTTGCATTTGATTGGGTATACGGCGTTTATCCTCGGCTTTGATTGGTCGCAGTTGGGTGTCGAGTTGCGCAAGCGGCCGTACATTATTGTCGGGGCGCTTGGTTTTTTGTGTTTATTGGCTTTGGCGGTGACCTCGAATCGTTATAGTCAGCGGCGTTTGGGTTCTGGCTGGAAGAAACTGCATCGTCTTGCCTATGTGGTTCTCGGGCTTGGATTGCTGCATATGTTGTGGATCGTGCGCGCTGATCTTAAGGAGTGGGCGGTTTACGCCTCTATAGGTGCATTGCTATTAGTGTTGCGAGTCCCCCCTGTAGCCCGCCGAATTCCACGATTAAAAGCCAAAAAGACACCTTCGGCACGAAAGGCGTAATTAAAGGTTGACGGCAGATCCTGGAAGTCTATAATTCGCCCCACTTCCGGCGCAGTCGAAACGGAAAACTCCTTGGTAAACAATGAGTTATGCAGTTTTCGACAGCGAGTTGCTTCAGGTCATCGAAGCCCAGAAGGAGTTGAAAGAGCAAGGTGGTTTGGCTCTTTTGACGGTTCGATCTTCTCGGTCGAAAGCGGTGTAAAAGAGGTGTTGACAGCAGCGAGTAACGCTGTAGAATTCGCCTCCCGCTAACGAGAGATCGCAAGCGCAAGTGGTTGAAGTTGCAAAGGAAACTTTGAAAACTTCGAAAAATAACCGCTTGACAGCAACAGAGGCTGCTGTAGAATGCGCGCCTCGGTTGAGACGAAAGATCTTAACCAACCGCTCTTTAACAACTGAATCAAGCAATTCGTGTGGGTGCTTGTGGAGTCAGACTGATAGTCAACAAGATTATCAGCATCACAAGTTACTCCGCGAGAAATCAAAGATGTAACCAACGATTGCTGAGCCAAGTTTAGGGTTTCTTAAAAACCCAAAGATGTTTGAACTGAAGAGTTTGATCATGGCTCAGATTGAACGCTGGCGGCAGGCCTAACACATGCAAGTCGAGCGGCAGCACGGGTACTTGTACCTGGTGGCGAGCGGCGGACGGGTGAGTAATGCCTAGGAATCTGCCTGGTAGTGGGGGATAACGCTCGGAAACGGACGCTAATACCGCATACGTCCTACGGGAGAAAGCAGGGGACCTTCGGGCCTTGCGCTATCAGATGAGCCTAGGTCGGATTAGCTAGTTGGTGAGGTAATGGCTCACCAAGGCGACGATCCGTAACTGGTCTGAGAGGATGATCAGTCACACTGGAACTGAGACACGGTCCAGACTCCTACGGGAGGCAGCAGTGGGGAATATTGGACAATGGGCGAAAGCCTGATCCAGCCATGCCGCGTGTGTGAAGAAGGTCTTCGGATTGTAAAGCACTTTAAGTTGGGAGGAAGGGCATTTACCTAATACGTAAGTGTTTTGACGTTACCGACAGAATAAGCACCGGCTAACTCTGTGCCAGCAGCCGCGGTAATACAGAGGGTGCAAGCGTTAATCGGAATTACTGGGCGTAAAGCGCGCGTAGGTGGTTCGTTAAGTTGGATGTGAAATCCCCGGGCTCAACCTGGGAACTGCATTCAAAACTGTCGAGCTAGAGTATGGTAGAGGGTGGTGGAATTTCCTGTGTAGCGGTGAAATGCGTAGATATAGGAAGGAACACCAGTGGCGAAGGCGACCACCTGGACTGATACTGACACTGAGGTGCGAAAGCGTGGGGAGCAAACAGGATTAGATACCCTGGTAGTCCACGCCGTAAACGATGTCAACTAGCCGTTGGGAGCCTTGAGCTCTTAGTGGCGCAGCTAACGCATTAAGTTGACCGCCTGGGGAGTACGGCCGCAAGGTTAAAACTCAAATGAATTGACGGGGGCCCGCACAAGCGGTGGAGCATGTGGTTTAATTCGAAGCAACGCGAAGAACCTTACCAGGCCTTGACATCCAATGAACTTTCCAGAGATGGATTGGTGCCTTCGGGAACATTGAGACAGGTGCTGCATGGCTGTCGTCAGCTCGTGTCGTGAGATGTTGGGTTAAGTCCCGTAACGAGCGCAACCCTTGTCCTTAGTTACCAGCACGTAATGGTGGGCACTCTAAGGAGACTGCCGGTGACAAACCGGAGGAAGGTGGGGATGACGTCAAGTCATCATGGCCCTTACGGCCTGGGCTACACACGTGCTACAATGGTCGGTACAGAGGGTTGCCAAGCCGCGAGGTGGAGCTAATCCCAGAAAACCGATCGTAGTCCGGATCGCAGTCTGCAACTCGACTGCGTGAAGTCGGAATCGCTAGTAATCGCGAATCAGAATGTCGCGGTGAATACGTTCCCGGGCCTTGTACACACCGCCCGTCACACCATGGGAGTGGGTTGCACCAGAAGTAGCTAGTCTAACCTTCGGGAGGACGGTTACCACGGTGTGATTCATGACTGGGGTGAAGTCGTAACAAGGTAGCCGTAGGGGAACCTGCGGCTGGATCACCTCCTTAATCGACGACATCAGCTGCTCCATAAGTTCCCACACGAATTGCTTGATTCATTGAAGAAGACGAGAAGCCAGCCAGCACGGTGGCCGTTGTCGTTAGAGTTTAGAAATGAATATTCCGGTGTGAATATTGATTTCTAGTCTTTGATTAGATCGTTCTTTAAAAATTTGGGTATGTGATAGAAAGATAGACTGGACGTTACTTTCACTGGTAACGGATCAGGCTAAGGTAAAATTTGTGAGTTGCTCTTTGGAGCAAGAATCGAATTTTCGGCGAATGTCGTCTTCACAGTATAACCAGATTGCTTGGGGTTATATGGTCAAGTGAAGAAGCGCATACGGTGGATGCCTTGGCAGTCAGAGGCGATGAAAGACGTGGTAGCCTGCGAAAAGCTTCGGGGAGTCGGCAAACAGACTTTGATCCGGAGATGTCTGAATGGGGGAACCCAGCCATCATAAGATGGTTATCTTAAGCTGAATACATAGGCTTAAGAGGCGAACCAGGGGAACTGAAACATCTAAGTACCCTGAGGAAAAGAAATCAACCGAGATTCCCTTAGTAGTGGCGAGCGAACGGGGACTAGCCCTTAAGTGGCTTTGAGATTAGCGGAACGCTCTGGAAAGTGCGGCCATAGTGGGTGATAGCCCTGTACGCGAAAATCTCTTAGTCATGAAATCGAGTAGGACGGAGCACGAGAAACTTTGTCTGAATATGGGGGGACCATCCTCCAAGGCTAAATACTACTGACTGACCGATAGTGAACTAGTACCGTGAGGGAAAGGCGAAAAGAACCCCGGAGAGGGGAGTGAAATAGATCCTGAAACCGTATGCGTACAAGCAGTGGGAGCCCACTTTGTTGGGTGACTGCGTACCTTTTGTATAATGGGTCAGCGACTTATTTTCAGTGGCGAGCTTAACCGAATAGGGGAGGCGTAGCGAAAGCGAGTCTTAATAGGGCGTCTAGTCGCTGGGAATAGACCCGAAACCGGGCGATCTATCCATGGGCAGGTTGAAGGTTGGGTAACACTAACTGGAGGACCGAACCGACTACCGTTGAAAAGTTAGCGGATGACCTGTGGATCGGAGTGAAAGGCTAATCAAGCTCGGAGATAGCTGGTTCTCCTCGAAAGCTATTTAGGTAGCGCCTCATGTATCACTGTAGGGGGTAGAGCACTGTTTCGGCTAGGGGGTCATCCCGACTTACCAAACCGATGCAAACTCCGAATACCTACAAGTGCCGAGCATGGGAGACACACGGCGGGTGCTAACGTCCGTCGTGAAAAGGGAAACAACCCAGACCGTCAGCTAAGGTCCCAAAGTTATGGTTAAGTGGGAAACGATGTGGGAAGGCTTAGACAGCTAGGAGGTTGGCTTAGAAGCAGCCACCCTTTAAAGAAAGCGTAATAGCTCACTAGTCGAGTCGGCCTGCGCGGAAGATGTAACGGGGCTCAAACCATACACCGAAGCTACGGGTATCACTTAGGTGATGCGGTAGAGGAGCGTTCTGTAAGCCTGTGAAGGTGAGTTGAGAAGCTTGCTGGAGGTATCAGAAGTGCGAATGCTGACATGAGTAACGACAATGGGTGTGAAAAACACCCACGCCGAAAGACCAAGGTTTCCTGCGCAACGTTAATCGACGCAGGGTTAGTCGGTCCCTAAGGCGAGGCTGAAAAGCGTAGTCGATGGAAAACAGGTTAATATTCCTGTACTTCTGGTTATTGCGATGGAGGGACGGAGAAGGCTAGGCCAGCTTGGCGTTGGTTGTCCAAGTTTAAGGTGGTAGGCTGGAATCTTAGGTAAATCCGGGATTCCAAGGCCGAGAGCTGATGACGAGTGTTCTTTTAGAACACGAAGTGGTTGATGCCATGCTTCCAAGAAAAGCTTCTAAGCTTCAGGTAACCAGGAACCGTACCCCAAACCGACACAGGTGGTTGGGTAGAGAATACCAAGGCGCTTGAGAGAACTCGGGTGAAGGAACTAGGCAAAATGGCACCGTAACTTCGGGAGAAGGTGCGCCGGTGAGGGTGAAGCATTTACTGCGTAAGCCCATGCCGGTCGAAGATACCAGGCCGCTGCGACTGTTTATTAAAAACACAGCACTCTGCAAACACGAAAGTGGACGTATAGGGTGTGACGCCTGCCCGGTGCCGGAAGGTTAATTGATGGGGTTAGCTAACGCGAAGCTCTTGATCGAAGCCCCGGTAAACGGCGGCCGTAACTATAACGGTCCTAAGGTAGCGAAATTCCTTGTCGGGTAAGTTCCGACCTGCACGAATGGCGTAACGATGGCGGCGCTGTCTCCACCCGAGACTCAGTGAAATTGAAATCGCTGTGAAGATGCAGTGTATCCGCGGCTAGACGGAAAGACCCCGTGAACCTTTACTATAGCTTTGCACTGGACTTTGAATTTGCTTGTGTAGGATAGGTGGGAGGCTTTGAAGCGTGGACGCCAGTTCGCGTGGAGCCAACCTTGAAATACCACCCTGGCAACTTTGAGGTTCTAACTCAGGTCCGTTATCCGGATCGAGGACAGTGTATGGTGGGTAGTTTGACTGGGGCGGTCTCCTCCTAAAGAGTAACGGAGGAGTACGAAGGTGCGCTCAGACCGGTCGGAAATCGGTCGTAGAGTATAAAGGCAAAAGCGCGCTTGACTGCGAGACAGACACGTCGAGCAGGTACGAAAGTAGGTCTTAGTGATCCGGTGGTTCTGTATGGAAGGGCCATCGCTCAACGGATAAAAGGTACTCCGGGGATAACAGGCTGATACCGCCCAAGAGTTCATATCGACGGCGGTGTTTGGCACCTCGATGTCGGCTCATCACATCCTGGGGCTGAAGCCGGTCCCAAGGGTATGGCTGTTCGCCATTTAAAGTGGTACGCGAGCTGGGTTTAGAACGTCGTGAGACAGTTCGGTCCCTATCTGCCGTGGACGTTTGAGATTTGAGAGGGGCTGCTCCTAGTACGAGAGGACCGGAGTGGACGAACCTCTGGTGTTCCGGTTGTCACGCCAGTGGCATTGCCGGGTAGCTATGTTCGGAATAGATAACCGCTGAAAGCATCTAAGCGGGAAACTAGCCTCAAGATGAGATCTCACTGGGACCTTGAGTCCCCTGAAGGGCCGTCGAAGACTACGACGTTGATAGGTTGGGTGTGTAAGCGCTGTGAGGCGTTGAGCTAACCAATACTAATTGCCCGTGAGGCTTGACCATATAACACCCAAGCAATTTGCATGCTTCGAGCTGAAAGGCAAAGGGCACCAGATTGCGGTGTGTGAAGACGAAACGAACCGAAAGTTCGAGATACTCACAAAACACCTGGCTATCACATACCCATTCGCTGGAGCGTGAACCTGAAAAGGCCCACGACCTGGCTACCGAATTTCTTGACGACCATAGAGCATTGGAACCACCTGATCCCATCCCGAACTCAGCAGTGAAACGATGCATCGCCGATGGTAGTGTGGGGTTTCCCCATGTGAGAGTAGGTCATCGTCAAGATTAAATTCCGAAACCCCTATCTGCGTATGCAGGTAGGGGTTTTGTTTTTGTCCGCGGGAAAGTGCCTTTCAGTTAAAGCACAAATTTGCACAGTTATTTTCGATCCATGACACTAGAATAGGTCCAACTTTTTCGGAGCCAGAGCCTTTATGCCAGAACCGGTTGACGCCCCAGGGCTGTCAGAATTACCGCTGGACGACTTGGTAGCGTGTCATGAGTGCGACTTGTTGATGCGTAAGCCCGTACTCGCCCATGGCGAGAAAGCCCTCTGTCCGCGCTGCGGCTACGAGCTCTACGCCCATCGGCATAACGTCGTACAGCGCAGTCTCGCGTTGGTTCTCGCCGCTCTGTTGTTGTACATCCCGGCGAACTTTTTACCCATCATGGAGCTCCATCTACTCGGGCAGTCATCGCACGACACCGTCTGGAGCGGCGTTGTTGGCCTGTTCGATACCGGAATGCAGGGCGTTGCAGTCGTGGTGTTTCTCTGCAGCATGGGAATCCCGCTGCTCAAGTTACTTTGCCAACTGGTTGTACTGCTGAGTATTCGTTTTGATATCGGACGCAGTTACGGCCTGTTGCTCTACCGCATTTATCACCACTTACGCGATTGGGGGATGCTCGAGGTCTACCTCATGGGCGTACTGGTGGCGATCGTCAAACTGGCAGATATGGCAGCAATTACCGTCGGGTTTGGCCTGGTGTGCTTCATCGGTTTGTTGTTGGTTCAGGTCTGGTTGGAGGTGGTGATGTCGCCCCATCAGATCTGGCAGGCTTTATCAGGAGAGGATGCCCATGCGGGCGATTGATGCAGGCATTCTGATTTGCGCCGAATGCCATGAATTGAACAAGCAGGAAGCCGAAACCGACGAGCAGGTCTGCACCCGTTGTGGTGCGCTGGTTCACGCCCGTCGTCCGAACAGTGTGATGCGTACCTGGGCGCTGCTGGTGACCGCCGCGGTTCTCTACATCCCGGCTAACGTGTTGCCGATCATGACCGTCAGTTCACTGGGGCAGGGCGATCCCAGCACCATCATGTCCGGTGTGATCCAACTCGTTCAGCACGGCATGATCCCCATCGCCGCCGTGGTTTTTATCGCCAGTATTCTGGTGCCAACATTCAAATTGGTGGGCATCGCACTGCTGCTGTTTTCCGTGCAGCGCCGCCAACCCCTGTCGGCTCGCCAACGTATTTGGATGTACCGCTTTATTGAGTTCATTGGCCGCTGGTCGATGCTCGATATCTTTGTAATCGCCATCCTGGTGGCGGTTGTGAATTTCGGACGGCTTGCCAGCATCGAAGCCAATCTTGGCGCCATCGCTTTCGCCAGTGTGGTGATTCTGACGATGCTTGCCGCAGTAACTTTTGATCCCCGACTGATTTGGGATAACACGGAGTCGGACGACGACCATGACTGATTTGCCTACAGCAAAAACCCGACCGGCCTCGAACTGGTCAGCTATTTGGGTGTTGCCCCTTATTGCCCTGATCATCGGCGGCTGGCTTGGCTGGCGAGCCTATAACGAGACCGGCATCGAGATTCAGGTGCGATTCGAAAGCGGTGAAGGCATTCAGGCCAACAAGACTGAAGTCGTCTATAAAGGTATGTCGGTCGGGAAGGTAAAGACCCTCAAACTCGATGACGAAGGTGCCTCCAAAGGCGTAATCGCTACCATCGAGATGAACAAGGACGTGGAGCCATACTTGCGGACCAGCACCCGTTTCTGGCTGATCAAGCCGAGTGTGACGCTGGCCGGCATCACTGGCCTGGAGACACTGGTCTCGGGGAACTACGTGGCGATCAGTCCGGGCGAAGGTGAGCCGACCCGCAAGTTCAAAGCCCTGGCTGAAGAACCACCACTGTCGGACGCCCAGCCCGGTCTCCACTTGACCGTCAAGGCTGATCGTCTCGGTTCACTCAATCGCGGAAGCCCGGTGTTCTATAAGCAGATCAGGGTTGGTCAGATCAAAAGCTATCTGCTGTCCGAAGACCAGAGCACCGTCGAACTCAAGGTTTTCATCGAGCCCACCTACGCCAAGCTGGTGCGCAAACACACGCGTTTCTGGAATGCCAGCGGCATCAGCATCGACGCCAACCTGTCGGGTGTGAAGGTGCGCAGCGAGTCCCTGGCCAGCATCGTTGCCGGCGGTATCGCGTTTGCCACGCCGGAGAACCGCAAGGATAGTCCGCCCACCGATCCGAGCCTGCCGTTTCGTCTCTACGAAGATTTTGATGCGGCGGCGGCCGGTATTCGGGTCAAGGTCAAACTCAGCGACTTCGAAGGCATGCAGGCGGGTCGCACACCGGTAATGTACAAAGGCATCCAGGTCGGCAATCTGAAAGCGCTCAAGGTCGATCCTGATCTATCCAGTGCCACCGCCGAATTGACCCTCGATCCTCTGGCCGAAGATTACCTGGTCGAAGGCACCCAGTTCTGGGTGGTCAAACCGTCGATTTCGCTTGCCGGTATCACCGGTCTCGAAGCGTTGGTCAAAGGTAATTACATTGCCGTGCGTCCCGGGGACAAAGGCGCCGCACCGCAGCGCGAGTTTGTCGCACGGCCGAAGGCACCCCCGCTCGACTTGCGTGCGCCAGGATTGCACCTGGTGCTGTTCACCGAAAACCTCGGTTCGCTGGAGGTCGGCAGCCCGATTCTCTACAAGCAGGTCAAGGTCGGTTCGGTCCAGAGCTATCAGTTCTCACGCACCAAAAAGCAGTTGGTAATTGGCGTACACATCGAGAAGGAATACGAAGGGCTGGTCAACGCCTCGACACGGTTCTGGAATGCCAGCGGTATCACGCTCACAGGTGGACTGACCGGCGGAATCCAAGTCAAAAGTGAGTCGCTGCAAAGCCTGATGGCTGGCGGTATTGCCTTCGAAACCCCGGAAGCCAAGGCGCCGTTGCAGAAGCGAATTCCACGTTTCCGTTTGTTCGCCAGTCATGATGAGGCGACGCAAAAAGGTGCCGTGGTAACGATCAGGGTTGATCGCGCCGATGGCTTGCACAGCGGCACACCGATTCGGTTTAAAGGCCTGGATGTTGGCAAGATTGAAGACGTCGACCTCAGCGATGACCTGCAGTCGGTGCTGCTGACTGCACGAATCACCGAAGTGCCGGAGCGTATCGCCCGGGTCGGCAGTCAGTTTTGGGTCGTCAAACCTGAACTGGGTCTGATCAAGACATCCAACCTGGAAACGCTGGTCACTGGCCAATACATCGAAGTAGAACCGGCCGCGAAAAACCTCGGTCCGCAGAAGAACTTCGTGGCCCTGAGCAATCCACCGGAAACCGCTAAACAGGAAGCCGGTTTGAGTCTGGTGTTGAGCGCAGCTCGCCGTGGTTCGCTGAAAACAGGTGTGCCGGTCACTTATCGCGAAATCACCGTGGGCAAGGTGACAGGCTATGAACTCGGCCAGACGGCGGACCGTGTGTTGGTGCACATCCTGATCGAGCCGAAGTACGCGCCGCTGGTGCGCAGCGGTACGCGTTTCTGGAACTCCAGTGGTTTTGGTTTTGATTACGGCTTGTTCAAAGGTGCGACGATGCGTACCGAATCGCTGGAGACGCTGATTCAGGGCGGTATCGCTTTCGCCACGCCGGACGGCGAGCGGATGGGCAGCCCGGCGCGACCTGAGCAAACGTTCCCGCTGTTCGATAAGTTCGAAGACGAATGGCTGACCTGGGCGCCGAAGATCTCAATCGGTAAATAACGGGAGATTATTTGGGTGTCTGTGATGGCGCTTCGCGAGCAGGCTCGCTCCTACAGAGATGTGCTGTGAGCGCAGAATGTGTGTCTGGCACTTATACAATGTGGGAGCGAGCCTGCTCGCGAAGAGGCCTTGAAACTCACTGAAAGGCACCCATGAAAAAGGCCGCGATCCATTGGATCGCGGCCTTTTTAATGCCTTCGATTAATGCAAATCAGACGGCATCCAGCTCCGGCTCATCCGCTTCAACATTAACGGCAGCCTTCACCTCATCGTGACGACGGATGTACTTCCAGTCCGCCTCGTCGATGTAGATCCCGTTCGGCCCGCTGCCACCTTCCAGGTCGATGGCGACACTGGCGCAGACCTGCGGTTTCACACTCGCCAGGATCGGCACGAAGCCCAGTTGCAGACTGGTTTCCAGCAGCGCTGCCTGGTTCTTCTCGTCGATGTCCGCTGCCTCGTCGAGGTAGTACGGCAGGCGCACGCGACCGGCCTGGTCGCGGTCCATCAAGTGCAGCAACAAGTACATGTTGGTCAGCGCCTTGATGGTCATGGTGGTGCCGTTGGATGCCGCGCCGTCGATGTCGGTGTGAATCACCGGCTGGCCGTTGACCTTGGTGATCTCGAACGCCAGCTCGAACAGGTCCTTGAGGCCGAGCTGGTTGTGATTCGCCGCCACCAGCCGCGCCAGGTATTCCTTGGCTTCTTCGTTCTTGTTGTCCTGATCGGCGCTTTGGCTCAGGTCGAAGACCGAAAGGGTTTCACCTTCTTCGTACTGGCCGGCGCTGTGAATGATCTGGTCGATGTGCTTGAGCGCTTCCTTGTTCGGCGCGAGCACGATGCGGAAGCTTTGCAGGTTCGAGACCTGACGCTTGTTGATCTCGCGGTTGAACAACGCTAGTTGATGCTCAAGGCTGTCGTAGTCGCTGCGGATGTTGCGCAGGGTCCGGGCGATGTCGGTAACGGCCGCGCGACGGGCCTTGCCAAGGGTCAGTGCTTCGTCGGTGCGGTGCGCGTACGCATTGATCAGCAGTTGCAGGCGGCGCTCCATGTCGTCTTCGCTGTCGAACTTGGCCACACCCTTGAGACGGACCTGAGCGTACAGCGCCTCGATCTGACCATCGCTGCGCTGCAAACCCTGCCAGCTGTCCTGATAGTCGTTGAGCAGCGGCAGCAGGTTGTCCATGGAATCGTCGATCGGGTCCATGAACGGCGTACCGAACGGCAGGTCCGCGGGCAACAGCTGACGGCGACGCAGGGCATCGTCGAGGGTGCGTTGCTTGGCCTCCATGTCACCGATCTGCCGGCCGACCAATTGCAGCTTGGCCGACAGTTGCTGGACGCGTTCGGTGAAGGCGTCGCTGGAGCGTTTCAATTCCTCCTGAGCGGCTTCCATCTGTGCCAATTGCTCAAGCTTGTCGCCTTCCTCGGCGCTCAGGGTTTGCGCGCGGCGGAAGTCTTCCAGGGCTTTCTGCGCATCCAGCACTTGCTGGTACAGCGCTTCGGTCTGGGTCTTGCTCGCGGCGCGGTCGGCGGCAACCGCAGCTTGGGTTTTCAGCTGCTTGAGTTCTTTTTCCAGGCGTTCTTTCTGATCGCGCAGCGCTGCGCGGTCAGCCAGGGCTTGCAGGGCCGGCGGCTCGATGTGCGAGATGTCGATGGACAGGCCCGGTACTTCGAAGCGCTCGCCTTTGAAGCCATCAAGAATCAGCTCCATGGATTTGACCCACTGACCGTCCTCGTCCAGCGTAATACCGTGTTCGCCCAGCGGAAGGCTGAACAGTGCGCTGTTGAACAGACGCATCAGGCGCTCGACATCCTGTTGCGAGAACTCCTCGCGCAGACGGGCGTAGCTGTTGTTGTCGGCGTGATCGAGTTGCTGCTTGACCGACTTCAGGCGTTTTTCCAGATCCCGCAGACGCTCTTCTAGGTCTTCGGCAGAGAACTGTCGCGACTGCGCCAGCGCACCGGCCAGTTCATCGTGCGCGTCCTTGGCCGCGAGCAACTGCTGCTCCAGGACTTTGACGTCATCGACCAGCGCGAAGCGATGCTTGAGCACCGACAATTCGCCGAGCCAGCGCTGGATGCCGGTGATTTCCCGCTCCAGGCGCATCAGCTCTTGAGTGCCGCCGCGTTGATCGTTTTGCAGTGCGTCCTGCTCGTTGCGGTAGTGCTCGGCCTGAATCGTCAGTTCTTCCTTGCGCGCACTGGCGTAGTCCGACCAGGTGCCGAGCAGGGAATCGAGTAGCGGCGAGATCCGGTGCAGTTTGCCGCGCAGGATATTGCGCTGGGTCACGCCTGCAGCAAGGGCTTCGACCAACGGGCCGGCGGTGACCAGAGAGTTGTAGTCCTGCTCCATGCGTCGTACATCGCGGAACGCTTCTTCGCACGCGGCGATGTAGTCGACGCTACCGGAACGCAGGCTGTGTTCGAACGCATCGAGGAACAATTGCTTGAGCTTGGCCGCGGTGATTTCGCGCATGTGCAGCAAGTTGATGAACAGTGCGCGGAACGTCTTCAGGCTCTGCTCGCTGGTGGAACGCAGCGGGATCAGCGTCAGGTCCAGCGGGATCGAGGTGTGACCGCCGACCAGCAAGCGACGCAATTCATCAGGTTTGAGTTCGTAGGCTTTCAGGCCTTCGCGCTCAAGGTTGGTGAACAATTCTTTCTGACGCAGGCAGGTGTCGTTTTTCTGGTAATGGGCCAGGTCCAGTTTGCCGGCGTAGGCAAAGAACTGGTGACCGAAACCACCGCCCGGGCCGCGACCGACCACACCAATCACATGTGGACCGTGGGGCAGCGAGACTTCGACCAGGATGTAACTGGTGTCCGAGGCGAAGTAGAAGCGCCGGGATTGTTCCAGGCTGTACTTGCCGAAACTCATGTCCGACATGCGCGCCAGGATCGGGAACTGCAAGGCGTTGATCGAGGCGGATTTACCGAGGTTGTTCGCGCCGTAAACCGACAGCGGTTCTTCCAGAGGGAACAGGCCGAGGCTGTAACCGGCGGTGTTCAAAAGGGCAAAGCGGCGAATGCCGTAGCGTTCCTTGCTCATGCGTCGGTCTCCTGTTCTTCGGCAATGGCGCGGGCCATGGCGTCTTCTTCGCTTTCTTCTTCGAAGTCACTGAGGTCTAGCGGATCATCGGTTTGCAGCAGCTTTTCGTCGCTGTCGTCATCGATCAGCACCGGAACCGGCAGAGGCAAGACGCTGTGCAGGCTGGCGGCCAGATCACGGTCCTGCTGGACCGACAGGCAGACATCGAGGAAACGGTGCATCGGCGGCAGGAAACGATAGATGCCATTTTCTTCACCGGCAAAACCGAGCTGAGTCATGCGGCGCATGATTTTTTCTTCGAGTTCTTCGACGGTCTGCACTTCGGCCTGGATAAACAGGTCGCGGTATTTCTCCAGCAGCGATGGCAGCTCATCGCGGCCGAGGCTGCCGCCGTCGAGCACGGCGACCGGGTCGCGGCCCTGATCGGCCAGATGTTCGACGAGGATGAAGGTGAACAGCGCCAGGCGTTGCGCGGTCTTGTTCACCGCCGCCGCGGCGAGGTCCGGGACGAAGTAGTAGAAACCGCGGGTGTCGCAGACCAGTTCAAAGCCGAGTGCCTTGAACAGCGTGCGGTACTGGTCCTGGAAGTTCGACAGTTGCGCGTACAGCTCCGGGTCGCGGCGGCTGACGTGATAGCCCTTGAACAGCTCGCGAAAGATCGGCGCCAGCTGGGACAGTTCGTTTAGATCAAGATGCATGTGGGATGCTCGCAGAATCCTCGGCGGTGTCGCGGGCCGAGAGCAGGGCGAAGGAGCGCAGGCTGACCTGATGCTCATGAGTGTGGTAGTCGCGGCGTTCCAGACGCTCGCGTGTGAAGCGCTTTTCCCGCGACAGGCGCGAGAACCAATAAAGCAATTCGTCGGTGGCGCCGTCCGGTTCCTGCTCCAGTAGCCAGGTCATCAGGTCCGGCATCGGCAGGGCGTCTTCGCAACGTTCGAGCATTTCCCGAACCGTGCGTGGCGCGCGCGGCGCTTCGCCTTTCTGAGTCTTGTGGGCCTTGGGGAAGCGCGCCGGTTTCGGCTCGAAACGGGCCAGCGCATAAACGTAGGCTTCGACCTGACTGGCACTGCCAAGGAAGGTGCTTTGCGGGCGGGTGAACATCGGCATCGCCGCTTGTGGCACCGCATCGATACCTTTGCGACGAATGGCCGACAAGGCCAGCGCCGCGCCACGGGTCACGGCGTTGTGTCGACGGGCTTCTTCACGCAGCGGCAGCAACAGCTCGCGGGCATGACGCAACGTCAGCTGGGCGCTGGTCTGCATTTCGAGGATGCGCGCGTGGGTGCGCAGCAGCATGTCGTCATCGACCAGATGGCCGAGGCGTTGCTGCTCGGTGAGCATTTTCAGCAACACGTTCTCGACCTTGCGCACGCCTTGTTCGAAGGCGCCGTCGGCGTTTACCAACTGAATCATCGGCTCGACGTATTCGTCCCAGGTCGCCAGTACTTCAGCGTAACGCTGACGCAGGGGAATCTGCCGGTCGCTGGTCTTGGCGCGCTCGGCGACGGCCACCAGGGCCTGTTCGTCGTTGGCGAGTTTTTTCAATACATCCCGTACGCGCATGTCGAGCAGGCGCAACTGGCGCGCCAGGTCGTGGCCGTCGCGGATGTCGAAGGCGTCCTGGATATAACCGGCCAGGCGTTCGAGGTGGCGCAAATAGGCTTCGATTTCCAGGCACAGGCCCAGACGGTGCTCACGGCGCAGGTAGGCGAGGAAGTCGTGGATCTGCGCGTTGAGCTCGAAACGGTTCGGGCTTTTCGCCACGGGAACCAGAATGTCGAGGCGGATCCACACGTCCAGCAGGCTGGTGATGTCCTGCGGCGTACTGTCCAGTTGCTGGGCGGCCAACTGTGAACGCAATTCGTTGAGGCTCAGGGTGCCTTGGTCGAAGTGCTCGCACAGTGGCTCCAGAAGTGCCCAGTGTTCAGCGAGGGCGCGCAAGACGCGCTTGGGTTCGATCATCGGAATGGCCGGCTGGTTGGCGATTAAAAGTCGCGATTGTACTGCATCAAGCCCGTTGCGATTCACTCTCGGGACGGACAGTTGGCTTTCTATCGATCAAGCGTGGGCGATCTTGAGCGAAGGGCGGTAGAATCACCGCACTTTAGTTATCCACAAGTGGCCGACCTTTGCTTATCGAGTCCCGTCGTCGCGCTTATTTGACCGCCATGCAGGTGGTCAACTGGCTGCCGCGCACCGAATTGCCCTTTGCTGCGCCCTCGCGCCCTGAGTTGCTGGAGATGCCCGAGCCGTTGGTCGTCGCGCCGGTTGCTCCGGTTGCGCCCGCACCTGTGGCTGATTCGCCCGTGGAACCGCTGGTCAAACCGGCCGAGCGGGTGAAAGTCGAGGTGCCGCGGCCATCGTTGGCCAGCACGCGCACGAACGCCAAGGTTGAAGAAGAGGCCGCTCCGGTCGTGGCCAGGGCGCCCGTCGTGCCGCCACCGCGTTTCGCCCTGCAATTGTTGCGGGCCGGGCGTTGCCTGCTGCTGGTGGAGTTACCCACAGGCGAATCGTTCCAGACCCGCGACCCTGCCTATCTGTTGCTCAAAGACATGCTGCGCGCCGCCGGCCTGCCGGACAGCCCGCAGATCGTCGGCGAGCCGGTGCGTTGGCCGCTGTTGTCTCGGGGCACCATGGATCAAGGCCCGGAAGCGGCTCGCGACTTCGTGCAAGGTTTTCTCTCGGCCCGGCTGGAAGACGCACCGTGCGTCTGCGTGTGGCTGATCGGCTTGCCGGCGGTGCGTTTCGCCGGTGAGGCGAACGCCGAATCCTTCAACCGTGAACTCCAGGTCGACGGCCTGGGCTCGGTCTGGGCCCTGCCGGGTCTGGAATTATTAATGGAAGAGCCACAGCGTAAGGCTGATGTCTGGCAAGCCATGCGTCGGCTGATGGCGCGTTGGAAAGAATCGAATGAGTGACGCTGTATCGTTCCGCCCGATGACCGAGGCGGACCTGGACGCTGTACTGAAAATCGAATACGCGGCTTACAGCCATCCCTGGACGCGCGGGATTTTTCTCGATGGGCTGGGTAAATATCAGATATGGCTGATGTTTGAAGGCGAGCAGCAGGTCGGCCACGGGGTGGTGCAGATCATCCTTGATGAAGCGCATCTGCTGAACATCACCGTCAAGCCGGAGAACCAGGGCCGTGGCCTGGGCTTGACGCTGCTGGAGCATTTGATGTCCCGGGCGTATGACGCCAAGGCGCGGGAATGTTTTCTGGAAGTGCGCGACAGCAACCGTGGCGCGTTCAAGTTGTATGAGCGTTATGGGTTTAACGAGATTGGTCGGCGGCGCGATTACTACCCGGCGGTGGGTGGGCGTGAAGATGCCGTGGTGATGGCCTGCACTTTGGTCGATTGAGCTACAGCGAATGTGGCGAGGGAGCTTGCTCCCGCTGGGCCGCGAAGCGGTCCTGAAATTTTACGACTGCTTCGCAGCCGAGCGGGAGCAAGCTCCCTCGCCACAGATCAACGATTACCGTCCATCGGATCCCGCCGCGCCAGTTCCTCTTCATCCAGCCCGTTCCCTCCGCCAATGTCGTCTGCATCGACAATGCTCAAATCCCAATCGGCTTGGCCCCCTTCACCCGCTTCGTGGGCGCCCCGTGCGCCGTCTTCACGGATCAGGGTTTCCGGGCTCATGTCGTCGTCGGTAGACTCATGGTCATCGGTCGAGGCCCCGGTCATGCCGGCTTCACGTACGCGTTCGCGAGGCATCAGGCGTTCACGTTCCGTTTGCGTCAGCTCGTCGCCGATTTTGGCGCTGGGTTCTTCCTCGTCGAAATCCAGCTCATGCATCGAGCCCATGCGGTCTTCGTTGTCATCGATGGGCTCGGGTTGAGTCGCATCGAACGGACGTCGTGAATCAGTCATGGCAATTCCTCATACTGTAGGCCTTACTAGGGTGGACCCTCTGGGCTGCTGAGAATTCCTCCGGCATGGAAAACCGGGTATCTGCATCTGGCGCGTGACCCCGACAGAGGGTTGTCTGTCATAGAAGCGCATCATTCTCGAGGCTTCATTGCATGAACGAATTACAAGATCTGATTGATAACAACGAGCGTTGGGCTGACGCGATCACCAAAGAAGATCCTGATTTCTTCGCCAAGCTGGCCCGTCAGCAAACCCCGGAATACCTGTGGATCGGTTGCTCCGACGCCCGGGTGCCGGCGAACGAGATCGTCGGCATGCTGCCCGGCGATCTGTTTGTACACCGTAATGTGGCCAACGTAGTGCTGCACACCGACCTCAATTGCCTGTCGGTGATTCAGTACGCAGTCGATGTGCTGAAGGTCAAACACATCCTCGTGACCGGCCACTATGGCTGCGGCGGTGTGCGCGCCTCAATGCAGGACCGTCAGCTGGGCCTGATCGACGGCTGGCTGCGCTCGATTCGCGATCTCTATTATGAGAAACGCGAGGAGCTCGCCAAGTTGCCCACTGAAGAAGAGCGGGTCGACCGCCTCTGCGAATACAACGTCATCCAGCAAGTGGCCAACGTCGGGCACACCAGCATTGTGCAAAATGCCTGGCATCGCGGGCAGAGCCTGTCGATTCACGGCTGCATCTATGGCATCAAGGACGGTCGCTGGAAAAGCCTGAACGCCACCATCAGCGGTTTCGAGCAATTGCCGCCGCAATACCGTCTGCGTCCGGTCGAGGCGTTGTAACGACCCTTCAGCATGGACTTCGCCGGCGCCAGTGTTGAAGAAACAACTGGCCGTCGGCGTTCGGCGATTCATCGTAGCCGGTGATCCAGCCACGGCAGTCGAATGAGCCGCACTGGCAGGCGAACTGACGCATGAGTTTGTCTTCGGTAGAGGCGTAGTCCATCGTCAGTCGATCGCCTTTTTTGATGTCCTTCAGCGCCCACAACCATAGCTCGCTCATGTCGAGAAATACGTTTGGGTCGCAGGAGTGTCGCAGCAGCCCGCAGAAGCGCGGGTCATAGACATGGATGCCATGAGCCAGTTGCCGGGTATGCCGACAGCGATACGGCAGCAGGTGCCCCGACGCCCGACAAATTCGGCTGATGCGTGGAAAGTCCCGAAGCACTGCGACGGCTGCCGCCGATCCGTGGGTGTTGTCGATAATCTCGAAGTCGGCCCTGGAGGGGAATCCAAGGCGAACGGGCAGCTCCGCAAATGGATAAATCCCATCGGGTGGTTGTGCAAGCGTGTCGTGCGCGGCGTGGGTTTTCATAACGATCCTTGTCGGCTGGGTGCTGCGAACTCTCCATCAGCTGACGATCCTGTCAGCCCTGCAGCACATGGGTGCGATTCAAGCCTCTCGCAAATGAAACGGCGGGTCTACTGTCATAACTGACAGTAGAACCGCCGTTCATCGTTTTATAGCGCCGGGGCAGGGATCGCGGTTTCGGGGACCGGTGCTTTCAGCTGTTTGAGCTGAGATTTGATCGGCGCCGTTGCGCACTTGGCCACGGCTTTGTCGGGCGACAGGTTGCGAATCGAGGTGTAGAAAAGCTCGCAGGTTTTTTCTGCCTGGGCCACTTGCCAGGTTTGGGTGCAACTTCTCAGTTCAATGTCGGGATTAGTGTCCGGTTGGCGGCCCATCGCGGCCTGCCAGCACGCGGCACTCAAATCCTGGCCCATGACTTTAAGGCCCGCCGTGTCGGCCTTGGCCTGGGCATCTTTGCCGGTATAGCTTTCCGGGTCGGCGGCGTACCAAATATAGCTTGGGTGGTTGGAACCCAGAACGGGCACTTTCACCCCGTCGCTCGGACTGATGCTGACCAGGCCCAGCACGTTCACGGTCGGCCCGTATTGCTGCTTGATCCAGTTACGCACCGGCGCGCCGAAGGCGACCATCGGCAACGCCGCACCACTGGCGTTCTGGCTGAGTTGCTTGACCATGGTGGTCTGGTAGTCCTTGAAGTAGTCGTAGACGCCTTCCAGATCCTTGCCGGCGTTGGATGGCGCGGCAATCGGTGCAATGTCGATGATGGTCTGGTAGCCCGGCGTCTGGTCGGCCGGAATTCCGTTGACAGTCAACAGTGTGGCCCAGCGATCGGTGGTGGCGGATCGCAGGTAATCCTGAGCCTGGGTCAGCGAATAGTCGGGTGGGAAGTGCAGCAGTTCAATGCTTTTGCGGTTTTCCAGGGCCATGCCCAGTGGCAGGAACAGATACCAGCTGTAAGCCCACTTGCCATCGGCATTCAGCTTGCTGGCGCCGGTATAGGCCAGATCACCGGCATCGAGTAACGCCGCCAGCGGTTTTTCATAGCTGCGGGGTACCCCGGTGATTTCGGCGTAGAGCTGATTATTATCGGTTTTGACCAGCACTTTCGCCGCGCTGTAACCATCGCGCTGCACGCTTTGGGTCAGGTAATGCTCGACCGTTTGCTCCAGCGTCCAGTTGCGAAAGCAGATCACGTTGCAGTTGTTGGGGTAAGCGAAGAGGCGGGTGACGCGTTCGGTACTGCCTAGCTTCAGGCCGATATCGGCATGGGCGGCGGCACTCAGGGTGAGGGCCGCGAGGGTGAGTGCTGCGAATTTGAACATGCTCAGATCCTTTTCAGCGTGGTCCCGTTGATTGGGGTACGCGCCATACTGGATCAGCGGCGTTACACAGAATAGTGGTTGCGAGTAGTTTTTTTGCGTAAGACCTGCAGTTGGATGCCAGGAACCCTCGGTTATGGAGTCCGGCCCGGGCTTGATGTCTATGGGCCGGATGGAGATTGATGCGTTACAACAGCTTTAGTGCCAGGTGAGTACCGGCGCGCAAGTACTCGACCTGGGCCAATACGGCATCCTTGACGATGGCCTCTCCTGTATCGGTCAGTTTGGCTTTTTTGGCATCGATGATGGACGTTTGCGTCAATTGCATGACTACATCCATCGCTTTTTGAAGGGCGGTCAAATTGTTGTGCTGGCCGAACTCGCGGACGACAGCGTCCATACGGCGATCTGCGTCATCACGCAGCTTTTTATACTCAACGACTGAAACCCTACCGTCCTGGTAAATCTCGTTAATCATCTCTTCCAGCGTTTTCGAAATTAAAGACATGTGTTGGTTCATCCTTGGTCAGTGCTGTCTTGCTTTAAAAAGTGTGTGAGCTGTCGGAGTCTACTCAGCAATTTATAGGTTGGAGATAAGACCTCTCCGGGTTTCATGTCAGGCGCAATCGAAGCTGTCTGTAGGATAAATCCAGGCGTTTGTCCGAAGTTTTACGCATCCAGGACTTTGGCCTAATGGGTTGTCCGTTGGCGCGTTTGCGTAGACCATGGGCGCCTCGGTTTTTGCCTATGCCAGAGTCCTTTTCATGACTGCCAACACTCACTCGCATCCGGCGCCGTTCACCCGCTCGGATTACAAGACCCTCGGCCTTGCGGCCCTTGGCGGTGCGCTGGAAATCTACGATTTCATCATTTTCGTATTTTTCGCCCTGACCCTCAGCCAGCTGTTCTTCCCGCCGGAAATGCCTGAGTGGCTGCGACTGCTGCAAAGCTTCGGGATCTTCGCGACCGGTTATCTGGCGCGGCCATTGGGCGGGATTCTGATGGCGCATTTCGCCGATCGACTGGGCCGCAAGAAGGTCTTCAGCCTGAGCATCCTGATGATGGCGCTGCCGTGCCTGCTGATCGGCATCATGCCGACCTACGCGCAAATCGGTTATTTCGCCCCGCTGCTGCTGTTGGCGCTGCGAATTCTCCAGGGCGCGGCGGTGGGTGGCGAAGTGCCGAGCGCCTGGGTGTTCGTCGCCGAGCATGCGCCGGTCGGGCACCGCGGCTATGCCCTCGGTTTCCTGCAGGCCGGGTTGACGTTTGGCTACCTGATCGGTGCACTGACGGCGACCTTTCTGGCACAGGCATTCACCCCGGCGGAAATCCTTGATTACGCTTGGCGTTACCCGTTCCTGCTGGGCGGTGTGTTCGGCGTGATTGGCGTCTGGCTACGCCGCTGGCTCAGCGAAACCCCGGTGTTCATGGCCATGCAGGCCCAACGTGATGCGGCCGTCGAACTGCCGCTGCGCACGGTCTTGCGTGAACACCGCCTGGCCATGCTGCCGGCGATGATCCTCACCTGCGTACTGACCTCGGCAGTGGTGGTGTTCGTGGTGATCACCCCAACCATGATGCAGAAAACCTTCGGTATGACCGCCAGCCACACCTTCGCCCTGAGTGCCTTGGGCATTGTCTTTCTGAATATCGGCTGTGTACTTGCCGGGCTGCTGGTCGACCGCATTGGCGCCTGGCGCACCGTGATGCTCTATAGCTTGCTGCTGCCTTTGGGTATCGGCGTGCTCTATACCTGCCTGATCATCGGAGGCGGCTGGATCGGTCTGGCGTACGCGGTGGCCGGCCTTGGTTGCGGAGTGGTCGGCGCGGTGCCGTCGGTGATGGTCAGCCTGTTCCCGGCGCGGATTCGTGTCTCGGGGATTTCCTTCACCTACAACATTGCCTACGCCGTCTGGGCAAGTATCACACCGTTGTTGCTGATCGGTCTGATGCCGTGGAGCCCATGGATCTGCGTGATCTTCTGCGCGGTGATGGGGGCAGTGGGTGTGAGCTGTGCCGCGTATTTCGGGACGCGGATGCCTAATGTCGGAAGTCGCAGCGCGGCTTCCTGCGTTTAGTGACTGTTGAAGGGGTCCTGCGATGTACAAAAGCAACACAATGCAAAGGAGCAGCATCAGTGCAATTGGTACCCATCCTTGAAGTGTCCCGTCAGGTTCAGTCGCGGGTGCGCGATTTGCGCAATCAGCCTGATGTTCGCCAATACATGTACACCGATCATGAGATATCCGAGGCCGAGCATGCTGCCTGGCTTGACTCGTTAACGGACAATCTCCGTCAATCGGTGTTCGTACTCATGCTCGACGGCGCAGCCCGTGGCGTGGTGTCGCTGAACGCGATCAGCACATTGCACAAAACGGCTGACTGGGCTTTTTATCTCGATAGCGATCTGCAGGGACAAGGGCTGGGCAGTCGATTGGAGTTCTGGCTTCTGGACCACGCGTTTGGTGTGGCAGGTCTGGAAAAGCTCAACTGTGAGGTGTTACAGAGCAACCCGGCGGTGATCAGCCTGCACCAGAAGTTCGGCTTTTCCGTTGAAGGCGTGCGACGGCAGAACATCATCAAGGACAACGTCAGAGTCGATGTGGTGATGCTGGGCATTACGCGACAGGAATGGGCGGCGCGACGGCCGAAGATGGAAGACGTGATGGCACGGCTAAACCGTGTCAGTTGATCAGATGAGCACACCGCAACTATTTTTGTAGGACAACCCTGAAACACTCTTCAGAAAATATCCTTTAGGCCGATGGCTAGGCTGCATGCCGCTTTCTTTCCCTGTCCATCGGTGTATCCCATGTTCAACAAACGCTTGAAGCAGGAGCTGTCGGCTCTTCGCGAAGAACTCTCCAGCCTCCAGCAAGTGAAGGAAAGCCTGGAAAGCGAGATGCTGGTCCTGACCCTCGATGCCGATGGGCGGATTCAATCGGTCAACCAGAACTTCATCGGCGAGATGCTTTACAAAAGCAACGACCTGATAGGGCGACACATCGAAGACATCGTCCCGGCCCATGTGAAGTCGGACGAATTCCACAAGCGCTTCAAGGTCGCACTGACCCGTGGCGAGCACTTTGCCGGCACGGTGCGTTTGTTGCGCGGCAATGGCCAGGAAGCCTGGCTGCGCTCGATCGTGCAGCCGGTTCGGTCCGCGGAGGGCCGGATCAAGCACTTCTCGATTTACTCCAGTGACCTGACCCGCACCATCGAGGCGTCTCGTGAGCATGAGAACCTGATCGGCGCGCTTGTGCGCTCCACGGCAGTGATCGAGTTTGACCTCAATGGCAACGTGCTGGCGGCCAACGAACGGTTCCTCAGCGGCATGGGTTACAGCCTGGCGCAAATCCAGGGCAAACATCACCGCATGTTCTGCGAACCCGAGGATTACAACAGCACCGCGTACCAGGATTTCTGGCGCCGCTTGAACGCAGGGGAGTTCGTCGCTGCCCGTTTCAAGCGCATCGACAGCCACGGTCGCGTGGTCTGGCTGGAGGCTTCCTACAACCCGGTGGTCGATGCCAATAACAAACTCTACAAAGTGGTGAAATTCGCCACGGTGATTACCGATCAAGTCAATCAGGAGCAAGCCGTCGCCGACGCCGCCAACATTGCCTATAGCACCTCGCAGCAAACCGACAGCAGCGCGCAGCGCGGGAGTGCGGTGGTGACTCAGGCGGTCAACGTGATGCGTGACCTTGCTTCGCACATGCAAACCGCCGGGGAAGGCATCGAAGCGCTGAACGAGCAGTCGCTGGTGATCGGCACCATTGTCAAAACCATCAGCGGGATTGCCGAACAGACCAACCTGCTGGCGCTCAACGCGGCCATCGAAGCGGCTCGGGCCGGGGAACAGGGGCGTGGTTTCGCGGTGGTGGCGGATGAGGTCCGGCAATTGGCTTCGCGCACCAGCCAGGCAACCGATGAGATTGTCGGCGTGGTGCGGCAGAACCAGGACATGGCGCGCAACGCCGTGGCGCTGATGACCGAGGGCAAACTCCAGGCTGAACAGGGGCTGGCGCTGGCGGCAGAGGCGGGGACGGTGATTGTCGAGATTCAGGACGGTGCTCAGAAAGTGGTGAACGCGGTCGGGCAGTTTGCCAATCAGCTAGCGACTTGATGCCTGCCATCGCGGCGTGAATCGCACCAGCAATACGATCTGTTTCTGGCTGAGGTGATTCCCGCACAGGCAGACGAGCGAGTGTTCAGTGACGGTCGCTGGCGCTTCGAAGGGCAAGATGCATTGCGCACCTTGCACCTTGCACCATGGGGCGGGCCGGCACTTCCTGAAAATCGGCGATCCAGCGGACGGCAAAACCTTGCCGCCGTAAGCCGCCTGCCTTTCACACCCAAACGTCATTTTGCGCAGTGCGCTCGCCACCTTCGCTCCCGGTGTTCAGCACACCCTTGGGCTCGATCAGCAGGAGTTTCACCTCCTGCTCGGCGAACGGTTTGTGCTCGACACCTTTTGACACCACATACATTTCGCCGGCGTTCACCAGCACGTGGCCATCGCGAAAGTCGATCCGCAATTGTCCTTCGAGGACGATGAAGGTTTCGTCGGTATCCTGGTGATCGTGCCAGATGAAATCCCCCAGCAGCTTCACCACCTTGAACTGGTAGTCGTTCATTTCGGCGATGACCC
Source organism: Pseudomonas frederiksbergensis (assembly GCF_900105495.1). Lineage (NCBI taxonomy): Bacteria > Pseudomonadati > Pseudomonadota > Gammaproteobacteria > Pseudomonadales > Pseudomonadaceae > Pseudomonas > Pseudomonas frederiksbergensis. Next base: position 6,274,400 of record NZ_FNTF01000002.1, on the reverse strand, counting down.
TGGGCGTCCAGTACGGCCCGATCCTGGAAATTTTCTCAGCGAAATTAAGGCTTTCGTAAGCGTTCATGCAGCAGCTCTCGTGGTTTGATCGTGCATCCACGATAGCCGGCGTATCGGTGAGCTTCTTGAACGATTGTGCGTGGCTCAGCGGCGGTGCATTTTCATCCAGCGTGCCGGCGACAAGCCGTAGGTTTTGCTGAATTGCCGGGTCATGTGGCTCTGATCGGTGAAGCCGGCGATCAGCGCGGCGCTGACCAGTGACTGGCCCTGGATCAACAGCGAGCGGACCAGGTCGAGGCGGCGCATGGTCAGGTATCGATAAGGGCTGGTGCCGAACAACAGGCGAAAATCCCGCGACAGGCTCCAGCGATCGCGACCACTGTGTTGCGCCAGTTCTTCCAGCGTCACGGTGCGATCCAGTGCGCTGTGGATGAATTCGCGCGCGCGTTCGGCGGCCACGTAGTCGAAGCTCTGGCGTGTGGCAGGCACGCCGGAAACACTGTTCAAGGCTTGGGCCAGATCGAACAGCGCATCCTGCTCTTCCAGAGGATCGAGGGGACAATCGAGGCTTCGCAGCAGCACGGCGGTGGCGGCGAACAAACGTGGATCGGCCGACAGGCCGGTCTTGATAAACGGCAACGGCTGGCCGCCGAGCATCTGCTGGATCAGCGCCGGCTCGATGTACATCATTCGATATTGGAACCCGGTCTCGGTGCCGGCTTCGCCATCGTGAACTTCGTCCGGGTGCAGCACCATGGTCCCGCCCGGCAGACTGTGGCGCCAGCCGCCGCGGTACTGAAAACTCTGCACGCCGGCCAGGGTATGGCCGATGGCGTAGGTATCGTGACGGTGAAGGTCGTAGCCGTGTCCGGCAAAAAACGCCTCGAAACGCTGAAGCCCGCCAACGTCCGGCGCGCGGTGGAACCAATCGATGGGAGGCGTGTGCTTGGCCATGGTGGTGTTGCCTTGAACTCGATGCTGAACACGTTACCCCACTCACCAACCGCCTGTCTGCTGCCGATCGAATCACCCCGGCCGGTAGAAAATCCCCGACTAATGTTGCAAGGTGTTGCATGTTTTTAAGTCACGAAGGCGCCCCACATCATGGAAATATCCCACCTGAGCTACGCTGCCCCGTTGTTTTCATTGGCGCTGTTATGGGCGGTTGCGGTGGTGACGCCAGGGCCAATCGTTGAGGAGTTCTGAATGAGCAAACTGCGGGTAGGTATTATTTTTGGCGGCCGTTCGGCTGAACACGAAGTGTCGCTGCAATCGGCGAAAAACATCGTCGATGCGCTGGACCGTTCGCGCTTCGAGCCGGTGCTGATCGGCATCGACAAGCAAGGTCACTGGCACCTGAATGACCCTTCGAATTTCCTGCTCAACCAGGAAAACCCGGCGCTGATCGCCCTCAACCAATCCAACCGCGAACTGGCCGTCGTGCCGGGCAAGGCCAGTCAACAATTGGTGGAAACCTCCAGTCAGGAAATGCTGGGACACGTCGATGTGATCTTCCCGATCGTCCACGGCACCCTGGGCGAAGACGGTTGCCTGCAAGGCTTGCTGCGCATGGCCGATCTGCCGTTTGTCGGCTCCGATGTGCTTGGTTCGGCCGTCTGCATGGACAAGGACATCAGCAAGCGCCTGCTGCGTGACGCCGGGTTGGCGGTCACGCCGTTCGTCACCCTGACCCGCGCCACCGCAGCGCGCACCGGGTTCGCCGAGGTGCAAGGCAAACTCGGCTTGCCGCTGTTCGTCAAACCGGCGAACCAGGGATCTTCCGTGGGCGTCAGCAAGGTGAATGACGAAATCGAGTACGCGGCAGCAGTGGAGCTGGCCTTGGGTTTCGATGAGAAAGTACTGGTCGAATCCGCCGTCCGTGGTCGCGAAATTGAGTGCGCGGTACTCGGCAACGATGACGCCATCGCCAGCGGTTGCGGCGAAATCGTGGTGCGCAGCGGATTCTATTCCTACGACAGCAAATACATTGACGCTCAAGCGGCGGAAGTGGTGGTGCCGGCAAACATCAGCATCGAAGCCAGTGAACGCATCCGTGCCCTGGCCGTCGAGGCATTCCAGGTGTTGGGTTGTTCCGGGCTGGCGCGGGTCGACGTGTTCCTGACCGACAGCGGCGAAGTGCTGATCAACGAGATCAACTCGTTGCCCGGCTTTACCCGCATCAGCATGTACCCCAAGCTATGGCAGGCCGCCGGTATGACGTACAGCGAGTTGGTCAGCCGTTTGATCGACCTGGCGCTGGAGAAGCATCAGGCGCGACAGGCGCTGAAGATCTCTCGCTAGGCTGAATCAGGTTTATCAGGCGTAAAAAAGGGCCTACCTCCCGGTAAGCCCTTGCTCATTTACCACGTAAGACTCAATCCCCCAACGCCGCCCCCTCACGCCGCGGATCGGCCCCGCCCGCCAGCGACGTTTTCCCTTGCGCATCCTTGACCCGGACAATCGCCTGGGTCCCGCTGGTCATGTCGATCTCGTTCACGCTGTGGCCTTTGTCTTTCAGCGTCTGAATCAGCGCCGGGCTGAACTGCCCCTGTTCCAGTTCGGTCGGGCCGTTGCGGCTGCCGAAGTTGGGCAGGCTGATGGCGGTTTGTGGGTCGAGGTTCCAGTCGAGCAGGCCGATGGTGGATTTGGCGACGTATTCGATGATCTGCGAGCCGCCGGGGGAGCCGATGGTGGCGAGGAATTCGCCGCTCTGACGGTCGAAAATCAGGGTCGGAGCCATGGACGAGCGGGGGCGTTTGCCGGGTTCGACGCGGTTGGCAACCTTCTGGCCATTCTCTTCGGGGATGAAGGAGAAGTCGGTCATCTGGTTGTTCAGCAGGAAACCCTGGACCATCAGGTGCGAGCCAAACGCGGACTCCACGGTGGTGGTCATGGACACGGCGCCGCCTTCGTCATCCACCGCCACCACTTGCGAGGTGGAGATGCGCAGCGGCGAGCGGTCCGGTGCGTAGGCGACCTGAATGCCTGGCGGGGTGCCGGGTTTGGCGGTGCCCATGCTGCGATCGCCGATCAGGGCCGCGCGGTCGGCCAGATACGCAGGGGCCACCAGACCTTTGACGGGCACAGGCACGAAGTCTGCGTCGGCCACGTACAGCGCGCGGTCGGCGTAAGCCAGGCGCTCGGCCTCGGAGATCAGGTGCACGGCTTCAGGCGCTGGTTCGATGCCCGCAGGTTTGTTGGTCTTGATCGGTTTGAGCGGCGCCAGGGCAAAACGCGGGTCACGGGTTTCCAGGGCCTGCAAGGTGCCGAGGATCTGCGCCACGGCAATTCCGCCCGACGACGGTGGCGGCATGCCGCAGACCTGCCAGCGTTTGTAGTCGGTGCACAGCGGCGCGCGCTCCTTGGCGCTGTAGCCGTTGAGGTCGTTCAGCGACAGGCTGCCCGGGTTGGCGTGGCCCTGAACCTTGGCGACGATTTCCTGTGCAACGGGGCCTTTGTACAACGCATCCGGTCCTTCCTTGGCAATGCGTTTGAACACAGCCGCCAGCGCCGGGTTTTTCAATTGCGTGCCTGCTGCTTTCGGGCTGCCATCGGCATTCAGGAAGTAGGCGGCCATGTCCGGCGAGCGTCGAATGGACGAATCCGAAGCGATCAACTGGTGTAGGCGTGGCGAGATGGCGAAACCTTGATCCGCGAGCCTGATCGCCGGTTCGAACAGCTGTGCCCAGGGCAGACGACCGTGTTTCTGATGGGCCAACTCAAGGGCCCGCATCACGCCCGGTGTCCCGACTGAACGACCGCCAATCTGCGCCTGGGTGAACGGCATCGGCTTGCCGTCGACTTGCAGGAATAGCTTCTCGGTGGCGCCGGCCGGAGCGGTTTCGCGACCGTCATAAGTGCGCACCGCCTTGCCATCCCAAAGCACGATAAATGCACCACCGCCAATGCCTGAAGATTGTGGCTCGACCAGGGTCAGCACGGCTTGCATCGCAATCGCGGCATCGATTGCCGAACCACCCTGACGCAACATCTCCCGCCCAGCCTCGGCCGCCAGCGGATTGGCCGCGGCTGCCATGTGTTTCGAGGCGTATTGGGTCTGCAGGTCGGCGCGATAACCTGACGCGGCTTCGGGCGCGACAGGCAACGTTGAAGTGGTCGGGGCGCTACAGGCTGCGAGGGTTAAAGCTGCGGCGATCAGCGAAAAGGCTGACAGGCGATAGCGGCTCAAGTGAAAGGCTGAGAACACGTGGGGGCACTCCGTCCGTGGGAAAGATCAGGGGACTTTATCGGCCGAACGGAAGCGACGCAAACCACGCGCGCTGCCGCAGGTGCGGTCGATGCCACTTTGTGATCGAGTGCGGGACGTATCTGATTGAGCAGTTCTATCCCGCCGACAGTGACTGGCAGGCGATGGTCTGGCTGCGGACCTGGCAGATCTGGGGGCGGGCGTTGCCAGCATTGTCGGCAATGCGTTCCTGACGTGATTGGCGCGGACGTGGCCTCTCTTTGCCCGAACTCGTGCGGTTCAAATTCTCCTGCAACCGCAGCAGGCTTTCTTCGCCGACGCGGATGAAGCCGCTGCGGGGCTGATCCATGTCGAGGATGAGGGTGAAGACCATGGCAATCAGCACCGCGAAGATGGCCGTCGAGCCGTGCCGTCGACGGTGGCCCAGGCCATAGCTGTAAGCGATCAAACCCAACGCGCCGATGGCCACCACGAACAGCAGATTGATGACGGTTGCCGGGACATGATTGTCCTGCTCGGCGCGACACTTTTCATTGACACTGTAGACGTCGGTCAACGACTGGATCATCAGGTTCATGGCGGCTGTCGCTTCGCCCTGGGCCTCGGCGGCGGTGGCCAGATTCCATAACTGGTCCTCGATCGTCCGCGACGATGCGCTGGCCGCCTTCAGCAGTTTCTCGTCCGTGCCGGCGCGCAGGTACTCAATCCGCGCCGAGACATACTCCTTGAGCAGCGCTGTCACCTTCCCGCGCAGTTCAGGTGGCAGCAACTTCGCTCGCAGATAGGTCGAGCCGATTACCGTGACTTCATCTTGAATCAGTGTCTTGCGCGCTTCGAAACGTGAAGTGGCCATGGCGAAGTTGAAACCCAGCAACAACGCGAGCAAAACGAGGAGGGCGGTTTGCAAAACGGTGAGGTGGGATCGGGCCGAATCACTGCTGTGGGTTCGGTGATGACGGCCGAGACGAAAAGCGAGTTCCAGCACCACGCAGAAAATGGCGACCGCGATGAAAAACACAATGATCTCGTCCAGGCCCCAGTACATAGGGTGGTCTCTCTGCGTTTAGCTTTGGCGTTAACTGTAGGAGAGAACCGCGAAGTGTGGGGACTAACCGCCCTGTGGACAGGGAGCACTTTTCTCGAGGCATAAAAAAACGGCCTACCTTTCGGTAAGCCGTTTTTAGTACTTGGTGGCTACACAGGGACTTGAACCCCGGACCCCAGCATTATGAATGCTATGCTCTAACCAACTGAGCTATGTAGCCAAGTGGCGCGCATTATTGGCTCGTAACGGAGATGTGTCAAGCGTAAATCTAAAATATTTCTCTACGCTTTCAACCGCTTATCCGCCTGACCCGAAAAAACGGGCCAGGGGAGGGCGTCAACTGAGCTGAAATCTCCCGGTATTGGCACTCAAGGCCTTGCTGCCCTGGCTCAAGGTGTCCGCTGCCAGGTTCACCGCCCGTGCGCCTTCGAGCAAGCGTACTGCCGCCTGATCGACTTGCTGGATATTGCCGCTGACCTCGTCGGCGGTGGTCGCTTGCTCGTCGACCGCTGTGGCGATCTGCGCCAGGGTATCGGTGACGCTCTGCACGGCACTGGCGATTTCCCCCAGGCGTTCGCCGAGGCCAGTGACGGCCTGGGCGTCGGACTGAGCCTGGCCGCAAGCGGCTTCCATCAGGCTCACCGCTTCGTTTACGGTGTTGCGCAGGCTGTCGACAGTCCCGGCAATCTGCGCGGTGGAGGACTGGGTGCGTTGCGACAGGCTACGCACTTCATCGGCCACCACCGCAAAGCCACGACCTTGCTCACCGGCGCGAGCGGCCTCGATGGCGGCATTAAGTGCCAACAAGTTCGTCTGCTCGGCAACCCCGCGGATGGTGTCCACCACCAACTGAATCTGCTGTCCTTGCTCACTGACCCGGCCCAATGCTGCCGCGGTATCGTTCAAACGCTGATTGAGTTGCTGAATACTCGCCGTCGTGCGCAGGCTGTCACGGCTGCTGTCGGCGGCAATGCGCTGGGTATGCTGAGCGCTGCCGGAGGCCTGTTCGCAACTCTGGGCGACGCCTTGAGAGGTCGCCGCCAATTGCGTGGCTGCCGCGGCGATCTGGCTGATCTGCAACTGCTGGGCTTCGACTTCCCCCAAGGCGCCGCTGGAGTGATGGTTAAGGGTGCGCACCGCGTTGCTCAGCTGCAAGGTTTCATGATCAACCCCCAGCAGGCTGTTGCGCAGTTGCACCACCGCGACGTTGAGGGCGGTGCTGATGGCGGCCAGCTCGTCGCGGCCTTCTACCGGTACTTGCAGGCTCAGATTGCCGTCGCGCAAGGCTTCGGCCAGCAGGGTAATGCCGCTGGCGCTACGACGGATCGAGGCCTGCAAGCAGATGAACAGGTACAGCGCGGCCAGCAGCAGGCAGCCAAAAATGCTCGCGACCAGGATGAACTGGCGGATGGCAGAGCCGTGGTAATAGTCCAGACGTTGATCCAGCGACACCAACGATTGCTGACGCAGCGAAGCGAGGTCGGCGAGCAGGGTGTCGAGGCTGCGTTCGAACTCGTCCGGCTTGAGCTTGATGCTGCCGCCGAACACACCGTCATCGAGGACTTTCAACTCGGCATCCAGGTGCTTGAGGCTGTCATGGTATTGCCCGGCCCAGGCCTGCAATGCGCTGGGTAGTCGCGCTTCGAGCAGGCTGGCGGTTTTGACCAGTTGCTCCCGGGCGTCACCGATGCGGCTGCGCAAGTCCCGCAGTTGCAGACGACTTTGCAGGGTGAACTGCCCGGACACTACAGAGGCCTGACCAACGCTGGCGAGACGGCCGACGCGTTCGATCAGGTCCGGCGCGTGCTGCGTGGAGATCTGCGTCAGCAGATAGGTTTCCAGCCACGGCGCCAGCGTCAGGCGATTGTCCATGGCAATCTGTTCGCGCAAGGCTTGCAGAGCGCTCAAGGCATTGGTGAAACGATCGTAACCGTCCGGCCACCAACCGACGCTGCTCAGGCTTTTCGAGTCCAGGCCGTTGAGGGCGCTTTGCAGCGCTTGAAAACGGGCCAGGGTTTCGCCCTCGGCGCCTTCGGTTTGCAGTGCGTTGCCGAGGTCCATGGTGGCTTGGGCGACGGCGGGCTGAACCGTATCGAAAGCCGCCATCGCCGCGATCGTCGCGGGTGTCGGCTGACGATTGGTTTCCGTGGCGCGCCAGCGAGCCGCGCGATCACGCTGAGCGGCGAGCAGATTATCCAGAGCGTCCAGGGCGAGCAGTTGCCGAACCCCGGCACGTTCGCCGGAGATCAGGTTCAGTTTGTCGCGATAGTCTTGACCGATCATCCACAGACTGCCCGTCAACGGCAGGATAAACAGCAGAAACAAAAGCTGAAATTTGCGTGCGAAGCCAAAACGCCCCAGCAACCCGATCCCCGGTGATAAAAAAGCCTGCATGCCCCATGACTCCTCTGGACACCACGCACCATTGGCGTGCGTCGCAACCGTTGCGGTCGCGACCGGTGCCCTTCTAAAAGGCCTCGAAAGTTCACCCTCGCCAGCTCTGTAGGCCGGCTCTGTAGCGAAACTTCCCATTCTCGGTCCCCTTTGTAAGGGGCCGCGTTGAAGCGGATTACCAAGGCAAGATTCAGACCATGGCGTTGCGCTATCACCTTTTCAACGATGAAAACGAGGTCGTTAGCAGGCTAAGGGGATGGCGCGGTTGCACCGAAAAATGGCACATTGGCGCACCTGCCCGTGTGCACCCATCTGTTGTATGGAAACTCTTATGGCTATCAGCAATGTCCAGACCGGCGCGCAGCCGGCATCCGCGACTTCACAAAGCAGCCCTTTGGTCATGCGCATCATCGGCGCCGTGGCGCTGGCGCATTTGATCAACGACTTGATCCAGTCGGTGCTGCCGTCGATCTATCCGATGCTCAAGGCCAGCTACGGCCTGACCTTCACCCAGGTTGGCCTGATCACCTTGACGTTCCAGCTGACGGCTTCGCTGTTGCAGCCGTGGGTCGGTTACTACACCGATCGGCACCCCAAACCCTGGCTATTACCGGCCGGGACGATCTGCACATTGATCGGCATTTTGATGATGTCGGTGGTCGGCACCTTTCCGATGATTTTGCTGGCGGCAGGGTTGATCGGTATCGGCTCCTCGACCTTTCACCCGGAAGCTTCTCGCGTGGCGCGGCTGGCTTCGGGCGGGCGGTTTGGTTTGGCGCAGTCGACGTTTCAGGTCGGCGGCAATGCTGGCTCAGCCTTCGGTCCTTTGCTGGCTGCGGCGATCATCATTCCGTTCGGTCAGGGCCATGTCGCCTGGTTCGGGCTGTTCGCGGTGTTTGCGCTGTTCGTGCTTTATCGGATCAGCCGCTGGTACGCCAATCACTTGAGCCTGTTCAAACTCAAACAAGGCCAGGCGGCGACACATGGTTTGTCGAAAAACCGTGTGATCAGTGCGCTGGTGGTACTCGGGCTGCTGGTGTTTTCCAAGTATTTCTACATGGCCAGCCTCACCAGTTACTTCACCTTCTACCTCATCGAGAAATTCGACCTGTCGGTAGCGAGTTCACAGTTGCACTTGTTCCTGTTTCTCGGCGCGGTAGCGGCGGGGACTTTCTTCGGCGGGCCGATAGGCGACAAGATCGGGCGCAAGGCGGTGATCTGGTTCTCGATCCTCGGCGTAGCGCCGTTCACTCTGATCCTGCCGCATGTCGACCTGTTCTGGACCAGCATCCTCAGCGTCGTGATCGGCTTCATCCTGGCCTCGGCTTTCTCGGCGATCGTGGTGTATGCCCAGGAACTGGTGCCGGGAAATGTCGGGATGATTGCCGGGGTGTTCTTCGGATTGATGTTCGGTTTTGGCGGGATTGGCGCGGCGTTGCTTGGGCATCTGGCGGACATTCACGGCATTGAGTACGTGTATTTCTTGTGTTCGTTCTTGCCGCTGCTTGGGGTGTTGGCGATCTTTCTGCCGCGGAGCAAAAAAGTCTGAAGCGGACCGATCGGGATTTGCGAAAACCCCAGTCCTGATGGACACTTCGCGCCTTTCTGAATTCGTTAAGGATGCGAACAGTGGAGTTTGACAGGAATCAATTTACCGCCAATCACGGCATTGTCCTCAGCGCTCATCCGTTTCAGTGTCAGGCCTATCACGCTGGCGATGTCATCGTCAGTCTGGACGCTCAAGTCAGTGGCGGCATCGGGCCGCAGCGTTCCGTGTCCTCCATGATCATCAAGTCACAAGGGGCATAGGCCCATGAGTCTCTACATTCAATATGCGTTGGCAGGCGTGGGGATGCTGCTGCTATACAGTTGCGTAAGGAGCTACGTACTCAGGAAATGGCTGGGTATTGCTCTGGTCGGTTTGGGCTTTTGCGTGATGTTTGTGCTGCCGCTCTATATTGGCAGCATTGATGTCGGGATCTTTGCAATCGCGGTAGTGGGGGCGGGGGCTTCGATGTTCTTCAATCGGCGTAAGTATCAGGTGTGAGGTAACGAGCCGCCGTAGCATGTGTTGTGCTGGTTTAATCCATGAAAAAAAAGGCACAAAAAAGCCGCGTCTAAACGCGGCTTTTTCTTGGGTAGTGCTTTGTTCTGAATAAAGTTACACGTTAAAACGGAAGTGCATCACGTCGCCGTCTTTAACGATGTAGTCCTTGCCTTCCAGACGCCATTTACCGGCTTCTTTGGTGCCGGCTTCGCCCTTGTATTGGATGAAGTCGTCGTAAGCGATGACTTCGGCGCGGATGAAGCCTTTTTCGAAGTCGGTGTGGATCACCCCAGCGGCTTGTGGCGCAGTAGCACCGACGCGGACGGTCCAGGCGCGGACTTCTTCGACACCGGCGGTGAAGTAGGTCTGCAAGTGCAGCATTTCGTAGCCAGCGCGGATGACGCGGTTCAGGCCAGGCTCTTCGAGACCCAGGGCTTCGAGGAACATATCTTTCTCTTCGCCATCTTCGAGCTCGGCGATTTCGGCTTCGATCTTGTTGCAGACCGGAACCACCATGGCGCCTTCTTCTTCGGCGATGGCTTTGACGATGTCCAGCAGCGGATTGTTCTCGAAACCGTCTTCAGCGACGTTGGCGATGTACATGACCGGCTTGGTGGTCAGCAGGTGGAAACCACGAATCACCGCTTTGTCGTCGGCGCCCATGTTCTTCATCAGCGTACGAGCAGGCTTGCCGAGGGTGAAGTGAGCGATCAATTGCTCCAGCAGGCCTTTCTGGACCACGGCGTCCTTGTCACCACCCTTGGCGTTGCGGGCGACTTTCTGCAGTTGCTTTTCGCAGCTGTCGAGGTCGGCGAAGATCAGTTCCAGATCGATGATTTCGATGTCGCGTTTCGGGTCGACGCTGTTGGAGACGTGAATCACGTTCTCGTCTTCGAAGCAGCGGACTACGTGGGCGATGGCATCGGTTTCACGGATGTTGGCCAGGAACTTGTTGCCCAGGCCTTCACCTTTCGAGGCGCCGGCAACCAGGCCAGCGATGTCGACGAATTCCATGGTGGTCGGCAGGATGCGCTTTGGATTGACGATGGCCGCCAAGGCTTCCAGACGTGGATCCGGCATCGGCACGATACCGGTGTTCGGCTCGATGGTGCAGAAGGGGAAGTTCTCGGCCGCGATCCCGGATTTGGTCAGGGCGTTGAATAGGGTGGACTTGCCGACGTTAGGCAGGCCGACGATGCCGCAATTGAATCCCATGGTGTTTTCCCCGAGGAGTGAGTCAGGCCTTCTGGCTGTGCAGGTTTTTCATCGCGCGGTTCCATTCCCCGGCGAGGATATCCGGCAGCACGCCGAGGGCAAAGTCGATGCTGGCATCGAGTTTTTCCTGTTCGGCGCGTGGCGCACGACCCAGGACGAAATTTGAAACCATACTGGCAACGCCCGGGTGGCCAATGCCAAGCCGCAAGCGGTGAAAGGTATTCTGATTGCCCAGTTGCGCGATGATGTCGCGCAACCCGTTGTGCCCGCCATGGCCGCCGCCCTGTTTGAGCTTGGCAACGCCGGGTGGCAGGTCGAGTTCGTCATGCGCCACCAGGATTTCTTCAGGCGTAATGCGGAAGAATCCGGCAAGTGCCGCGACGGCCTGGCCGCTGCGGTTCATGTAGGTGGTGGGAATCAGCAGACGAACATCCTGACCTTGATGCGAATAGCGTCCGGTCAGGCCGAAATATTTGCGATCCGCCACAAGGTTTACGCCTTGTGCGTTCGCGATGCGCTCAACAAAAAGGGCCCCTGCGTTATGCCGGGTCTGTTCGTATTCAGCGCCTGGATTTCCCAGGCCAACGATCAGTTTGATGGCAGTCACGATAGGGGCCCTTCTTTGGAGTGGTGGATAACATCGCCGCGACCGTTGTGTGCGGCGAAAGTGGACGACAAGTGCTCATTTACCATTATGTAAACTCCGCGATCTCGCCCGCTTTCTCGCTACGCTCTAGTCCGCGATGTTTCCGGTCACTCCGGCGAACAGAGTGAAATTACTCTGCTGCGCCTTCTTCAGTAGCTTCTGGAGCAACACGTGGAGCGTGAACGTTGGCAACAGCCTTGTCATCGCCGTGTGCCAGAGCAACAAACTCAACGCCTTTAGGGGCTTTGAGGTCAGACAGGTGAATGATCGAACCGATTTCGGCGTTAGCCAGATCGACTTCGATGAATTCAGGCAGGTCTTTTGGCAGGCAGGTAACTTCGATTTCCGAAACAACGTGCGAAACTTCGCCGCCTTTCTTGATCGGAGCTTCTTCGCCAACGAAGTGTACAGGCACGATAGCGGTCAGTTTCTGGCCAGCTACTACGCGTACGAAGTCAGCGTGCAGCACGTGGCCTTTGGCCGGGTGACGCTGCAGGGCTTTGATGATCACGTTTTGCTTGGTGCCGCCAACGTTCAGCTCGATGATGTGGCTGTAAGCCGCTTCGTTTTCGAGCAGTTTGGCAACTTCTTTAGCCAGCATGCTGATGGATTCAGGGGCTTTTTCGCCACCGTAAACTACAGCTGGTACCAGGCTTGCGAGACGACGCAGGCGGCGGCTCGCACCTTTCCCCAGGTCGGAACGCACTTCAGCATTCAGAGTAAATTCGTTCATGTTGTATCTCCAAAATAACCACATTCGCCCCAGCGTTTGCGACCAGCGCTAAAGGCGATATGGGCAAAAAAGCCCCGCCCCGACAGGAATGCCGGGGCGGGGCGCTTTTCGTCAACGAGATGGTCGAGAAGGGCAGGGCCCTTAACGGAACATCGCGCTGATCGATTCTTCGTTGCTGATGCGGCGAACCGCTTCGGCAACTACCGGCGCGATATCCAGTTGACGGATACGCGAGCAGGCTTGAGCAGCAGCGGACAACGGGATGGTGTTAGTCACCACCAGTTCGTCCAGCATTGAATTTTCGATGTTTTCGATCGCCCGACCGGACAGCACAGGGTGTGTGCAGTAGGCGAAAACCTTGGCAGCGCCATGCTCTTTCAGGGCCTTGGCCGCGTGGCACAGAGTGCCGGCGGTATCGACCATGTCATCGACCAGAATACAGGTGCGCCCTTCGACATCACCGATGATATGCATCACTTCAGAGTGATTGGCTTTCTCACGGCGTTTGTCGATGATCCCGAGATCCACGCCCAGGGATTTGGCAACAGCACGTGCACGCACGACGCCGCCAATGTCTGGGGATACGATCATCAGGTTTTCGAAGCGCTGATCTTCAATGTCATCCACCAGTACCGGGGAGCCGTAGATGTTATCTACCGGAATATCGAAGAAACCCTGGATTTGGTCAGCATGCAGATCAACCGTGAGAACACGGTCGATGCCGACTACGGTAAGCATGTCAGCAACGACTTTCGCGCTGATAGCCACACGTGCGGAACGCGGACGGCGATCCTGACGGGCATAACCAAAGTAAGGAATAACAGCAGTGATACGAGTAGCCGAGGAGCGGCGGAAGGCATCAGCCATCACTACCAGTTCCATCAGGTTATCGTTAGTCGGAGCGCAAGTCGGCTGAATAATGAAGACATCTTTACCGCGGACGTTTTCATTGATCTCGGCAGTAATTTCGCCGTCGGAGAACTTACCGACAGAGATGTCACCGAGAGGGATATGCAGCTGACGTACAACACGCCGAGCCAGATCGGGGTTAGCGTTCCCCGTAAAGACCATCATCTTGGACACGCGCAGTACCTAGAGGCTGAGGGTAACCTGGATGAGTATGGAAAATGGCAGGGGCGGCTGGATTCGAACCAACGCATGGCAGGATCAAAACCTGCTGCCTTACCGCTTGGCGACGCCCCTGTATCTGTTGCAACGAGTACCCAGTACTCGATTCCTTTTAGAGCAGACTTTGCAGCTTGCGATGCAACATCGAAACGTTGCTTCCCTTTGCTACAAACCCTGTAAGGGTCTCTGTAAGAAGGGCCGAGACTTTATCAGCTTCAGCTTTGTTTGGGAAGCCCCCAAACACACAACTTCCAGTTCCGGTGAGTTTTGCTTCGGTAAATTTACCTAACAAATTCAATGCGTTACGTACATCTGGGTAACGCCTTGCTACCACCGGTAAGCAGTCATTTCGACTGTTTCCCTTGGGAACGGGGCGCACTTTAATGGGAGAAGAGTTACGTGTCAACAACGGATCTGAAAAAATTTCTGCTGTACTTACAGAGACTTGCGGCACAAGCACGAGATACCACGGTTCTTCGGGGTCTACAGGGGTCAGTTTTTCCCCCACGCCTTCGGCAAAAGCCGCGTGCCCACGCACGAAAACCGGGACGTCCGCGCCCAGCGTCAGGCCTAGAGCGGCCAGTCGATCCTCATTCCAACCCAGTTGCCAGAGATGATTGAGACCGAGCAAAGTCGTCGCGGCATTTGAACTGCCGCCACCAATTCCACCGCCCATAGGAAGAATTTTTTCGATCCAGATGTCGATGCCGAGCGAACAACCGGATTGCTCCTGAAGTTTTTTTGCCGCTCGAACAATCAGATTGCTGTCGTGAGGGACGCCTTCGAATTCGGTGTGCAGTCGAATCACACCGTCATCACGAACGGCGAAGGTGATCTCATCGCCGTAATCGAGAAACTGAAAAATAGTCTGCAACTCGTGATAACCGTCTTCACGGCGACCGAGGATGTGCAGCATCAGATTGAGTTTGGCCGGGGAGGGCAGCGTCAAGCGCGCAGCAGTCATCTTCATTGCCCCAATTTGCGAGGTTGCCATTCCTTGATCACCAGCGTGACATCAAGGTCGGTGCCATGCAGTTTGATCCGCTCGGGCAGCCAAAAGCCGTTTTGCTCGGCATAACTGAGGTATTCGACTTGCCAGCCATCCTGCTCAAGGTTGGCCAGGCGGCTGTCAGTGTCCAGCGTCAGACGGCTTTTGCTGTCCGGAGCCGGGAGCCCCCGAACCCACCAGGCCAGATTCGACACCGGTAACTTCCAACCCAGTTGTTCTTCGACCAACACTTCAGGCGTCGGCGCTTCATAGCGGCCCTGGTTGGCGACTTCCAGCGAGACCTTGCCGGGGCGGCCGGTCAGGCGTGCTGCGCCGCGACCCAGGGGGCCGGAGAGGCGAATGTCGTAGTAATCCTGTCGCTGCAGCCAGAACAACGTGCCGCTGCCCGAGTCTTTCGGGGCGCGGATGCCGATCTTGCCGTTGATCTGCCAGCCGTCGAGGCTGGTCAGTTGCTGTTTGTACACGCGCCATTGGGCCGTGTTGCCTTTGCCCTGGACTGATTCGCGGGCACCGAAGCCCGCGCAACCGGCGAGCAGGGCGATGAAACTGAAAACGATGAGGTGGCGCAAAAACATAATGTTAAAGAGTCTCTGATCCGGTCAGGCGCTTGATGGTGCTGCGCAGGATGGGGCTGTCGGGTTGTTCCTTGAGGAACTTGCTCCAGATTTGCTTGGCTTCCCGTTGCTTGCCATTGGCCCACAGGACTTCGCCCAGGTGCGCGGCGACTTCCTGATCGGGGAAGCGCTCCAGCGCCTGGCGCAGCAGGCGTTCGGCTTCGTCGAGGTTGCCCATGCGGAAGTTCACCCAGCCGAGGCTGTCGAGTACCGCCGGGTCTTCCGGATTGATCTTGTGCGCCTGTTCGATCAAGGCCTTGGCTTCGACATAGCGCGTCGTACGGTCCGACAGGGTGTAACCGAGGGCGTTCAGCGCCATCGCGTTGTCGGGGTCGCGCTTGATGATCAGCCGCAGATCACTTTCCATCTGCGCCAGGTCATTGCGTTTTTCCGCTTGCATGGCGCGGGTGTACAGCAGGTTCAAATCGTCCGGGTATTGCTGCAAGGCTTGCTTCAATACATTCCAGGCCTTGTCGGGCTGTTTATTGGCAGACAAGGTTTCGGCTTCGATCAAGTACAACTGAATCGCGTAATCGGGTTGCTCGTCGCGCTCCGCAGCCAGACGGCTTTGGGCTTCGGCGGTCTTGCCGTTATTCATCAGGATATCGGCCTGACGCAATTGCGCCGGCAGGTAATCGTTGCCAGGGCCGACCTGGGCGTACTCGATCAGCGCGCCTTGAGGGTCATTGCGCTCTTCAGCGATACGACCGAGGTTCAAGTGCGCCGAATCGACGTGGCTTTCCCGGGCAATCAGGTCTTCCAGATAGCCCTTGGCCTCATCCCAGGCCTTGGCTTCCAGGCAAACCAGCGCCAGGGAATAACGCAGCTCGTCGTCTTCGGGGTACTGCTGAACCAGGCTGGAGAACTCGGCTTTGGCGTCGTCCATGCGGTCCTGTTCAACCAGCATGCGCGCGTAAGTCAGGCGCAGGCGTTTGTCGTCCGGGTATTTCTTGATGCTTTTTTGCAGCAGCGGCAAGGCTTCGTCACCACGACTGAGGGCCTGCAGCAGGCGTGCGCGCAGCAAAATCGGTGCTATTTCGCCTTCGTCCGGAGGATTGTCTTCCAACAGGCTCAGCGCACCCTTGGCATCACCGTCCTGTTGCAGCAGCAAGGCTTTGCCGAAAATCAGCTGACTGTTGTTCGGATGGCGCTGCAATAAACGGTCAAAACTTTTCATCAAGCCGTTGCGCGTGTCCTGGTCGGTATCGGCCGCAGACAGGGCGAGGAAGTCGAAATGCGTGTCGCCCTTGCCTTGCAGGACTTTCTCCATATAGACCATGGAGTCGTCATAGCGCCCGGCACGAGCCAGTTGCACGGCAGCGGCCCGTTGCGCCTCAAGGTCTTGTGGCGCGTTTTTCGCCCAGATCAGCGCGGTGTCCAGGGCGGCCTGATCGGCGCCCAGATACTCGGCAATACGGAATGCTCGCTCGGAGATGCCCGGATCCTGAGTATTGATCGCCTGGGTCACGTAGTTGTCCAGGGCAATGTCGAAACGATTGCGCTGGCCAGCCAGTTCGGCGCTCAACAGGCTGAAGACGGTTTCTTCACTGAATGAGCTGTAGACCTTGGGCTTTTCAGGGGCCGGAGTGCTGTCTTCGACCGGCGGCGTACCGTCCGACGAAACGGGTGCCAAGGCCTGGCAGCCGCTGAGGAAGACAAAAGCGAGGAGCAACGCGGAAGATCTATTCATATAGGAAGAGGACGACTAACCTGCGGTCGGATCATCATGACACAAGCCTTCGGCCAAACATAACCGAGACTCAATCGGCACCTTTATAGAGGCAGGTCATTGGGACAATAGTCAGCGGTAGTTGTTCTGGCTCTGTCGAAGTAGGACAATTGCCGGCTTCACGTCACTATCAGCGACCTTGAATGGCCTTCCTTGCACTCGGTATTAACCACAAGACTGCTTCAGTAGACGTCCGCGAGCGCGTGGCCTTTACCCCTGAGCAACTGGTGGAGGCCTTGCAGCAGCTCTGCCGACTCACCGACAGCCGCGAAGCTGCGATCCTCTCCACCTGCAATCGCAGTGAACTCTATATAGAACAGGATCACCTTTCGGCGGACGTCATTCTGCGCTGGCTGGCCGATTATCATCATTTGAGCCTCGAAGAGCTGCGTGCGAGCGCTTATGTGCACGAAGATGATGCGGCAGTTCGTCACATGATGCGGGTGGCTTCCGGGCTCGATTCGCTGGTGTTGGGCGAACCGCAGATTCTCGGTCAGATGAAATCGGCCTACGCCGTGGCCCGCGAGGCTGGCACCATCGGTCCGTTGCTCGGGCGGTTGTTCCAGGCCACGTTCAATGCGGCCAAACAGGTGCGCACCGACACCGCCATTGGCGAGAACCCGGTGTCGGTGGCGTTTGCCGCGGTCAGTCTGGCGAAACAGATTTTCAGCGACCTGCAACGCAGCCAGGCCTTGCTGATTGGCGCCGGCGAGACCATCACCCTGGTCGCCCGCCATCTGCACGAATTGGGTGTGAAACGCATCGTCGTCGCCAACCGCACCCTGGAGCGCGCGAGCATTCTGGCCGAGCAGTTCGGCGCTCACGCGGTGTTGCTCTCGGACATCCCGGCGGAACTGGTGCGCAGCGACATCGTCATCAGCTCCACCGCCAGCCAGTTGCCGATCCTGGGCAAGGGCGCGGTGGAAAGCGCCTTGAAACTGCGCAAGCACAAGCCGATCTTCATGGTAGACATCGCCGTCCCCCGGGATATCGAGCCTGAAGTCGGCGAACTGGACGATGTTTACCTCTATAGCGTCGACGATCTGCACGAAGTGGTCGCCGAGAACCTCAAGAGTCGCCAAGGCGCAGCCCAGGCGGCGGAAGAGATGGTCTCGATTGGTGCCGAAGATTTCATGGTTCGCCTGCGTGAACTGGCGGCAGTGGATGTGCTCAAGGCCTATCGCCAACAAAGCGAGCGCCTGCGCGACGAAGAATTGCAGAAGGCCCAGCGCATGCTGGCCAACGGCAGCAGCGCCGAAGACGTGCTGGTGCAACTGGCGCGGGGCCTGACCAACAAACTCTTGCACGCACCGAGCGTGCAGTTGAAAAAGCTCTCTGCCGAAGGCCGCCTCGATGCGCTGGCCATGGCCCAGGAACTCTTTGCCCTGAATGAGGGCTCATCGGATAGCTTTTCGGATAAAAAACCGCAATGAAAGCGTCACTGCTCAATAAGCTGGACATCCTCCAGGACCGTTTCGAGGAATTGACCGCCTTGCTTGGCGACGGCGAAGTCATTTCCGATCAGAACAAATTCCGCACCTATTCCAAGGAATACGCGGAAGTCGAACCGATTGTCGAAACCTATAAACAGTTGCTCAAGGTACAAAGCGATCTCGAGGGCGCTCAGGCGCTGCTCAAGGACAGCGACCCGGACATGCGCGAAATGGCCGTGGAAGAAGTCCGCGAAGCCAAAGAGCAACTGATCGACATCGAAGCCAGCCTGCAACGCATGCTGCTGCCCAAGGATCCGAACGATGGCCGCAACGTGTACCTCGAAATCCGCGCCGGCACCGGCGGTGACGAGGCGGCGATTTTCTCCGGCGACCTGTTCCGCATGTATTCGCGTTACGCCGAACGACGTGGCTGGCGGGTGGAGATCCTCTCGGAGAACATCGGTGAACACGGCGGCTTTAAAGAAGTCATCGCTCGCGTCGAAGGCGACAACGTCTACGGCAAGCTGAAATTCGAATCCGGTGCCCACCGCGTACAACGGGTTCCGGCTACCGAATCCCAGGGTCGTATCCACACCTCGGCCTGCACCGTAGCGGTGTTGCCCGAGCCGGACGAGCAAGAAGCGATCGAGATCAACCCCTCGGATTTGCGCATCGATACCTACAAATCCTCCGGTGCCGGTGGTCAGCACGTTAACAAAACGGACTCGGCGATCCGCATCACGCACTTGCCGTCCGGTATCGTCGTCGAGTGCCAGGAAGAACGTTCCCAGCACAAGAACCGCGCCCGGGCGATGTCCTGGCTGTCGGCCAAGCTCAACGATCAGCAAACCAGCGCCGCCGCGAACGCGATCGCCAGCGAGCGTAAATTGCTGGTCGGTTCGGGCGATCGCTCGGAGCGGATTCGCACGTACAACTTTGCCCAGGGGCGGGTCACCGACCACCGGGTCAACCTGACGCTGTATTCCCTCGACGAAATCCTCGCGGGTGGCGTCGATGCGGTGATCGAGCCGTTGCTGGCCGAATACCAGGCCGACCAATTGGCAGCGATAGGTGAGTAAATGACGATCATTGCCAGTTTGTTACGCGCCGCCGACCTGCCGGATTCGCCCACTGCGCGCCTGGATGCCGAATTGTTGTTGGCCGCGGCGTTGGGCAAGTCCCGCAGTTTTCTGCACACCTGGCCCGAGCGCATCGTTCCGAGCGAAGCGGCGCTTAAATTTGCCGAGTATTTGCAGCGCCGCCGTGGCGGTGAGCCAGTGGCCTACATCCTCGGCCAGCAAGGTTTCTGGAAGCTTGATCTGGAAGTGGCGCCGCATACGCTGATCCCGCGCCCGGACACCGAACTGTTGGTGGAGACTGCGCTGGAACTGCTGCCGGCCACACCAGCCAAGGTCCTCGACCTCGGCACCGGCAGCGGCGCCATTGCGTTGGCCCTGGCCAGCGAGCGTCCGGCCTGGAAGGTGACCGCCGTGGATCGCGTACTCGAAGCCGTGGCCCTGGCCGAGCGCAATCGCCAGCGCCTGCACCTGAACAACGCCACCGTGCTGAGCAGTCATTGGTTCAGTGCGCTGGAAGGTCAGCGCTTTCAGCTGATCATCAGCAACCCGCCTTATATTGCCTCCGCCGATCCGCATCTGGTGGAAGGCGATGTGCGTTTCGAACCGGCCAGTGCCTTGGTGGCTGGCGTCGACGGGCTCGACGATCTGCGTCTGATCGTCGCCCAGGCGCCGGATTATCTGGAAGCGGGCGGTTGGCTGATGCTTGAACACGGTTACGATCAAGCCACTGCGGTACGCGATTTGCTGCTGACCCGCGGCTTTGAAGAAGTCCACAGCCGCACCGATCTGGGCGGTCACGAACGTATCAGCCTGGGGCGCCTGCCGTGCTGAATGATCAGGAGTTGTTGCGCTACAGTCGGCAGATTCTGTTGCAACACGTCGACATCGACGGCCAGTTGCGACTGAAAGAAAGCCGCGTGTTGATCGTCGGTCTTGGCGGCCTCGGCTCGCCGGTTGCGCTGTATCTGGCCGCCGCCGGCGTCGGTGAATTGCACCTGGCGGACTTCGACACCGTCGACCTGACCAACCTGCAACGCCAGATCGTCCACGACACCGACAGTGTCGGCCTGAGCAAGGTCGATTCGGCGATCCGTCGACTGAGCGCGATCAATCCCGAAATTCAGTTGATCGCCCATCGCACCGCGCTGGACGAAGATTCCCTGGCCGCCGCCGTGGCTGCGGTGGATCTGGTGCTGGACTGTTCCGACAATTTTTCCACCCGCGAAGCGGTCAACGCTGCGTGTGTCGCCGCCGGTAAACCTCTGGTCAGCGGCGCAGCGATTCGGCTCGAAGGGCAGTTGTCGGTGTTTGACCCGCGCCGTCCGGAAAGTCCGTGCTACCACTGTTTATATGGTCACGGCAGTGAAGCCGAACTGACCTGCAGCGAAGCCGGCGTCGTAGGGCCATTGGTTGGCCTGGTGGGCAGTCTCCAGGCGCTGGAAGCGATGAAATTGCTGGTGGGTTTCGGCGAGCCGCTGGTGGGGCGCCTGTTGTTGATCGATGCCTTGGGCTCGCGCTTTCGCGAATTGCGGGTCAAGCGTGATCCGGGCTGCAGCGTCTGTGGTTCGAAGCATGCGTGAAGCGCCGATTGGCGTGTTCGACTCCGGTGTCGGCGGGCTTTCGGTGCTGGCCGAGATTCAGCGTTTGCTGCCTAACGAGTCACTGTTGTACGTCGCCGATTGCGGGAATATTCCCTACGGCGAGAAAACCCCGGAATTCATCCGTCATCGCTGCAGCGTGATGGCCGGTTTTTTTCAGCAGCAGGGCGCCAAGGCCTTGGTGCTGGCCTGCAACACGGCGACGGTCGCTGGCGTTGCCGACTTGCGCCGCGATTATCCCGAGTGGCCCATCGTCGGCATGGAGCCAGCGGTCAAACCGGCCGCTGCCGCCACCCGCAGCGGTGTGGTCGGCGTGCTCGCCACTACTGGCACCTTGCAGAGTGCCAAGTTCGCGGCGTTGCTCGACCGATTCGCCACCGATGTGCGCGTCATCACCCAGCCGTGCCCCGGCCTGGTGGAGCTGATTGAAAACGGCGATCTGCACAGCGAGGCATTGCGCCAGTTGCTGGCCAGGTATGTCGAACCGCTGCTCGGTGCCGGGTGCGACACGATAATTCTGGGCTGCACGCATTATCCCTTCCTAAAGCCGTTGCTTAAGCAGATGATCCCCGATGACATCAGTTTGATTGATACCGGCGCCGCTGTAGCGCGGCAACTTCAGCGATTGTTGGCCGAGCGGGAATTGCTCGCCCAAGAACCTGCGCGTGCTGCGCAATTCTGGACGAGTGCCGATCCGGAGCATTTCAGAAATATCTTGCCGATACTGTGGAATACCGCTGGTGTTGTGCGAAGCTTCAAGGAGTAACAAAACTCGGGGCAAGCGAGTAATTGGGGTGAACTTCTGATTAATCGTCGACTTCTATAGCGTTAAGCAACAAAAAAAAACCATACGAAATCGTTCGGAAAAGGATGTTTCTAATGAAGCGACTATTCTGCTTGGCCGCGATTGCGGCCGCACTAATGGGGCACAGTTTTACCGCACAAGCGGCAGGCGTGGAGTTCGCGGTCGGCCAGACTGACGAATCGACCATGACCTATCGGCTGGGCATGCAATTCGATTGGGACAAGAGCTGGTTGCAGAGTGATATCGGTCGTTTGACGGGTTACTGGAGCGGTGCCTACACCTATTGGGATGGCGACAAGACCTCCAGCAACCACAGCCTGTCGTTCTCGCCGGTGCTGGTTTACGAGTTTGCCGGGCAGACCGTCAAACCCTACCTGGAGTTGGGCGTCGGCGTCGCGGTATTCGCCAATACCGAAGTCGAAAACAACCAACTGGGCAGTGCCTTTCAGTTTGAAGACCGGTTCGGTTTTGGGCTGCGCTTTACGGGCGGGCATGAAGTCGGGATTCGTGCGACGCATTATTCCAATGCCGGAATCAGCAGCCCGAACGATGGTGTAGAAAGTTACGCGCTTCACTACACCATGCCGCTGTAAGACTCACTCGGTTAAATGTGGGAGCGGGCTTGCTCGCGAATGCGGACTGTCAGTTGACATCATCGTTGACTGACACGCCGCCTTCGCGAGCAAGCCCGCTCCCACATTGGATCTTCACTGGTCTGACTTTCAGCGATACGCCGTGGTAATCCCTTGGCGTTCTTCGATGCATTCCGGTGCGCCCATCTCGAACTCCCGACAGATCAACGGGCGTTTTTCGTAGATGGTGCACATCATCGTGTTGCGATCCAGCGCGGCGCACCAGCCGTCATCCAGGCGCAGCATGACTTCCCCGCCCCAGTCATCGGTATCGATAAAACGTTCGGGCACGCCCGTGTCCGTGATCAGCATGACTTCGAGCTGACAGCAGCAAGCTGCGCAGGTCGAGCATGTGACCGCAGGCTCGGCGATTTGCGTATGGGGAATGGTTTTCATGGCGCCCAGTGTAAGGCAGTGGGCCGATGCTGTGTGAAAGGCCTGACGGACAGGGTGATCTCATGGCTGCGATTCAACAGCCAGGAGCGATCAGCCTTGAGAGGCGGGTGATTTACGGCTGGTCCTTGATCGGCGGGTTGCTGCGCACCATGCGTTTGCCGATTGCCAGGTTTGCTCGGTGGGGTGGTTTCGATAATGGCCAGAGGTCAGCCATGAACAACGCGGGGAAGGCTATCTCCAGCGGCCGATCCTTGAGTTCGGCGAAGATGTGGCGTGCGGCCTTGTCCACCGGCCAGCCGAGTGGCGTGGGACTGTTTTGCGCTGTCAGGGGTGTTTCGACAAACCCGGGGCTGACCACGGTGACTTCGATGCCGTCTGGAGCAAGATCAATGCGCGACGATTCAAACAGATAACGCAACCCGGGCTTTGAGGTGCCATGAGCCTCGGACCGTGGCAGCGGCAGGTAGGTGACCGAGCTGGCGACGCCCACCAGATATGGCGCGGTGCCGGCGCGCAAGAGCGGCAGGGCAGCCTGGATGCAAAAGCTGCTGGCAAGCAGATTGGTGCGCACCACGTGCTCGACGATCGACGCATCGAACTGCTGAACGTCGACGTATTCGCAAGTGCCGGCATTGAGGATCACCGTGTCCAGGGCTCCCCACTCCTCGGCAATCTGCTCGCCGATTTCTCGCACGGTCTGGCTGTTGGTCAGGTCACCGGCCACCACCAGCACTTGCCCCGGATAACGCTGGGACAAGACCTTGAGTGGCGCCACCGAACGAGAGCTCACCGCGAGGTGAGCGCCGGATTTCAATATTTCTTCGGCCAGCGAGGCACCAATGCCGTTGCCGGCACCTGTGAGCCAGTAGCGCCTTGGAGGTGTAAAACTCATCCCATTCTCCTTTTTCAGTCAGGTAATCGCCCGGCAGATTGTCGTGATGGCAAGTTCTTGAACGCGGCCAGCGCCCGTTGCCGAGAGCTGCTCAGATTGACGATCGGCGAAGGATAATCCGCCACACCGAACAGGCCGCCGAGGTTCGCCGGGTTGTGCACATCCTTCTTGTTCAGCCCGGCCAGTTCCGGCAGCCAGTACTTGATGAACAGCCCCTCGCTGTCGAATTTCTCCGACTGGCTCAGCGGGTTGAAAATCCGGAAGTAGGGCGCCGAATCGGTGCCAGTGGACGAACTCCACTGCCAGCCACCGTTGTTCGCCGCCAGGTCGCCATCGATCAGATGACGCATGAAAAAACGTTCGCCTTCACGCCAGTCGATCAGCAGATTCTTGGTCAGGAACATCGCCACTACCATGCGCAGGCGGTTATGCATCCAGCCGGTTTCCAGCAATTGGCGCATGGCCGCGTCGATAATCGGCAGACCGGTGCGGGCCTCTTGCCAGGCCAGGAGTTCATCCGGGGCATCGCGCCAGGCGAGGGCTTCGGTTTCCGGGCGGAATGCGCAATGACGCGAGACCCGTGGGTAGCCCACCAGGATGTGTTTGTAGAACTCGCGCCACAGCAATTCGTTGATCCAGGTAACGGCGCCGACCTTGCCACTTTCGAACTCGCCCTGATTGCTTTGCAGCGCGGCGTGCAGACATTGACGGGGGGAAATCACCCCGGCGGCGAGATAGGCCGAGAGCTGACTGGTGCCGGGTTTGGCCGGGAAGTCGCGTTCGTCTTTGTAGTCGTCGATCTGAGCGTCGGCGAAGGTGACGAGGCGACGGTGGGCTTCGGCTTCCCCGGCAGGCCAAAGACTGCGCAGGCTGTCGCTGGGCGTTGCGAAGCCTTCAACGTTCGACGGGATCTTGTCGCTGTCGATCGCCAGCGGCGCCTGCACGGCGGGTGCTGGGACCCGTTGCGGTAACGACCAGTGCAGGCGGTCATAACACGCCTTGCGGAACTGGCTGAACACCTGAAAGTAGGTGCCCGTTTTGGTCAGTACGGTGCCCGGTTTCAACAGCAATTGATCGAGGTAGCTGTAAAAGTCGATGGCGTGGGCATTCAGTGTTTCGGCTACGGCTGCGTCACGACGGCTTTCATGAATGCCGTACTCCTCGTTGACGTGCACCGCGTCGACTTTCAACTGCTGGCAAAGATCGAGCAGCACCTTGGGTGCTTCATCCCAGCGAGATGCCTTGCGGATCAACAAGGGAATGTTCAGCTCATCCAGGGCGCTGCGTAACTCGCTCAGGTTGCGCAGCCAGAAATCCACTTTGCACGGCGCATCATCGTGTTCCAGCCATTGCTCCGGGCTCAGCAGATACACCGCCACAGTCGGGCCGCGGGCTGCAGCGGCCGAAAGGGCGGTGTTGTCATGGAGGCGCAAGTCGCTGCGCAACCAGATCAATTGCACAGAGGTGTCCGCACGATTCATTAAAAAATTCGCCATTAAATGAGCCCACGCTGAATCAGGCCCTGATGCGCTGCTAGCGGATCTTCAGCCAGGAACAAATCAGTGATCTTGTACGTTCGTGCGGACAACTCGGTGTGGTGGATGCATACCGTTGGTCCGGCAATCAATTTTGGGCAACTGACCCCGTTCAAAAGTTTCGGCAGCTGCGAAAGATTCATGGCTTTGCTGGAATACAGCAGTACGCCGCGGGCTTGCAGATGATCGACCGCCAGTGCGAGTTCGCCGGCAGGAAGTGGCCAGTCGAACACTTCCACCGGGCAATCGGCGCTGCTGATCAGCCAGGCGGTCAGCCACAGGTGGGGTTCCAGTGGCAGGTCCGAGTGATTGATCAACAACAGGGGCGCGGTGCGTAACTGCCGGTTGTTATGGTAGATGCGTGCGCCAAATTTGCTGCGTAACCAGGAGTAAAAAAACACTCGCTCCATCTGTGCGCCAAATTGGCCTTGCCAGCGTTGTTCCAGTTCAGCCAGCAAGGGCATCAGCAGTTGTGCGCACAAGGTCCGTGGTGGATACAGCGCCATGGCCTGATTGACGGTGTCATCGACGGTGCGTTCATTCAGTTGAGTGACCGCTTGCAGCAGCGTCTGGCGCAGCACTTGCCAATCGTTTTCGACGGATTGGGTTAAGGCCTGTGGGGTGTCGAGCAGTTGTTTGACCTGGCTGACAGCCACGCCGCGATTGAGCCAGGTGAGGATCGTCAGGATGCGTTGAACGTGGTCGGCAGAAAACAGCCGATGCCCCTTGGGCGTGCGTTGCGGGACGATCAGGCCATAACGCCGTTCCCAAGCCCGCAGGGTGACGGCGTTGACGCCAGTCTGCCGCGCGACCTCACGGATCGGCAGCCAGCCTTCGTCGAGGGCTTTCCTGAAGTCGGCACCGAGGTCTTCGCTGGCGCTGGTGTCGAGTGGGCTTTTCATTGGATTGTCATTAGATCGCGTTTCGCAGGCTGAGATTTTCCGGATGCGGTTGCAGGTAAACCTGTTGCGCGATGTACGGATCCGGGTGTTGACGGAAGAAGTGTTTGAGCAGCGTCAACGGCACCACCAGCGGCACGATGCCGTGGCGGTACTGGCCGATAACGTGTTGCATTTCCTGTTTGTCTTCAGGGCTGATGGCCTGTTTGAGATAGCCACTGATGTGCTGCAGGACGTTGGTGTGGGTGCGGCGCGTGGCGCATTTTTTCAAGGCCGCCATCAGCTCGCTGAAGTAGCGCGGGCCGAGTTCGTTCGGATCGGTCTGGCCCATGTTGCCCAGCAGATTCCCCAGGGTTTTGTACTGCACCGGATTGTGGGCCATCAGCAGGTATTTGTAGCGCGAGTGAAAGTCCGTGAGGCCACGGCGAGTCAAACCTTCGCGCAGCAACTGCTGCCAGGCACTGTAGGCAAACACGCGGGTGAGGAAGTTTTCTCGCAGCACCGGGTCGTTGAGTCGGCCGTCTTCTTCCACCGGTAGATCTGGATGCCGCGCGCAGAACGCCTGGGCATAGATACCTCGGCCTCCACCGTCCACCGGCGCACCGTTGGCGTGGTAGACCTTGACCCGATCCAGGCCGCATGACGGGGATTTCTGCATGAAGATGTAGCCGCTGATGTCGCCCAGTTCCGCGGCCATTTTCTGACCGTACTCGGCGAGTGGCCGGGTGACATTGAGCTCCGGGTTGACCGAGCCGACAGCCTCGGGATGTTCGGGATCACCCACCAGGCGGATCGGCTCCCGAGGAATGCCGAGGCCGATGGCGACTTCGGGGCAAACCGGGACGAAATCGAAATAGTCCGTGAGGGTGCGACTGCACAACTGCGAGGCCTTGTGCCCGCCGTTGTAACGTACTTCTGCGCCCATCAGGCAGGCGCTGATGGCAATCTTCGGTTTCACGGCGTGGGGCATTGGAGCACCTCGAATCTAAACCTGTACAGACTGTTCAGTCTGTACAACATGACTTCATCATAGATTCAAAGGTGTACAAGTCAAATTAATTGTACAAGTTTTTTGTGAGGATCAACGCCGCGTCTGCATCGCCTGCAACCCGGCATTCGACTCTGTGCCTTCGTCGTCGCGACAGCTCGATGATCAGAAGATGTTTTTCGCGGTTTTGCGGGTGGGCTGCTGTCTATTTCGACAGCAGCAATTGACTCTGATCGATGCGGTTTACTGCAGATGCGCATGCAAGCGGCGGGCGGCTTCCTGGCCGCTGAGCCAGGCGCCTTCGACACGACCGGACAAGCACCAGTCGCCACACACATAGAGCCCCAGGTCGGCATCGGCCAAGGCCCCCCATTCATGACTGCTGGCCGGCCGGGCGTAAAGCCAGCGGTGCGCGAGGCTGAAGGTCGGGGCGGGCATGGAGTCGTGCAGCAGCTCGGCAAATGCGCCGTGCAATTGCTCGATCACCGCTTCCTTGGGCAGGTCGATATGCTGCCGACTCCACGCGCTGGTGGCGTGCAAAACCCAGGTGTCGAGGGTGATGTCACGTCCGGGTTTGCTGCGATTGCGAGCCAGCCAGTCGAGCGGGCTGTCCTGTACGAAGCAGCCTTCCATGGGCGTATCCAACGGTACCTCGAACGCCAGCGCGACAGCCCAGGTCGGGTCCATTTTCACCCCGGCGGCGGCACCGGCGAGTTTCGGCGCGGAGGCCAGCAGTGCAGTCGCCTGAGGCGCCGGCGTGGCGATGATCACATGGCTGAAAGGGCCGTGGGTGAAGCCTTCGGCGTCCTGCAGATGCCAGTGTTCTTCGCCGCGATAGACCTCGGTAATGCGGCAGGCAAAATGCACCTCCAGGTCGCCGAGCAGCCCACGGGTGATGGCGCTCATGCGCGGCGTGCCGACCCAGCGAGTCTGTTCGTCCGGCGACAGGTTGAGCTGGCCACCATGGTAGGTGTAGAGCTGCGGTAACCATTCGGCGACCCAGCCTTTTCCTTGCCAGCGCTGGACTTCAGTGACGAAGCGACGGTCGCGGGCAGTGAAATATTGCGCGCCCATGTCCAGAGCACCCGCATCGCTGCGCTTGCTCGACATGCGTCCGCCACTGCCGCGGCTTTTATCGAAAAGTTGAACGACATGCCCGACCTCTGTAAGGGCCTGGGCGGCGGAGAGTCCGGCGATGCCGGTGCCGATGATTGCGATAGGTACAGTCATAGGGGCCTCGTTTGCCTTTCTGTACAGACTACGCCGTGGATGAAACCTGTACAATATTGTTTTTTGGTATAACTTTTAGCGTTCTTGTTCTGACAGCTTGGCCTATTGTTAAACACAGAGCCTGCCCGATACCAAAGATCCCTGCATATAAAAATAGACTAGTGATCAAGGTAAAACGCCACGCGAGGAAGAAGTCATGCACATATTGCTGACCGGCGGTACTGGTTTGATAGGACGTCAGCTCTGCCGACACTGGTTGAGTCAGGGACATCGTTTGACTGTCTTGAGCCGCACACCTGAAAAAGTCGCGCAGATTTGCGGTGCGCAAGTGCGGGGAATCGCACTGTTCGAGGACCTTGGACAGGAAACGGTTGATGCCATTATCAACCTGGCGGGCGCACCGATTGCCGACCGACCCTGGACCTCCAAACGCAAGGCGCTGCTCTGGAGCAGCCGGATCACGCTGACCGAAACCATGCTGGCCTGGCTCGAAAGCCGCGCGCAGAAACCGCAGGTATTGATTTCGGGCTCTGCTATTGGCTGGTATGGCGACGGTGGGGAGCGCGAATTGACCGAGCAATCTCCGCCGGTCATCGATGATTTCGCCAGCCAGTTGTGCATCGCCTGGGAGGAAACAGCCCAGCGCGCCGAGGCGTTGGGCATTCGCGTGATCCTCATCCGCACCGGGTTGGTGTTGTCGGCCGAGGGCGGCTTTTTGTCGCGGCTGTTGCTGCCGTTCAAAATGGGGCTGGGCGGGCCTCTGGGCAGTGGCCGGCAGTGGATGCCATGGATCCATATCAACGATCAAATCGCCCTGATTGATTTTCTTCTGCATCAGGAAGACACCAGTGGTCCTTATAATGCCTGCGCGCCCAAGCCGGTGCGCAATCGCGAATTCGCCAAGACGTTGGGTAGCGTGCTGCACCGTCCGACGTTCATGCCCATGCCGGCCCTGGCGTTGAAGGTGTGTCTGGGCGAGTTGTCGTCGCTGTTGCTGGGTGGCCAGAAGGCTGTACCGGCTCGCTTGCTGGAAGCGGGTTTCACTTTCCAGTTCACTGATTTGCGCGCGGCTCTGGACGACCTTTCCAGCCGCCTTTGAAATAGGACGTTGCATGACCGATCACGCATTGCTTCTGGTCAACCTGGGCTCGCCGGCTTCCACCTCGGTGGCGGATGTGCGCAGTTACCTCAATCAATTTCTGATGGACCCGTATGTGATCGACCTGGCATGGCCGGTGCGACGTTTGCTGGTGTCGCTGATCCTGTTCAAGCGCCCGGAGCAGTCGGCGCACGCCTACGCCTCGATCTGGTGGGAGGAGGGCTCGCCGTTGGTGGTGCTCAGTCGTCGCCTGCAACAGGCCATGACGGCCCAGTGGACCCACGGTCCGGTGGAACTGGCGATGCGTTACGGTGAGCCGTCGATTGAATCGATGTTGGTGCGCCTGGCGGCCCAGGGTCACAAGCGGGTCACGCTCGCACCGCTCTATCCACAGTTCGCCGACAGCACAGTGACCACGGTGATTGAGGAGGCCAAGCGAGTGGTTCGCGAGAAGCAGCTGGATGTGCAGTTTTCGATTCTCCAGCCGTTCTACGATCAACCGGAATACCTCGATGCGCTGGTGGCCAGCGCCAAGCCGCATTTGCAGCAGGATTACGATCACCTGCTGTTGAGTTTCCATGGTTTGCCGGAGCGGCACCTGACCAAGATCGACCCTACCGGTCACCATTGCTTCAGAAGCGACAATTGCTGCCAGAACGCTTCGCCAGAAGTTTTGGCGACCTGCTACCGCGCCCAATGCCTGCGCACGGCCTCCGAGTTTGCCAAGCGGCTGGGGCTGCCGGACGGCAAGTGGTCGGTGTCGTTCCAGTCGCGTCTGGGGCGGGCCAAGTGGATCGAACCCTACACCGAAGCGCGCCTTGATGAGCTGGCTGGAATGGGCGTGAAGAAAGTGCTGGTGATGTGCCCGGCATTTGTCGCCGATTGCATCGAGACGCTGGAAGAGATCGGGGATCGCGGCAAGGAGCTGTTCCGCGAGGCGGGGGGAGAGGAGTTGGTGTTGGTGCCGTGTCTTAACGACGACCCGCAGTGGGCGCGGGCGTTGAGTGCCTTGTGCGAAAGAGCGCCGCTGGCGCTTTAAACTGTGGCGAGGGGGCTTGCCCCCGTTTGAGTACAGATCGTTCCCACGCAGAGCGTGGGAACGATCAGTTCGCTCAAAGCAGCGATTCATTCGCCTTCTTGTGCTTCCAGCTGTCATTGCCCGGCAGCAACAGGTTCAGCGCAATCGCCGTCACCGCGCACAGCGCGATGCCTTTGAGGCCGAAGTCGTCCGGCCCTGTGCCGGTGCCGACCAGTACGCCGCCAATCCCGAACACCAGGGTCACCGAGACGATCACCAGATTGCGCGCTTCGCCCAGGTCAATCTTGTGGCGAATCAGCGTGTTCATGCCCACCGCCGCGATCGAACCGAACAACAGGCACAGAATCCCGCCCATCACCGGCACCGGAATGCTTTGCAGCAGCGCGCCGAACTTGCCGACGAACGCCAGGCTGATGGCGAATATCGCCGCCCAGGTCATGATCTTCGGGTTGTAGTTCTTGGTCAGCATCACCGCGCCCGTCACTTCGGCATAGGTGGTGTTGGGCGGGCCGCCAAACAGGCCGGCTGCGGTGGTGGCAATGCCATCGCCGAGCAGGGTGCGGTGCAGGCCGGGTTTCTTCAGGTAATCGCGACCGGTCACGCTACCGACAGCAATCACGCCGCCGATGTGCTCGATGGCCGGGGCCAGGGCCACCGGAACGATGAACAGAATCGCCTGCCAGTTGAATTCCGGCGCGGTGAAGTGCGGGATTGCAAACCATGGTGCAGCGGCAATTTTCGCGGTATCAACGACGCCGAAATAAAACGCCATCGCAAAACCCACCAGCACGCCCGAGATGATCGGCACCAGGCAAAAGATGCCTTTACCGAACACCGCGACGATCAGGGTGGTCAGCAGCGCGGGCATCGAGATCAGCATCGCCGTCTGATAATGAATGAGCTCGGTGCCGTCGCCAGCCTTGCCCATCGCCATGTTGGCGGCGATTGGCGCCATGGCCAGGCCGATGGAGATGATCACCGGGCCAATCACCACCGGTGGCAGCAGACGGTCAATGAAACCGGTGCCTTTGATCTTCACCGCAAGGCCGAGGAAGGTGTAGACGAAACCGGCCGCCATCACGCCGCCCATGGTCGCCGCGAGACCGAACTGGCCCTTGGCGAGAATGATCGGGGTGATGAAGGCAAAGCTCGACGCCAGGAACACCGGCACCTGACGCCCGGTGACGATCTGGAACAGAATCGTCCCCAGGCCTGCGGTGAACAGCGCCACGTTCGGGTCGAGGCCGGTAATCAGCGGCATCAACACCAGGGCGCCGAAGGCCACGAACAGCATCTGCGCACCCGACAGCACCGTGCGCCAGAGCGGATCGTTGAACTCTTGCTGCATGCTCAAGCGTCCTTCTGCTTGGTACCGAAGATCTTGTCACCGGCATCGCCCAGGCCTGGGATGATGTAACCATGCTCGTTCAGTTTTTCGTCAATGGATGCGGTGTAGATGGTCACGTCCGGGTGAGCTTTCTCTACGGCGGCAATGCCTTCAGGGGCAGCCACCAGCACCATCGCGCGGATATCCCGGCAACCGGCCTTTTTCAGCAGGTCGATGGTCGCGACCATGGAACTGCCGGTGGCGAGCATCGGGTCGATGATCATCGCCAGGCGTTCGTTGATTTCCGGAACCAGTTTTTCCAGGTAGGTATGAGCCTGCAGCGTTTGTTCGTTGCGGGCCACGCCCACGGCGCTGACTTTGGCGCCTGGGATCAGGCTCAGCACACCTTCGAGCATGCCGATGCCTGCGCGCAGGATCGGCACGACAGTAATTTTCTTGCCGGCGATTTTTTCGACCGACACCGTGCCGCACCAGCCTTCGATGTCGTAGCTTTCCAGCGGCAGGTCTTTGGTGGCTTCATAGGTCAGCAGGGCACCGACTTCCTGAGCGAGCTCACGGAAATTCTTCGTGCTGATGTCGGCGCGGCGCATAAGGCCAAGTTTATGGCGGATCAGCGGATGGCGGATCTCGAGGATGGGCATGGGAAAGGCTCCGGCGGCGGGCAAAAAAACCGGCCTAGATTAATCTATCCGAGGGTGTTGTCCTATAGACATTCAGAACGTTAGTCCACAAATGCTTGATCTGGCCTCGCTTGATGCGTACCTTTGCCCGCTTTTCCTGAACCGCCACCCCCCGGAGAACGCCATGCCCGCAGATCTCGAGCATATCCGTCAAATCATGCGAGAGGCTGACTGCCTGTACACCGAAGCTGAAGTCGAGGCGGCCATCGCCCGTGTTGGTGCACAAATCAACGACCAGTTGGCTGAAAGCAATCCTGTGGTGTTCTGCGTGATGAACGGCGGGCTGATTTTCTCCGGCAAACTGCTGACCTATCTGAACTTCCCGCTGGAAGCGTCCTACCTGCACGCGACCCGTTATCGCAACGAAACCAGCGGCGGTGATCTGTTCTGGAAAGCCAAGCCGGAAGTCTCGTTCCTCGACCGCGACGTGCTGATCATCGACGACATCCTCGATGAAGGTCACACCCTGGGCGCGATCATCGACTACTGCAAACACGCCGGCGCCCGCGCTGTGCACACCGCCGTGCTGATCGACAAGGACCACGACCGCAAGGCTCGCCCGGACCTGAAAGCCGATTTCGTCGGCCTGCCATGCATCGACCGTTACATCTTCGGTTACGGCATGGACTACAAAGGCTACTGGCGTAACGCCAACGGGATTTTTGCCGTTAAAGGCATGTGAATGGGGTGACTGTCCGCGCAGTTTGCTTGAACTGCGCGCTCAGTCCTGTCCGGCGAGCCAGCGTTCGCTTTTGCGTCGAGCCTGTTCCAGATTATTCACATAGGCCAACTGGCGCTGCTCCCGATGAATCCCCGCGCGCCTGAGTTTCAGGCGTACCCGTGGAGCGGTTCCTACCAGAATCAGGCCGATGCCGTCGGTGCGGTAATCCCTCAGGATATTGTCGAAGGCAGCCAGTGCCGTCATGTCCAGCATGGGCACGGCGCTCATCTCGACGATCACCACTTTGACCTCCGGACTGAATTTGCGCAGCACGCCCAGGGCTTTTTCGGCGGCACCGAAAAACAGCGGCCCGCGTATCGCATAACAACGAACATGCTCCGGCATATCCCGTAAGGCTTGATGGAATTCGCGAGGCAGTTCGGCGGTGTCCGTGAGGTCGCTCATGCGCTTGATGAACAGACCGGCGGCCAGCAGCAGGCCGACGGCGACAGCCATCACCATGTCGAACAACACCGTCAGGCTCAGGCAGGTCAGCAACACCAGCACATCGCTGCGGGGCGCGATGCGCAAGGTATGCAGCACGTGCCGGGCCTCGCTCATGTTCCACGCCACCATCACCAGCAACGCGGCCAGAGCAGCCATCGGCAGATAGCTGAAAAGCGGTGCGAGGACGAGTATCGCCAGCAGCACCACAGCACTGTGAATAATGGCCGCCAATGGCGAAAACGCTCCGCTGCGCACGTTGGTGGCACTGCGGGCGATCGCCGCCGTGGCGGTAATGCCGCCGAACAGTGGTGCGATCAGGTTGCCCAGGCCCTGGCCCAGCAGTTCTGCATTCGGATCGTGTTTGCTGCCGGTCATGCCATCCGCCACCACCGCACACAGCAAGGATTCGATGGCCCCGAGCATGGCAATGGCGAACGCCGGTGCGAGTAGCTGACGAATCAGATCGTAAGACAGGTGCAAAGGCTGGCCGTCCGGGCCGGGAAGATTCCACGGCCAATCGAAGCTCGGTAGAAACGGCGGAATCCCGGGATGGCTGACGCCTTCGACCATATAGCTGAAACGCTCGCCCAATGTCGCCACCGGCAGCCCGCCGTGCTCCAGCGCCAACCCCAGGAGCGCGCCGATGGTCAGCGCCACCAGATGCCCCGGAATCCTCGGCACCCACCGTGGCCAGACAATCAGAACCGCCAGGCAGCTGATGCCGATGATCCCGTCCCCCAACCGGGCGCTGGGCAAGGCCAGAATCAGTACACCCAACTGTTCGATGTAGTGCTCTGCCTGGCCGGGAGTGTTCAGGCCCAGAAAATCCTTCAATTGCAGGGTTGCGATGACAATGCCGATCCCGGCGGTAAAACCCAGGGTAACCGGATACGGAATGTACTGGATCAACCGCCCGGCTCGGATCAGCCCCAAGGCTATGAGAATGACGCCGGCCAGCATGGTGCACAGCAGCAAACCGCCCAGGCCATATTGTTGGGTGATGGGTAACAGAATGACCACGAAGGCAGCGGTCGGCCCACTGACATTGAAACGTGAACCTCCTGTCAGGGCGATCAGGGGCGCCGCGATCAGCACCGTATACAACCCATGCTGAGGCGGTACACCCACGGCAATCGCCAGCGCCATGGCCAGCGGGATGGCGATAATCCCTACCGTTACCCCGGCGCTGATGTCGCCGCGTAAGCGTCTGAGGGAGTAACCAGCGCGCCAGGTCTGACGCCAGGCGGCGAACAACGGGGGAACGGAGAACGACATGAGCACTCCACGGTAGATGGCGCACCGTTGAACGACGGCTGAAAGCTCTTTCAGTATGGCCAGCTTCACCCTGCGAAGTATTGACCCATATCGCCAATTCGCGCGGTTGATCCTCATGCTAGAGTGCTCGGCTTCGCCTTGGGAGCCTGTCATGAGCCTTTTAATCCGCAGCTGCGCCGCCCTGTTGCTGACTGTCAGCCTGCCTCTGGCGGCCGCCCCGGTGCCGATGCACGCGCAGTTCCTGCCCCCCGATGACCTCACCCTGCGTGACGCGGAGCCCGAGCAGCAACAGTTGTTGCAGGTTACCGAGTACTCGGTAGTGGTCGGCAGTCAACGCCAGTCCAACCAGCAGCCGATCCCGGTCACGTCGCCGTTGCTGATCCGACTCAAGGGCAAATCCTTGAACAAGGGTGCGACCATCAGCCAGGTGCTGGTCAATTTCGATGGTGAAAGCAAAAGCCTGAAAAAGCCGATCTACGACGACAAGAGCAAAACCCTGACGCTGTTTTACCCGATGGCGCAGTACCGAGTGGTGATCGACTTGTTGCGCAATGACACGGTGTATTGCCAGTTCCTCAGCTACGCCAACGGTCATGTCTGGGCCGATCTGCACACGGGCGCTGTTCGTCCGCGTTGAGCCCGGTGGCAAGGGAGGGGTAAACTGCCCGCCCCGTGAAATGTCTGCGAGCTGGAGTCGGCAATGCGTAAAGATAAGAAGCAAGTGATTGGTGACGAGATCGGCGATGAGCAGATCAAGCTGTTCCTCGATTTCGAACCGGTCGACGCCACGTCGCCGTCGCTGCACAAACTGATCAAGGCCTATCGCGGCCTGCGCATCGATGACTTCGAACGTTTCCTGACGTTCTTCGTCGAAGCCGGTCTGGATCTGAACGGCAAGGATGAGCACGGCAATGACTTCGTCGCCCTGATCAAGGATCAGCGTAATGCGGCCGAGTACATCGAATTGATCGAAAAGGCTCGCGGTTAACGTCAACACACCGACATTTGTGGCGAGGGAGCTTGCTCCCGCTGGGCTGCGGAGCGGCCCCAAAATTCTGCGAACGACGCAGATTTTTGTGAGCGCTGCGCACTCAAGCGGGAGCAAGCTCCCTCGCCACAATGATTGTTTCACCGCATAAAAAAACGCCCCGCTCTCAAAGAGAACGGGGCGTTTTTTATGGAGCCGAATCAAGCGTAGCTTTCGGTCTCGTTGCTGGCTTCAACCAGTTCCAGCGCGACGTTGTTCTGCACATTGATCTTGCGATATAGCGCAGCGTCGGTTTCCAGGACTTTTTCCCGAGCCGGGAAGATTTCCGCCAGTTTGGCAGCCCATTCACCGGACGCTTTGTTCGGGAAGCATTTTTCGATCAGTTCCAGCATGATCGAAACGGTCACCGACGCACCTGGCGACGCGCCGAGCAGGGCAGCAAGGCTACCGTCCTTGGCCGCGACCAGTTCGGTACCGAACTGCAGAACGCCGCCCTTTTTCGGGTCTTTCTTGATGATCTGCACCCGTTGGCCAGCCACTTCCAGGCGCCAGTCTTCGGCTTTCGCCAGTGGATAGAAGCGACGCAAGGATTCCAGGCGCTGTTCCATCGACTGCATCACTTCGCTGACCAGGTACTTGGTCAGGTCCATGTTGTTTTTCGCCACGGCCAGCATCGGGCCGATGTTGCCGGCGCGAACCGACATCGGCAGGTCCATGAAGGAACCGTGTTTGAGGAACTTGGTGGTGAAACCGGCGTAAGGTCCGAACAGCAGGGACTTCTTGCCATCGACTACTCGGGTGTCCAGATGCGGCACGGACATTGGAGGCGAACCCACCGCTGCCTGGCTGTAAACCTTGGCCTGGTGGTGCTTGACCACTTCCGGGTTGTCGCAACGCAGCCACTGGCCACTGATCGGGAAGCCGCCGAAGCCTTTGCTTTCTTCGATGCCCGACGCTTGCAGCAGCGGCAGTGCAGCGCCACCGGCGCCGAGGAAGACGAATTTCGCATCGACCTCACGGGTATTGCCGCTGTTGACGTCCTTGATGCTGACAGTCCAGCCGCCGTTGTTGCGCTTCAGGCCGGTCACACGCTTGCAGTACTTGACCTGGGCATCGGGAGCGCTGGTCAGGTGCTTGAGCAGTTGATTGGTCAGGGCGCCGAAGTTGACGTCGGTGCCGTTCATGACGCGGGTGGCGGCGACGACTTCGTCGGCCGGCCGGCCAGGCATCATCAGCGGCATCCACTCGGCCATGGTGGCCTTGTCTTCGGTGTATTCCATGTCCGAGAAGGCGTGGTGCTTGCTCAGCGTCTTGAAACGTTCCTTGAGGAAGGAAACGCCATCGTCGCCCTGCACGAAGCTCAGGTGCGGCACCGGGCTGATGAACGTCTTGCACGAGCCGAAGGTGCTTTTCCTGGTCAGGTAGGACCAGAACTGCTTCGACACCTCGAACTGGGTGTTGATGTGCACGGCTTTCTTGATGTCGACGGTGCCGTCGGCGGCCTGCGGCGTGTAGTTGAGCTCACACAGCCCGGCGTGACCGGTACCGGCGTTGTTCCACGGGTTCGAACTCTCCGCAGCACCGGAATCCATCAGCTCGACGACTTCCAGCTTGATCGCGGGGTCGAGCTCTTTGAGCAGTACAGCGAGGGTGGCACTCATGATGCCGGCCCCAACCAGTACTACGTCGACTGCTTCGTTATGCGCCATTTAACGCGTCTCCAAAATCTGCAGCACCAAATTGTCGGCATGGCTGCCAGGTGTTCAGGGGCGTGTCAGTGAGGCCCCAAGTAACCATGGCAGTATCGCCATGTCCGAATCTTCGCAATTTTTTGCAACTTCGACGGACGCTACCGGCCGGGTCTAAAAGAGTCACATGAACTCACTTCAACACGCGGCTGGCAATTCGACTTATGGTCGATACATCCGTTTGTGCAACCAAATCCGTAGAGGACAGGCTTCAGGATCCGGTGTTCGAGGCGTACTCGGTCCTGTGTCGTTGGGCTGTTTCAGACGCTAATGGTGCATGTTCAGACGCAAAACTATTCATTTGCTCGCCACACTCTTGTGAAGTTGTGAAAACCCGTTTTTTTCACGCTCTTTTGAAGACGTGAACCTCAAAAAAGGGCT
Organism: Pseudomonas frederiksbergensis; assembly: GCF_900105495.1. Taxonomy (NCBI): domain Bacteria; kingdom Pseudomonadati; phylum Pseudomonadota; class Gammaproteobacteria; order Pseudomonadales; family Pseudomonadaceae; genus Pseudomonas; species Pseudomonas frederiksbergensis. The sequence goes on along the minus strand of NZ_FNTF01000002.1, from coordinate 6,236,420 downwards.
GCCCCAGCCTGGCACCGTGCCCGGATGGATTGCCGCCATGGGATACATGACAGGCAAAACGGGCAAACAGCTCAGTGACCGAGCGTAATGACAGCTCTGCAGATTCGCGAAAAGTGGGGTTTTTGCTCAAGGAACAGCAAGCGCGCCAGCTTCACTCGATCTGTGTGGGCGGCTCTCTGTAGGGCGGTGCGGGGTGTCAATACAAGCGCATTGACGATGCTGCGAGGCCCGATCAGGAGACGTCCTTATAATCGGGGGGAGATTGTAGCGAAGAAACGCAGGGAAATGGTCGTGTTAAATGACTTTTATTAGGTGTTCGGTCAGGTGGTCAACAGTTGCTGAGCCCGCGCACGAGGCTGGCGCTGGCTGACACGGGCGCTAGGGGGCAGGGGGTGATGTAACCAGTTGAGACGGATTTCTTCGATTTCGACCCAGCCATCACCCATCGGCTGGAGGCTGCACTGTTTGAATGCCTGGCAAAGGCCGTTGCGGTCGAGCAGGGCGAAGCAGCGATGCAGAGGGCGTGGAGTGAACAGCGAGATGAGATAGCGCATGGCGAAGTACCTTGTGGGGTGACTGCTCTGAAGGTTGCCAGCGTGCCGTGACGAGCAAGTGTATGGGCGGTGACATATCTGTGACAGGAACCGCAGTCTGGAGGGTTTGTCAGAGATTTCAGTATTCACTGTGAGGTGCTAGTTACCCACAGTGGCCCACCGCTATACTGCGGGCCTGTTTGTGCCTGATTCTGGAGAGAAGAGCATGTTGCAACGCCTGTTGTTCGGTTTGATCACTGTGACCAGTTTGACCCTGGTCGGCTGCGCCCACAGCCCGCAACAACTGAATCCGGAACCCAAGCTGACCACTCAGCTGGCACCGGTCGGCCGTGGCCAACCGGTGGTGGTGCGTGTGGTGGACGGTCGTCCGTCGCCGACCTTGGGCACCCGTGGTGGCCTGTACCCCGAGACCAGCGCGATCACCGTGCAGGGCGCGCAGATTCTGCCGAAGTTGCAGGCTCAGGCCGAAGCGGCCGTGCGGTTGTTGGGCTTCACCCCAACTTCCAATGCGCTGAATGCTCCGCAGTTGACCGTGACCCTGTCGGAGCTGAAGTATCAGTCGCCTAAAGAAGGCATGTATGTGACTGAAGCCACCATTGGTGCGACATTCCGTTCCGATGTGCAGAACGCCAACCGTCGCTACAGCGGTCGTTATGGTGCCTCCCTGGATCAGCGTTTTGGTATGGCGCCGAATCAGGAAACCAACACCAAGCTGGTCAGTGATGTGTTGAGCGATGCGTTGACGCGTCTGTTCAAGGATCCGACGATTGGTCAGATTCTCGCCGAATAAACGTTCGCTGGAATCAAAAAAGCCCGGTGCCAGCAATGGCCCCGGGCTTTTTCATGCGTGCTGATTTGGTGGAACTGCACCCACAAGGGATCCGCGGTGTCAGGCGGCCTGCGAATAAAAATCCAGAACACTCACGCCCGTCAGCAAATCCGTCTCCGGCAAATCCGCATGCTGATGCCCGCCCAATGCGCAATACACCAGCCAGTGGCAGTCCTGGACGTTGAAGGCGAGGCTGCCGACGAGGTTTTGTTGTTCGTCGCTTTGGGCGATGAGGTAGAGGCGATCCTGGTTTTCGGCGTGCAACATGACGGTTTCCGTGTCGGTTTCGAAGGGCGCCAGACTGGATGATCCAGATGAAGGTGCCGTGACACAGGACAGGAATTGATCGAATGGTTCGTTATTTGTCGGAAAGCAAGGGCAGGAGGTGAGGCTTTCGGTAGAATTCGCGCCGCGGTCGCCGGTTCGGCGTCTGCCACCTGTTTTGCTGAGGTCCGTGATGTCGTTGCATTTGATTTCGCTGTTTACCAACCATCCCGCCAAGTTGATCAACCTGTTCGCCTTGTTGTTGGCCTTTCCGGGCAGCTGGTTGCTGCATGCCACTCGGCGCCGCGAACAGCGCGCGCGGGCCATTCTCCAGGCGCAAAGCCAGAGCCGTCGTATCGATGAGCCGACGTTGATGCCGGACAGTGCGACCTCGCGCATGAACCGGTTTTTCTATCGTTTCGGTTTTGCCTGCCTGGGGTTGGCGCTGCTGGTGTCGTGGATCAGCACGCGCTTCTGAAGCGCTGACACCAACCTTGTGGCGAGGGGACTTCTGTGGCGAGGGGATTTATCCCCGTTCGGCTGCGCAGCAGTCGTAAGTCGGTACCCCTGGCCTGTCTGAAAAATATGATCGCAGGTTTTGGGGCCGCTTCGCAGCCCAACGGGGACAAGTCCCCTCGCCACAGGTGATGTGGTGACAGTCAAATAGAGCGCCGTTGTCGTATCCAGCCAAAAGCCCTACAGCGGCAAACCTGCTTTCACACGGTACTGATTGCGCACCGGCGTCGCGTATTGCAGGACCATGAACGGACGATGCTCCTCAGGGCACGCGTCCAGACGCTGTTGCCATTGCTCCTGCGCCTTGGCCAGTTCGTCGGCCGCAAACACTTCAGAGGCTTTCGGCACCTGCAATTGCGGGTCGGCGTCTTTCCACTGGGCGTAGGCCAGGTAATGCACCGGGAACAGGCGGTAGCCGCCGAGGATCTGCCGGTCTATCTCGACCGCCAATTGCTTGGTGTCGTCGAACAGTTCAGTGATCGGCGAGGCGAAGTTCACATGCACCCGGCCCTTGTAGCCGGTGATGCCCTTGGCGATGCTGACATCGTCCTCGCCCGGCACTTTGGTGTAGCTGCCGGTGGTGGCGCGGATGAACAGCTCGCGAGCCTTGGCTTGATCGCACGGATCGTATTCATAGCTGATCGACACCGGGGTGAGGTTCAACGACTGAATGACTTCGCCGAACGGCTCGTCCTTGCGGCTCATGTGGAACATCTTGAGGATCGCCGACTCGGTGCGGTCGTCGCCGTCCTTGGCCCGGCCTTCGGCCTGGGCGATCCAGATCGAGGCGCAATCGTTGCGGATCGAGTGGTTGATGTAGGCCGACAGCAACTGATACGCCGCCATCTTCTCGCGTCGACCGGTGATCGAACGGTGCACGATAAAACTCTTGTTCAGGCGCATCAGATCGCTGACGAAGGGCTTTTGCAGCAGGTTGTCGCCGATCGCGATGCGCGGTGTCGGCAGGCCGGCGTGGTACACGGCGTAATTGACGAAGGCCGGGTCCATCACGATGTCGCGGTGGTTGGCAATGAACAGGTAGGCGCTGCCGGACTTGAACTGCTCGACGCCGGTGTACGTCACACCGTCCGTGGCTCGCTCGATGGTGTGGTCGACATACATCTCGACTTTATCCTGCAACGTGGCCACCGACGTCACGTCGGCGAACTCACGGCGCAGCCGATGAGCTATAAGAGGTTTGAGCATCCAGCCGAAAGCACCGGCAAAACGCGGGAAGCGGAAGTGGATGAGGATATCTAGAAACGCCTTGTCGCCGAGCAGCCGGTCCAGCACCGCAGGGACTTCGCTGTCATTGTAAGGTCGGATGGCATCGAATTCGCCCATCATGCTCTCTTGTTAGAAACGGCTAGGGTAAGTAAAGGTTTTGATCGAAAACCAACGGGGTACGGTCTGAAAAGTTAGCCAGACAAAAATAGCCCTGCAAATAGACCGGCGATTATACGCACAAGTCACCTGGGAGACCGCGATGCTGGAAACCGAGCGCTACGAATGTCCATATTGTGGTGAAGAGGCTGAGGCCGTTCTGGACTTGTCCGGCGGCGATCAGACCTATATCGAAGACTGTCCGGTGTGTTGTCGCCCCATCACGTTTGTCCTGCAGACTGACGGTCAGGAATGGTTGCTCGAAGTTCACAGCGAAAACGAATGAAAGGGGCACCCCATGCAGCGAATCTACGAGCCGGAAAACCTCATGGAAGGAGAGTTGCTGCAAAGCATGTTGGCCAGCGAGGGCATAGAAGCGCATCTTGTTGGGCGTGACTTGCTCGGTGGCAGCGGAGAATTGCCGACCTTTGGCCTGCTTGGCCTGTCGGTCGATAACGACGAGGCCGAGTACGCCCGGGAGCTGATCACTGCGTACAATGCCGCGCTGCCACTGCCCGGCGATGAGCCGGACAGTTTTCCCGGCACGCTGGTCTGTTAGGCTGACGTTCGTTTTATCAAGAGTCGTGTTGCCCCATGTGTGGACGTTATGCCCTGTTTCGCTGGAACCCCGCCTTCGCGGCCCTGCCTGGCTTTCCCGCCGATCAGCAGGCCCAGTGGAATATTTCCCCCAACGATTCGGTGTTGATGCTGCGCGCCGGTGTTGACGGTCAGCGTGAGTTGGCCCGCGCGCGTTGGGGTTTGACGCCGCCGTGGCTGACTGATTTGTCTCGCACGCCAGCCCATGCCCGGGCCGAAACCGTTGCCGAACAACCGATGTTTCGCCAGGCCCTGCGCGAACGCCGTTGCCTGCTGCCGGCCAATGGTTTTTACGAATGGCGCGGCACCACACGTAAGCGTCCGTATTGGTTGACGCCGGGTGAGGGTTCGACGCTGTTCTTTGCGGCGATTTGGGAAGCGTATCCGGTGCAGGAGCAGGTGTGGCTGAGTACGGCAGTGATCACGCAACCGGCGGCGAGTCAGCGCCGTCCTTTGATTCTCGATGCGGCGGGGCAGGAAGCATGGCTCAATCCCGAGACTCCGTTGCATGCTTTGCAAGCGTTGCTCGCCAGTGAGCCCGCGGCGTTGCGCGAGCGGGTGTTGGCGAATCTGGTGAATGATCCGAAGCTCAATGGGCCGGAGTGTTTGACCCCGGGCTAAATGGGCGTTGGTGCTGGCCTCATCGCGAGCAGGCTCGCTCCCACATTTGATCTGCAGTGTTCACAAAAAATGTGTTCACAGGAGCATCCCCTGTGGGAGCGAGCCTGCTCGCGATAAGGTCCGCAGGACCTTCCGGCGATTGTTAAACCATGAACTAATTGATCGTTATGTGAGTTTTTTTCTACGGCCATGAGAGCTTTGTCTGAAATGTGCGTCTACACCTCTGTTGTATCTGGCGTCGATGCAAATCCACGCCTAGGATACGCGGCATGTTTTCAGGGAGTTTTTTGATGAACAAGACATTGGTTGTGTGTGCACTGAGCGCAGGTTTGCTGCTCGCCGGTTGTCAGTCGGTCAACACCACCAGCGGTGGCGCGGTGGGCGTTGAACGCAAACAGTACATGTTCAGCATGCTGTCGACCGACGACGTCAACCAGATGTACGCCCAGTCTTATCAAAAGACTGTCGGTGAGGCGAACACCAAAGGCGTGCTGGACAAGACCAGTAACAATGCCAAGCGCGTCCAGGCGATCTCCAGTCGCCTGATTGCCCAGGCGCCAGTGTTCCGTCCGGATTCGGCCCAGTGGCAATGGGAAGTGAACCTGATCAAGAGCGATGAGCTGAATGCCTCCTGCGGGCCTGGCGGCAAGATCATTTTCTACTCCGGGCTGATCGACACCCTGCAACTCACTGACGACGAAATCGCCGCCATCATCGGCCATGAAATCGCTCACGCCTTGCGTGAACACGGCCGTGAAGCGATGTCCAAGGCTTACGGTATCGAAATGGCCAAGCAGGGCGCCGGGGCATTGTTCGGTCTGGGCGAGGGCAGCCTGGCTCTGGCGGACACCGTGGCCCAATACGGCATGACCTTGCCCAACAGTCGCGGCAATGAAAACGAGGCGGACCTGATTGGCCTCGAATTGGCCGCCCGTGCCGGTTACAACCCGAACGCTGCGATCACCCTATGGAACAAGATGAGCAAAGCCTCGAATGGTGCACCGCCAGAGTTCTTGAGCACTCACCCGGCGTCGGCCAGCCGGATTGCTGCTTTGCAAGCGGCGATTCCGAAAGTCATGCCGCTGTACGAGAAAGCCAGGAAGTCCTGATCATGATCGTTCCCACGCTCTGCGTGGGAATGCATCCTGTGACGCTCTGCGTCACGACGTTAAAGCGGACGCGGAGCGTCCAAGGCGGCATTCCCACGCGGAGCGAGGGAACGATCAATGTCCCGAGTTACACCCACCCACTGCTCTGCATCGCCTTGTACACCGCGACAATGGCGAGGATGAAGAATGCCGACGCCGCCAGGCGACGGATCAGGGTCAAGGGCAGTTTGTCCGCAGCAAAGTTACCGGCCAAAACGACCGGCACGTTGGCAATCAACATCCCGACGGTAGTGCCGATGATCACCAGCCACAGTTCCGGATATTGTGCCGCGAGCATCACCGTGGCGACCTGGGTCTTGTCGCCCATCTCGGCAAGGAAAAACGCGATCAGCGTGGTCAGGAACGGTCCGAATTTGCGGGCGGTGCTGGCTTCGTCCTCATCCATCTTGTCCGGTACCAGGGTCCACAATGCGGTCGCGGTAAAGCTCGCGGCGAGGATCCAGTGCAACGTCGCATTCGAGAAGAAACTGCCGACCCAGGCACCTACTGCGCCTGCGGCCGCGTGGTTGGCCAAGGTTGCAGCGACGATACCGGCGATGATTGGCCAGGGTTTGCGAAAGCGAGCGGCGAGAATGAGCGCGAGCAGTTGCGTCTTGTCGCCGATTTCGGCCAAGGCAACGATTGCGGTGGGAACGAGAAGTGAATCCAGCATCAGGGTTTTCCTAAGGGGCGGGTCGACACGGCTATGACACGTACAGCCTTCCCGCCCCGGGTAAGGTGTTCGTGTCATAGGTCTTGTCAAACCCTGCGATCCGTCTGATGCGGACGCTTGGGTCGCATACGCCATGGTCTGTTGACCAAGTATGTTGACGTATGCCGGACGAGCATGGCGCTCGTGGGAGACTACTCCCCTAGGACGGAGCGGATTCTGCCTAGGCAAAATCCGTTAGGCAAGCACTTATTTATCAGCCGCGTTTGGCCCGATAGATTCTGAAACCCTGTCCTTCGGCCTTGATTGCGCACACCCCCAGATGCTCCTCGATCAGCGGCTGGTACTTCAGGAAGCTGTTGGCTACCAAGCGCAGTTCGCCACCGTTTTTCAGATGTTTAGCTGCTTTTCGCAGCAAGTTCTCGGTGGCGAAGTAGTCGGTATGAACCCCGACATGGAACGGTGGGTTGCTCAAGATCGCACTCAAACCCATCGGTGCGGCGTCGATACCGTCACCGGTGATCACGTCAGCTTCCAGGCCGTTGGCAGCCAGTGTCAGACGACTGCTGGCGGCGGCAAACGCATCTACATCAAGCAAGGTGACCTGGTTGTGTGGGTAGCGACGTTTCACGGCTGCGCCCAACACACCGGCACCGCAACCGAAGTCCAGCAAATGGCCACTCGGCAATTTGTCCAGATGCTCCAGCAACAGTGCGCTGCCGCGATCCAGCCGACCGTGGCTGAACACGCCTGGCAGGCTGATGACTTTTAGCGGACCTTCGGCCAGCGGCAACTCATAAGTCTGGGCCAGGCTTTCCAGCGACTTGGCTTGCGGTGCCGTGGCCACCGTAACCAGCCACAACTGACAATGCCGCGCGCTGTCGAGTTTGCGCGGCTTGCCGAAGGGGTTCAGTTGCTTGGCCGCGCCTTCGATGCCGCTGCGTTTTTCACCCACCAGATACAGCTCACGACCGGCCAGCCGTGAGGCGAGGGCGTTGAGGATGTAGTCGGTGAGGTCCTTGGACTTGGGCAAAAACACCACGGCGGTGTCGAACGCGCGCTCCGGTACATTCACGCCGAAATGGCTACGTTCGGCAAAACGGGCGTCCAGCGCTGCTTGATCGCCGGCATGCCAGCACCAGCCATGAGCGTCGGGCAGACGGCCCAGCAAGTCATCGGCGGGCAAACCGGCCAGCAGCACCGAACCCTGGAATAACTCGGCCTGACGAAGCAGTACTTCACTGCGCGGATCCATACTCTGCTCCTGTGAAAAAAGTGCCGCAGTCTATCAACTGACGACCCGCAGTGCTTTACCGCTGAAGTATCCCCGCGCGTTTTCGGTCAACTGGCCCACGATCCGCTGACGTGCCTCGCGGCTGCCCCAGGCGTTGTGCGGGGTGACAATCAACCGCGGAATGTCGTGGGCCAGCAGCGGATTGCCGGCGGTCGGTGGTTCGACGCTCAACACGTCGGTGGCCGCGCCACCCAGGTGGCCTTTGCGCAAGGCATCGGCCAGGGCCTGTTCGTCGATCAGGCCGCCGCGCGCGGTGTTGACCACGAACGCACCGGGTTTCATCGAGGTCAGCTCACGGGCTCCGATGAAATGGCGGGTGTGTTCGTTGAGCGGGCAGTGCAGGGTCAGCGCGTCAATTTGCGGCAGCAGCTCTTCCAGTGGCAAACGATCCGGCCGGGCAGGGCGCCCGGGAATCTGCCCGAGCAGTACACGCATGCCAAAGGCTTCGGCCAGTCGTGCGACCGCGCCGCCCAATTCGCCGTGACCAAGCAGGCCGAGGGTTTTGCCTTCCAGTTCGACAATCGGGTAATCCAGCAGGCAGAACTGTTTCGCCTGCTGCCAGCGACCTTCGCCGACAGCCTTTTGATAATCAGCCAGGCGTGTTGCCAGATTGAGCAGCAACATGATCGTGTGCTGCGCCACCGACGGCGTGCCGTAACCCTGACAGTTGCAGACAGTAATCCCGTGGGCGCGGGCGGCGACGAGGTCAACGTTGTTGGTGCCGGTGGCGGCGATCAGGATCAGCTTCAACTCGGGGCTGGCAGCGATGGCGGCGGCATCGATCGGGATTTTGTTGCTGATGACAACGGTGGCGCCCTTGAGGCGTTCGATCACTTGGTCCGGCGTGGTTTGGGCAAAAAGCTTGAAGTCGCTGAAACACTCTTGCAGCGGGCTGAGGTCGAGGTCACCCAGGTCCAGGGACGGGTGGTCGAGGAAAACGGCGCGGTGAGTGTTCGTCATCAACTGTACCTTTTGTGCAATGAACTGAAGGCGTAATCTGCCGAGCCTATCAGATGAAACAAACAGTTACGCTTGGCCAAAAGGATCCCCCCATGTACTGGACAGAGTTTTTGACCGTTGCCCTTATTCATTTGTTGGCCGTAGCCAGCCCCGGCCCGGACTTTGCCGTGGTAGTGCGTGAGAGCGTGACCCATGGTCGTCGCGCTGGCACCTGGACGGCGCTGGGGGTCGGCACCGCCATTTTCCTGCACGTCGGCTATTCGTTGCTCGGCATTGGCCTGATCGTGTCCCAGTCGATCGTGCTGTTTAATGCCTTGAAATGGGCGGCCGCCGCGTACCTGCTGTACATCGGCTTCAAGGCCTTGCGAGCACAACCGGCCCAACCTGCGACTGACGATCTGCACAAGGAAGCGGGCGAGCGCACTGCTCGCGGCGCTTTCACTTCAGGCTTCGTGACCAACGGCCTGAACCCGAAAGCGACGCTGTTTTTCCTTTCGTTGTTCACCGTGGTGATCAATCCGCACACGCCGCTGACGGTGCAGGCGGGCTATGGCATCTACCTCGCGGTGGCCACCGCTGTGTGGTTCTGCCTGGTGGCCATGCTGTTCAGCCAGCAGCGCGTGCGCGCAGGTTTTGCCCGGATGGGCCACTGGTTCGATCGGACCATGGGCGCGGTGCTGATCGCCATCGGGGTGAAACTCGCATTTACCGAAATGCACTGAGTCGCGCTTAGCGATGTAATACCAGCCGCTTGAAGCGTTTGAAGCTGGTTCTATTAAGGTGTCGCCAGGGAATCGAGCGCAACAGCTGCCAGGCTTCTTTCTTGTCCTCGACCACGGCATATTTGAGGGCCTTGTTCACCAGTCTGGTGCGGGCGCTCTGATAGCCGGGATGGTTCACGTACGGCGCGATCGCCTCAAGGTCCGCCTGGAGCAGCGTCCGGTATTTTCTCGACAGGTTGTTGGCATGGCGGCGATAGCGGGACATGCAGATCGGCAACTCATGGATCTCATAACCCAGCCGGGCAATCCGCAACGTCATCTGAAAGTCCTGAACCCGCAGCTTCGGCGCGTAGAAGTCGGCACTTCGCATCGCTTTCATGCGATAGAGGGCAACAGGGGCGCCGACCACGACGGCACCTCTGAGGACCTGATCGAAGTTGTAGGTGTGTATCCGGTCGCGGTGTTGTTGCTTGATGGTGTTGCCATCACTGTCCATGTAGCTGACCAACGCACCTACGCAGCCGACGTTCGGGTGCTGGTCCAGGTATTCGGCGCGCATGCGCACTGACCCCGGCAGCATGATGTCGTCCAGGTCCGGGGTCGCCACATAGACGCCTTTGGCGTATCGCAAGCCGTGGTTGAGCGCCGCGCTCACGCCCTGGTTCGGTTGCGAATACAGCTGGAAGTCATAGGTTTGTTGCAAGCGCTCGAGAATGGCGAGGCTGTCGTCGCTGGACCCGTCATTGACGATGATGACTTCGAAATTTGGATAGTCCTGGGCGAAGATGCTCTTCAGGGCGTCTTCCACAAATTTTTGCATGTTGTAGCAGGACGCCACGATGGAAACCAGGGGCGCAGGTGTTGATGGGCAGTGCTCGGGGGCGTTCAGTTCAATGCTCATTATTTATGCAATACCGATGGCGTTTGACCAGGCAGGTCTAGTGAACAAGATCCTTCTCTTGAAGATGAGGTGAAGGCCGGGGCGACCAGGGGGAGGCAACCTGTTTGGCTGCCAACCGATCGGCTCATCGTGTCCGTATGGTACGTAGGCTCACAGACAAGTGTTACGAGCATGCGTTGCAACGTTTTACAACGCAACTGCCGAATTCCCGACGAAACAGTCCAGACAGTGGCGCAAAGCTAGCATTTGCCCCTCTTCTGCAAATCATTCCTTTGGCTGATTTGGCTGGCGCCCAAGGGCACTAAAGTGCTTACTTTCAGCCACGACCGTGTAGTCAGAAAAGGGACTCTTATGTTGCAGACTCGCGTTATCCCTCCAGCCGAAGGCGCTTACCAGTATCCGCTGCTGATCAAACGGCTGCTGATGTCCGGCGCTCGTTATGAAAAAACCCGCGAGATCATTTACCGCGACCAGTTGCGCTACAGCTATCCGACCCTGATCGAACGGGTGGCCAGGCTGGCCAACGTGCTGACGGCGGCCGGCGTCAAGGCCGGGGATACCGTGGCGGTGATGGACTGGGACAGCCATCGTTATCTGGAATGCATGTTCGCCATCCCGATGATTGGCGCTGTGATCCACACCATTAACGTGCGCCTGTCACCGGAGCAGATCCTCTACACCATGAACCACGCCGAGGACCGCTTTGTGCTGGTCAACAGTGAGTTCGTGGGGCTTTACAACGCGATTGCCGGGCACCTGACCACCGTCGAGAAAACCTTGCTATTGACTGACCTGCCGGAAAAAACCGCCGACTTGCCGGACCTGATCGGCGAGTACGAGCAATTGCTGGCGGCGGCGAGCACGCAGTACGACTTCCAGGACTTCGACGAAAACTCCGTCGCGACCACGTTCTACACCACCGGCACCACCGGTAATCCCAAAGGTGTGTATTTCACCCATCGGCAACTGGTGCTGCACACCATGGGGGTGTCGACCATCATGGGCGCCATCGACAGCGTGCGGTTGCTGGGCACCAACGACGTTTACATGCCGATCACCCCGATGTTCCATGTGCACGCCTGGGGCCTGCCATATGTGGCGACCATGCTCGGACTCAAGCAGGTCTATCCCGGTCGCTATGATCCTGAATACCTGGTGGAGCTGTGGCGCAAGGAAAAGGTCACCTTTTCCCATTGCGTGCCGACCATCCTGCAAATGGTCCTCAATGCCAAAGCGGCGCAAGGCACGGATTTCGGCGGCTGGAAAATCGTCATCGGCGGCAGCGCGCTGAACCATGCGCTTTACGACGCGGCCAAGGCCAAGGGCATTCAACTGACCGCCGCGTATGGCATGTCGGAAACCGGGCCGTTGGTATCGTGTGCACACCTCAATGACGAGCTGATGGCCGGCACCGAAGACGAACGCACCACGTACAGGATAAAGGCCGGTGTACCAGGCCCATTGGTGGAAGCGGCGATCGTCGATACCGACGGCAACTTCCTGCCCGCCGATGGCGAGACCCAGGGCGAACTGGTGTTGCGTGCGCCGTGGCTCACCGAGGGCTATTTCAAGGAACCGCAGAAAGGCGCAGAGCTCTGGGCCGGAGGCTGGTTGCACACCGGTGACGTGGCGACTCTGGACAGCATGGGTGTGATCGACATTCGCGACCGGATCAAGGACGTGATCAAGACCGGCGGCGAGTGGATCTCCTCCCTGGACCTTGAAGACTTGATCAGTCGCCACCCTGCGGTACGCGAAGTAGCAGTGGTGGGCATCGCCGATCCGCAGTGGGGCGAACGTCCGTTCGCCCTGCTGGTGGTCCGCGAAGGCCATGAGATTGGGGCCAAGGAACTGAAGGAACACCTCAAGCCGTTCGTGGAACAGGGGCACCTGAGCAAGTGGGCCATCCCAAGCCAGATCGCCCTTGTTACTGAAATTCCCAAGACCAGTGTCGGCAAACTCGACAAGAAGCGTATTCGTGTCGACATCACCGAATGGCAAGCCAACAACAGCACCTTCCTCTCGACGCTTTAAGCGTCACCTGGCGTGCCCAAAAAGGGCACGCCAGCCCCACCAAGCAAGCGCTTGGCTTGTCAAATCTGAAATTTCAGCCATTCTTGCCGTGCCGACGGGTGTCGGCTTGGCAAAGGACTGTTCCAGAGTGGCTGGCAGCTGCAAATCACACTTTAGAGGGATCAAGCAGTACTACCTGCTGGCTATAGTCCGCTCAAGGATTTTTAAGAACGGGGCAAACGCACAAACCGGGGCGATGCAACTTTGGAATGACTTGGGGACACCTTGGCTCCCCGTCATCCAAGCGTTTTTAAAAGTGCTCACTGCCATAACAATAATGCACATGGAGTAGCGTCGATGACATCAGTAAACCAGTTCTGGCGCCGGGCAAAACTGCCCCTGGCGGTCAGTCTTGCCTCTTCGCTCGCCGGGCCAGCATTCGGCGTCAGTTTCAACGTTGGGGAAATCGAAGGTCAGTTCGACTCGTCCCTGTCGATCGGTTCCAGCTGGTCGACTCAAAGTCCCAACAAGAACCTCATCGGCGTCAACAACGGCGGCCGTGGCCTGTCCCAGACCTCCGACGACGGTCACCTGAACTTCAAGAGTGGCGAAACGTTCTCCAAGATCTTCAAGGGTATCCATGACCTTGAATTGAAATATGGCGACACCGGCGTTTTCGTCCGTGGCAAATACTGGTACGACTTTGAACTCAAGGACGAAAGCCGTCCGTTCAAGGACATCAGCGACAACAACCGCAAGGAAGGCGCCAAGTCCTCCGGCGGTCAGATCCTCGACGCTTTCGTCTACCACAACTACGCCGTTGCCGATCAGCCGGGCTCCGTGCGCCTGGGCAAGCAAGTAGTAAGTTGGGGTGAAAGTACCTTCATCGGCGGTGGTATCAACTCGATCAACCCGATCGACGTGTCCGCGTTCCGTCGTCCCGGTGCCGAGATCAAGGAAGGCCTGATCCCGGTCAACATGTTCTACGTCTCGCAGAGTCTCACCGAGAACCTCTCGACCGAAGCCTTCTACCAGCTCGAATGGGACCAGACCGTCACCGACAACTGCGGCACCTTCTTCTCGCAACCGGACGTGATTTCGGATGGCTGCGACAACAATCTGGCCGTACTGCGCACCCGTAACGGGCTCAACAGCGCATTGGCGGCGGCGGGGCTGCCGGCTTCGTTGCGTAATGCCAGCATCAACACCCTGGCTGCCAGGGGCGTCACCTGGGGGACCCGGATGAAGGCGTAATCGTTCGTCGCGGTCCGGATCGCGATGCCCGTGACAGCGGGCAATTCGGCGTGTCCTTCAAATACATGTTCGATCCGCTGGACACCGAGTTCGGCGCCTACTTCATGAACTACCACAGCCGTGCGCCGATTTTCAGCGGCAAGGGTGCTCCGGCGAGCGCTTACAGCGCGGCGGGCCTGGTAGGCGCGCTGACGGCCAGGGGTGTTCCTCTCGCTGTCGCGCGTAACCTGGCACCGACCTTGTTGCCATTGAACGTGGCCGGTAATTCCAGCTACTACGTCGAGTACCCTGAAGATATTCGCCTGTATGGCTTGAGCTTCTCCACCACGCTACCGACAGGTACTGCGTGGAGCGGTGAAGTCAGCTACCGGCCGAATGCTCCCGTTCAGCTCAACACCACCGACATTCTGTTTTCCGGTCTGACGCCGCTGAACCCTAACGTTTCCGTGCTCCAGGGGACGCCAGGACAGGATCAAAAAGGCTATCGCCGCAAGGAAGTGACCCAGCTCCAGACGACCCTTACCCACTTCTTCGACCAAGTGATGGGCGCCGAGCGACTGACCCTGGTGGGCGAGGTCGGCTTTACTCACGTTGGCGGTCTGGAAAGCACTAACAAAGCGCGTTACGGCCGTGACCCGAGCTACGGCCCTGGTCCATTGTCTGCGGGTCAATGCGTGGCATTGAACACTTCTACCCTGGCAGGCGGACCGCAAAACAACGTCAGTCGCTACTGCGAAAACGACGGGTTCACCACCGCAAACTCCTGGGGCTACCGTGGTCGCGCCATCTGGGAATACAACGACGTTTTCGCTGGTGTGAACCTCAAGCCGAACGTGGCCTGGTCTCATGACGTGGAAGGCTACTCGCCTGGCCCTGGCGGCAACTTCGAGGAAGGCCGCAAAGCGGTGAGCCTGGGTGTGGATGCCGAGTATCAGAACACCTACACCGCGAGCCTGGCCTACACCAACTTCTTTGATGGCAAGTACACCACCGTCGATGACCGCGATTTCGTTGCGCTCAGCTTCGGCGTGAACTTCTAAGCACTGCATTATCAGGACGAACACACCTATGAAAATAACAAAGAGTCTGTTCCACGTCGGTGTTCTGGGGCTTTCGCTGCTGGCGACCGGCGTCATGGCGGCGGTCCCTGCGGCCGAAGCGGACAAACTGGGCAAGAGCCTGACGCCGATGGGCGCCGAAATGGCGGGTAACGCCGACGGATCGATCCCGGCCTGGAAGCCGATGGCGAAAAACGCCGGCACCGCCGACAGCAAAGGTTTCCTGTCCGACCCGTTCGCCAGTGAAAAACCACTGTTCACCATCACCGCGCAGAATGTCGACCAGTACAAGGACAAACTCGCACCGGGCCAGTACGCGATGTTCAAGCGCTACCCGGAAACCTTCAAAATGCCGGTCTACCCGTCCCATCGCGGCGCGACCGTGCCGGATGCCGTGTTTGCCTCCATCAAGAAAAACGCCACGTCCACTAACCTGGTGTCCGGCGGCAACGGTCTGGAGAACTTCGAAACCGCCATTCCATTCCCGATTCCGAAGACCGGCGTCGAAGTCATCTGGAACCACATCACCCGTTATCGCGGTGGCAGCGTGACCCGTCTGGTGACCCAGGCCACGCCGCAGCCGAACGGCTCGTACAGCCTGGTGTACTTCCAGGATCAGTTCGTATTCCGCGACAAGATGAAGGATTACGATCCGGCGAACCCGGGCAACATCCTGTTCTACTTCAAGCAGAAAGTGACCGCGCCGGCACGTCTGGCCGGTGGTGTGCTGCTGGTGCACGAAACCCTCGACCAGGTGAAAGAGCCACGTTCGGCGTGGGTCTACAACGCCGGTCAGCGTCGTGTGCGTCGCGCACCACAAGTGTCCTATGACGGGCCGGGTACTGCAGCCGACGGCCTGCGTACCTCCGACAATCTGGACATGTACAACGGTGCGCCGGATCGTTACGACTGGAAACTCGAAGGCAAGAAAGAGATGTACATCGCCTCCGACGCCTACAAACTCGACTCGCCGCAACTCAAGTACGACGACATCATCAAGGCCGGTCACATCAACCAGGACCTGACTCGTTACGAGCTGCGCCGGGTCTGGCATGTGGTGGCTACCTTGAAGGAAGGTCAGCGTCACATCTATGCCAAGCGTGACTTCTACATCGACGAAGACACCTGGCAAGCAGCGGTGATCGACCACTACGACGGTCGTAATCAACTGTGGCGTGTGGCGGAAGCTCACTCCCAGAACTACTACAACGTCCAAGTGCCGTGGTACACCCTGGAAACCTTGTACGACCTGCAATCGGGCCGCTACCTGGCGCTGGGCATGAAGAACGAAGAGAAATCGGCGTACGACTTTGGCTTCACCGCCACTACCAGCGACTTCACCCCGGCCGCGCTGCGCCAGGATGGTGTTCGCTAAGCTGCCCTGAACAGAGGCCGCATCCTCGAAAAACGCCCCGACTGGTTCGGGGCGTTTTTTTTACGGCCATAACAATTCCTTGTAGCAGCTGTCGAGCCTCGCAGGCTCGACAGCTGCTACAAGGTGAGTTCAGATCAGGCATTGCTTGTATTCTTTTTGTAGCCATTTGTAGCAATAACCTTCATTCCCTCTTCGTTTACCGCTAGGCTGCGGACATCTGCAACGCCGCCAACAGCATTTCAAACAAGAGCCGGCCATGACTGATCTGTCCCCACCCCCGGGCCCTGCAAGCGTTGCCGTCGCGGCACTGGACGGGCGTTTTTTTCGGCCTCCGTTGCCTGACGGCCATGTCCTGCGACCTCGTCTGTGCGAGCGCCTGAGTGCGGGCCTCGGCGGCAGGTTGTTGCTGGTCAGCGCTCCGGCAGGGTTTGGCAAGAGTTCGTTGGCGGTGGAGTTCTGTCAGGGCTTGCCGGCTCACTGGCAAAGTCTGTGGCTGGGGTTAAGTCCGCGAGACAGCGATCCCGGACGTTTTCTTGAGCGGATGCTCGAAGGCCTCCAGGACTTTTTTCCGCAACTGGGCAGCCAGTCCCTGGGGCTGCTGAAAATGCGGCAGCGGCACCAGCCGTTTGCCTTTGAGGAATGGCTGGACGGTTTGCTCGATGAGTTGGCCGTGCACCTGTCAACGAATACGCCCCTGCTGTTGGTGCTGGATGACTACCATCTGGCACAGGGTCCGGTTCTCGATCGCTGCCTGCAATTTTTCCTCAATCACTTGCCTGACGGTTTACTGGTGATGGTCACCAGTCGACAGCGGCCGGACTGGCATCTGGCGCGCCTGCGGCTGTCGCGGCAATTGCTCGAGTTGAATGAACAGGACTTGCGCCTGACTCACGATGAAGCCTTGACCTTGCTTGATCGGCACAGCAGTTCCTTGCGCGGCGAAGCGCTGGAAAGCCTCATCCAGCGCAGCGAAGGTTGGGTTGCCGGATTGCGTTTCTGGCTGTTGGCAGCGTCTGAAGCGGGCTCCCAAGGGGCTTTGCCGCAGACCTTGCATGGCGGGGAAGGGCTGATCCGCGATTATCTGCTGGAAGAAGTCATCGATTGTCTGCCTGCCGAGGTGCAGTCGTTCCTTTACGACACCGCCCCTCAGGAGCGCTTTTGCAGCGAACTGTGCGATGCCGTTCGCGAAGCCCATGACAGTGCCGAGATCCTGCGTTTTCTGCTGGCCCACCAGGTGTTCCTGGTGCCACTGGATGAAAACGGTCACTGGTATCGCTACCACCATTTGTTTTCCGACCTGTTGCGCACCCGGCCTACCGCTCAAGCGATGGTGCCGGCGGCCAGCCTGCACCTGCGCGCCTGTCGCTGGTTCAATGCCCAAGGGCTGCTCGACGAGGCGGTTGAGCAGGCGCTGCGTGCCGGGCACCTGGACGTCGCGGCGAACCTGGTGCAGAACCTCTCCGAAGAACAATTGCTGGCCGAACAGAACGTCGGCATGTTGCTGCGCTGGAAAATGGATTTGCCCGACAGCCTGCTGATCAGCACCCCACGGCTGATTGTGCTGTACAGCTGGGCGTTGGGGCTGGCTTGTCAACTGGACGCCGCCGAGGAATTGGTCAGCCATTTGAGCCGCTTCCTGCCGGCCCCATCGGCCACTGCGCAGAAATCCATGCTGGCGCAATGGCTGGCCCTGAGCGGGATCATTGCTCGCGGGCGCGGCAATCGTGAGCTGACGCTGCGCTATTGCACCGAAGCGCAGGAGAGCCTGCCCGCTAAACGCTACGGGCAACGCCTGATGTGCCTCTCGACCCTGTCCAACCTGGCCATTGCCGATGGCGACTTGTGGCGTGCCCGCGAGTTGAACCGAGAATCTCTGGAGTTGGCGCAACGGGTCGGCAACCCGCTGTTCGAAGCGCTGGCCCATTACGATCGCGCTCGCGTACTGCAAGCGCGAGGGGAAATCCTGCGTGCACTGGATGAGGTGCGCCAGGGGCTGCAACGGCTGCAACCGTTATCCCCGCAACGACTTTATGCCGTGCGCGCCCGACTGATTCTGTACGAAGGCTTTTTGCTAGCCCTGCGCTTGCAGCCCCAAGCTGCGCGCGCACGCTTGCAAGCCGGTTTGAATGAGGCACGCGCCTGTCGGGACATCAGCGTATTGATCGGTCACTGCGTGATCGCCAGGCTTGAGGGCAGCAGCGGCGAATTCGCCAAAGCCTTCGCCGAACTTGCCGAAGCCGAGCGCCTGATGCACATCTGGGATGTGCCGCCGATCTACTACCTGGCGATGATTACCCTGGTCAAATGCGAACTCTGGCTATCGCAGGGGCGCACCGACCTGGCCGAAGCCTGGCTCGCTCGCTTGGGGCAGACCTACAACGGCGAACACGCGGCGGCCCCTCCAGAGTTCCATCCGCAACTACCGCTGCATATCGAGTTGCAACAGGCCTTGCTGGAGGTCATTCAGGGGCAACCGATGCTGGCCGAAGGACGATTGAACGCGTTGCTTGAGCATGGGCAGCAAACCGGCAGGCAGCTGCTCAGCGTGATGGCGCTGACTCAAAAAGTGACGTTATTGCTTGGGAATGGGCGTGAACCCGAGGCCCGCAAGGCCCTGGGTCAGGCGCTGGAAGCGGCGGCCGGTGGAGTGCTGCAACCGTTTGACCGGTTGTTGGCTGAACATCCGGACTGGCTGCGTACCCAACTTCAACTCGGTGTGCCGACGCCCGTTTCGCAGAGCCTTTCAGAGCAGCTTCCGGCAGTGTCAGCCCGTCCGGCGGAGTCATCCGCCGCAGCGGAACAACTCAGTACGCGGGAAATGGCCGTCCTGCGACTGATTGCCCAAGGCTGTTCGAATCAGGAAATCAGCGATCAGTTGTTTATTTCGCTGCACACGGTGAAAACCCATGCCAGCCATATCAACAGCAAGCTTGGGGTTGAACGGCGCACGCAGGCGGTCGCCAGGGCGAAAGAGTTGGGTGTATTGCAGTAATCACCGATTAAAGACCTCTGGCACAAGGTGGGCCTTGCGATCAGAGGTTTCGGTCATTTCTCCTCGGAGGCAGTCACTCCGGGGCGTTTGCCTCACGTCGATTCAGGGCTTCAGGATCGACAGTAAGCCCAGGGAGCAGTCATCTTCGGTTTTACTGGCAATGGACTGTTGCAGGTTGTCAGCCAGCACTTCCTTCATTTTTTTTCTGGGCAGCGTTGCATTCAACTCCAGTAGCTTTTGAAGCGCCGGGGCGGGGACGCCGCTGGATTTTTCATAGAGGCTTTCTGCGCTGCCTTCGCTCATGATCGCGAAGCCAGTCGTGGCTTCGATTGGCCCACGGTACAACCTGAGTCGCGACGCCGCTTTATGGTCAGTCAGAAACAGGGCGGTGTTGGCGAGCTCGCCGTTTTCCGGATGAGAAAGGGCCTGAAGTTGTCCGTCCGCATCAGCGCTTGCGATAACGCCATCGCCCAAGTGGCCTGCCAGGTAGCGGCCTCGTGAGTAAGCGACGAATGACAAGTTGCAGGCCAGGTCATTGATCTCGCCGCCAAGTTTTGCAGATTTACGCCTGAACGCATCGAGGCAGCGATTAACCAGACGCTGGGCTGCCTTCGCGTTGTGTTTGTCCATGTTTTGCCAGAGGCTTTCAAAGTTTTTGCAGACAAAGGCCAGGGTCGCCGTGACCGCTACCTGGGCGCCGATTGCAGAGCTGGCTGGGGAGCCGGCCCCATTGGCCAATGAAATGCAGGTCACCTCGTTGGACTCTCTGGCCGCGACATAGTCCTGGCAAGGGGTTTGAGTCTTGAGGTGCGAGCGTCCTGGCACAAACGCGCAGGTCGTTTTACAGCTGAAGTCTATCGGGATCTCAGGCATGGTTCAGACCTGTGCCCAGGCTTCGATACCTTTAATGTCCTGATGAAGGAGATAGTCTTCTTGCATGGGATTATCCTTTTTGGGCTGAGCGTTAGAAAAAACGCTTCAAGAGTCGTTTGAACCAGGCATTGGCTTCCTGCCGTCTTGTTTCAAAACTGGCGCGGCGCGAGGATAACCTATCAATTTTGCGGATCACAACCGCAGTACCCAGCCCTGGCACCAGGATTTAACCCATGCAAACCCCCAATACTGCCCTCATCCGCGAAACCTTCCCCGTCGGCCCCTTGCAGTGCAACTGCACGATCATCGGCGATCCGATCACCAAAAAGGCCATCGTGGTCGATCCGGGCGGTAACCACGAACTGATCCTCGCGCGGCTCGACGCATTGGGCCTGAAGGTGGTCAGCATCATTCACACCCATGCTCACCTCGACCACTTTCTGGCTTCCGGTCAGTTGAAGGAAAAAACCGGTGCTACCCTGCACCTGCATAAAGAAGATCAATTTCTGTGGGACAACCTGGAGATGCAATGCCAGATGTTCGGTGTGCCCTACACCCCGGTGCCGCCGCCGGATCGCTGGTTGGCCGATGATGAAGAACTGGCCTGCGGCTGTGGCGTGGCGTTGCACACGCCGGGTCATACGCCGGGCTCCATGAGCTTTTGGTTTTCAGAAGCTAAGCTGCTGATTGCCGGAGACACGTTGTTTCGTCGCGGGGTAGGGCGCACGGATTTGTGGGGTGGCGATCAGGCGACCATCGTGCGGTCGATCAAGCAGCGGCTGTATACCCTCGATGAAGAGGCGACGGTGGTGACCGGGCATGGTCCGGACACACGTCTTGGCGATGAAATGCGCGAGAATCCTTTTGTACGGGCTTAATTGTTACAGACGGAATTTTTGTCCGCTGAAACGATCCAACGCCCGCAAAGGTTTAATGCCTTGTCCGTTGCACCACAGAATGCAAAAAAAGTAGGAGCTCTACATGTTCACCAAGCAGCGTTTGATTATTGTCGCTACGGCTGTGGCCTTGCTGTCTGGCTGCGTCTCGCCTAACCCTTACGACAACCAGGGCCAGGCCGACGGTGGTTCCGCGGGCATGAGCAAAACCGCTAAATACGGTGGCCTCGGCGCTCTGGCCGGGGCTTTGGCCGGTGCCGCCATCAGTCACGATAACCGTGGCAAGGGCGCGCTGATTGGCGCCGCGGTGGTCGGTGCTTCCGCCGCCGGTTACGGGTATTACGCCGACCAGCAAGAGAAAAAGCTGCGGGCCAGCATGGCCAACACCGGGGTGGAAGTGCAGCGCCAGGGTGATCAGATCAAACTGATCATGCCGGGTAACATCACCTTCGCCACCGATTCGGCGAACATCGCCTCGGGTTTCTATCAGCCGTTGAACAACCTGGCGGGCTCGCTCAAGGAGTTCAGCCAGAACCAGATCGAGATCGTCGGCTACACCGACAGCACCGGCAGCCGCCAGCACAACATGGACCTGTCCCAGCGTCGGGCCCAGAGCGTGGCGACTTACCTGACGTCCCAGGGCGTGAGCGGTGCCAACCTGTCGGCTCGCGGCGCCGGGCCGGATAACCCGATTGCCAGCAACGGCGACGCCAATGGCCGGGCGCAGAACCGCCGGGTCGAGGTCAACCTGAAGGCGATTCCGGGTCAGCAGTATGGTGGTCAGCAACAGCAAGGTACGGTTCAGCAGTATCCATAAGCGTCTGACTGAACCCCAGGCGTAAAAAAGCCCGCTCGATCCTCAACAGATCGGGCGGGCTTTTTTGTGCCGTCAGTCAGGGCCTCTTCGCGAGCAAGCCCGCTCCCACAGGGGAGTGCATTCCAAATGTGGGAGCGGGCTTGCTCGCGAAGAGGCCCGAACTGGCAACTAAACCATCAGCAACAAAAAAGCCCTCGGACAATCTCTTGTCCGAGGGCTTTTTCATGTCGCGCGAAACCTGATTACTTCTTCAGGCCGTAATGCTCATCGAGCATGCCCGGCGCGTTCGGGGCTTTGGGGGCGTAGTCGCGAGGCGGCTCCTGATTACGCGGCGGCGTCAGGCGTTCCCGTGGGGCGGCTGCCGCATCGGCGTGCAGCGAAGCCAGCAGGCGTTGGCGGGTTTGCTCGTCCAGGGCCAGGCGGTTGGCGCCCTCGGCGAGGTGATCCTGCACTTCCTGATAGCTCTGAGTCAGCTTCTTGACCAGTGTTGCAGTGCTGTTGAAGTGGGTAACCACCTCGTTCTGATAACTGTCGAAACGTTCCTGAATGTCATCCAGCTGACGTTGCGTGCTGCTAGGCGCGGCATTCGGCACCAGGCGAGCGATCAGGAAACCAATGGCGACACCCACAACCAGGGCAAGAGTCGGTAACAACCAAACTAAGAGCGAGTGTTCCACGAGTCCTTCCTCTATAAACGGCTTTGCTTTACGTTAACGGCTCGAACCTGCGCTGTATACCGCGATTCACTCGCAATAGATTGGCACAGACAATTTGCTAGACGAGTCGACCCGATTCGAGGTCACGGAGTTCCTTCCTTGCTTATGCGCGAAACCCCTGTAGTGATTGATGGCCCGGTGGGTCAACTGGAAGCACTTTACCTGGAAAACGAGCAGCCCCGCGGCGTGGCGCTGATTTGCCATCCAAACCCGGTGCAGGGCGGCACCATGCTCAACAAAGTCGTCTCGACCTTGCAGCGCACCGCCCGCGATGCCGGTTTGATTACTTTGCGGTTCAACTACCGTGGCGTCGGTGCCAGCGAAGGCACCCACGACATGGGCACCGGCGAAGTCGACGACGCCCAGGCCGTTGCCGAATGGTTGCGGGCCAAACACCCCGAGTTGCCGCTGACGCTGTTCGGCTTCTCCTTCGGCGGTTTTGTTGCAGCCAGTCTCGGCGGACGTCTGGAAGCCAAGGGTGAGCCGCTCAATCACCTGTTCATGGTTGCGCCTGCGGTGATGCGCCTGGGCGATCAGGATCAACTGCCGCAGCAAGGCGAACTGACGCTGATCCAGCCGGAAACCGACGAAGTCATCGATCCGCAGCTCGTTTACGACTGGTCCTCGAAACTCGAGCGCCCCCATGAGCTGCTGAAAGTGGCAGAATGCGGACACTTTTTTCATGGCAAGCTGACCGATCTCAAGGATCTGATCCTGCCGCGTCTTTCGAATTGATTGCAGTCTGACAAGCGATTACCCATGACGACTCGTACCCGTATCCTCACCGGCATCACCACCACCGGCACGCCGCACCTGGGCAACTACGCCGGCGCGATCCGCCCGGCGATCATCGCCAGCCGTGACAGCAATGCCGATTCGTTCTACTTCCTGGCCGATTACCACGCCCTGATCAAATGCGATGACCCGCTGCGCATCCAGCGCTCGCGTCTGGAAATCGCCGCGACCTGGCTGGCCGGTGGCCTGGATGTGGAGCGCGTAACCTTCTATCGCCAGTCCGACATCCCGGAAATCCCCGAGCTGACCTGGCTGCTGACCTGCGTTGCCGCCAAGGGCCTGCTCAACCGCGCCCACGCCTACAAGGCTTCGGTGGACAAGAATGTCGAAACCGGCGAAGACCCGGACGCCGGTATCACCATGGGTTTGTACAGCTACCCGGTGCTGATGGCCGCGGACATTCTGATGTTCAACGCCCACAAGGTGCCGGTCGGTCGTGACCAGATCCAGCATGTGGAAATGGCCCGTGACATCGGCCAGCGCTTCAACCACCTGTTCGGCCAGGGCAAAGAATTCTTCACCATGCCCGAGGCGCTGATCGAAGAAAGCGTCGCCACGCTGCCAGGCCTCGACGGTCGCAAGATGTCCAAGAGCTACGACAACACCATTCCGTTGTTCAGCAGCGCCAAGGAAATGAAGGACGCGATTTCGCGGATCGTCACCGACTCCCGCGCGCCGGGCGAGGCGAAAGATCCGGATAACTCGCACCTGTTCACCTTGTTCCAGGCCTTCGCCACCCCGGCGCAGTCCGAGGAATTCCGCAGCGAATTGTTGCAGGGCCTGGGTTGGGGTGAGGCGAAGAATCGTCTGTTCCAGTTGCTCGACAGCGAATTGGGCGAATCCCGCGAGCGTTATCACCAGTTGATCGAACGTCCGGCGGACCTGGAAGACATGCTGCAGCTCGGCGCCAAAAAGGCTCGTTCGGTGGCGACACCGTTCCTTCACGAACTGCGTGAAGCGGTTGGCCTGCGTTCTTTCGTCGCTCAGACCCAGGTCGCGGCGACGACCAAGAAGAAAGCCGCGAAAGCCGCGCGTTTCGTCAGTTTCCGTGAAGACGATGGCAGTTTCCGCTTTCGTCTGCTGGCGGCCGACGGCGAACAGCTGCTGCTGTCGCGCAACTTCGCCGACGGTAAAACCGCGGGCCAGGTAACCAAGCAACTGCAATCGGGCCAGCCATTGGACGTGCGCAGCGAAGACCTGAGCTTCAGCGTCTGGCTCGAAGGCGAGTGCGTTGCCGACAGCCCGGCCTTTGCTGACAGCGCCGCCCGCGATGCTGCCATCGAGACCCTGCGAGTGGCTCTGACGCCGGTTCAGGAATAAATCAGCGGCTCGGCCCGACCAAGGGCTGATTGCCATTCCCACGGGCCGTCGCTACAGTGACGGCCCGTTTTTGTTGCCTTGCTAACGAATTATGACGCCCCTAGAACGATATCAAGCTGATCTGAAACGCCCGGAGTTCTTCCATGACGCCGCGCAGGAAACTGCGGTGCGCCATTTGCAGCGCCTGTACGACGATCTGGTCGCGGCCTCGCAGAGCAAGCCGGGCCTGTTCGGCAAACTGTTTGGCAAAAAAGACGCGGCACCGATCAAGGGCCTGTACTTTTGGGGCGGCGTCGGTCGCGGCAAGACCTATCTGGTCGACACCTTCTTCGAAGCGCTGCCGTTCAAGGAAAAGACCCGCACTCACTTCCACCGCTTCATGAAGCGCGTGCATGAAGAGATGAAGACCCTGGGTGGCGAGAAAAACCCGCTGACCATCATCGCCAAGCGTTTCTCTGACGAGTCGCGAGTGATTTGTTTCGATGAATTCTTCGTCTCCGACATCACCGACGCGATGATTCTTGGCACGCTGATGGAAGAGCTGTTCAAGAACGGCGTGACCCTGGTCGCGACGTCGAACATCGTGCCGGACGGTCTGTACAAAGATGGACTGCAACGTGCGCGCTTCCTGCCAGCGATTGCGCTGATCAAGCAGCACACCGAGATCGTCAACGTCGACAGCGGCGTCGATTACCGTCTGCGTCACCTCGAGCAAGCGGAGCTGTTCCACTTCCCGCTGGATGATGCGTCCCACGAAAGCCTTCGCAAGAGCTTCCGCGCCCTGACGCCGGAATGCACGGCAGCCATCGAGAACGATGTGCTGATGATCGAGAACCGCGAAATCCGTGCCTTGCGCACGTGCGATGACGTGGCCTGGTTCGACTTCCGCGAACTCTGCGACGGCCCGCGCAGCCAGAACGATTACATCGAACTGGGCAAGATCTTCCACGCCGTGTTGCTCAGCGGTGTCGAGCAAATGAGCGTCACCACCGACGACATCGCCCGACGCTTTATCAACATGGTCGACGAGTTCTACGACCGCAACGTGAAGCTGATCATTTCCGCTGAAGTCGAGCTCAAGGACCTCTACACCGGCGGTCGACTGAACTTCGAGTTCCAGCGCACCCTGAGTCGCCTGCTGGAAATGCAATCCCACGAATTCCTGTCCCGGGCCCACAAGCCGTAGGATTTCGGAAAATGAAAAAGGTCTGCATCTGCAGGCCTTTTTTGTAGATGTGCTGCAGATCCCTACTCGCTGCTACAGGTTGTTGTGTCAGTCTTCCAGGAGGAAGCTGGCCAGTTCATCTTGCCGCTGGCAGCCGATCAGCAACCACAGCAAGATCCGGGCTTTACGCGGGCAAAGAAATCCAGCCATCGATACACCTTTGCGGATCAAGTCCATCTCGCCGCCAATAAAGCCGTAGGAAGAGTGCGCGGTGGACCCGGAACCGGTCCGGGTTGCAACGATCACCGGGATTTTCCTGGCGATCTTTTCGATAACATCCGCCCAACTCTGCGAAACATGTCCGGCACCGAAACCGCCGAGCACCAGCCCGTCATAGCCCAGTTCAAGGATGTTCTCCAGTAACAGCGTGTCGGCAGAGAGCGACGCCTCCAGCATCGCAACCTTCTGCGTCGTCTGTTGCGGCAAAGGTAAAACCGTTCGCGGGGTTGGTGGGCGCAAATAGCGGGTGATGTTTTCCACAAGCATTCCGCAGGGGCCAAAGGCTGGTGAGGAAAACGCCTGCAATGCCAGCGAATCGGTTTTACGCACGCGGCATGCCGCGTGAATCTGCCCGTTCATGACCACCTGAACGCCTCGCAGTCGACTGTTTTCAGCCAGTGCAACCCGGCAGGCATCCAGCAGATTCGCCGGACCATCGGCCCCTGCCTGGGCTGCCGAACGCATGGCGCCGGTCACGACCAGCGGTTCGTCGTGCGCCCACAAGTAATCAAAAAACGCCGCTGTTTCTTCAAGGGTGTCCGTGCCTTGGGTAATCACAACCCCGACGGCACCTTGCTTGATCTGAAAGTTGGCCCAGGAAAGGACACTCAACAAAAACTCGAAATCCAGTGAGGCGCTGGGCAGTAACCCGAGCGTTTCAACGTCGACCCGGGCCAGTGCCGTCAGCTCCGGTACCGACGCCAGCAGGGTTTCGCCGCTGACGGTCGGGACAACACCTTCGCCAGCGTTCCGGGCTTGCATGCTCACGGTGCCGCCGAGCGCGGCTATGGCCAGTTGGGGCAGGTCCATGTGATACCTCGCTTGTTTGTAATGAGAAGTGGCTGTATCCGGCTTCGAGCCCGGATACAGCCGGCTGGCAGCGTGCATCAGTTGGCGATCAGCAGTCCGATAATCGGAATGATCAGCAAAGTGCTGATGGCCATGGACAGGACATTACCGATGTAGGCATGCATGTACGCAGGCACTCGCTGGGCAATGGCGCAAGCCAGGGGCGGTGCAATCAGTGCGCCCAGCAGTGCGCTCGAGAGGATCACCTGCCAACTGCCGCCATACGTCAGAACGGCCGCCGGCACCACGGACACCAATGGAACGTAAGTGGGATACCAGCCGCGTGACATCCATTTCCGACGCCAGATCACCACCCCCAGCGCTGAGGTCAACGCCTGGGCACCGATCAATTGGGGCAGCAGGCCCGAGCCGTATACCGGG
This sequence comes from Pseudomonas frederiksbergensis, assembly GCF_900105495.1. Taxonomy (NCBI): domain Bacteria; kingdom Pseudomonadati; phylum Pseudomonadota; class Gammaproteobacteria; order Pseudomonadales; family Pseudomonadaceae; genus Pseudomonas; species Pseudomonas frederiksbergensis. The sequence continues at coordinate 6,209,178 of NZ_FNTF01000002.1, read as the reverse complement.
CTCATCGGATTCCAGGTGTAAGCCAGCAATACACCCAGCAACAGGCCGAGGCTGGCCAGCTCATTGCCAAAGAACGGCGCTTCCGAAAAATCGGCCAGCACCCGGCGCAAGCTCCAGATCACCCCGTAGTCGGGCGTTTTGGTATTGACGGTTGCGGGTGAAGGGGCGGATGGCTGCTCGCAGGGCTCGGACTTCACCAGGCTTGGCAGATAACGGCAAAGTACAAAAGCGAAGACGCTGGCGACTGCCATGCCCAGGACATTGCCGATGACGACAGGCAAACCCAGGGGATTGCACACGTAGTTGACGAACAGCAGGCACGTCGGCGTGACCAGCACGGCGCCCATGATTGCGCCATTGATCGTGACCTTCCAGCCACCACCAAACATCAGCACCATCGCCGCGGGCAGCGAAACAAACGCGGCAAACGTCGGTTGCCAACTGGTTGCGGTGACCGTCCAGCCCCACAGCAGGTTGCTCAGCAACAGTCCAAGCAACGAACTGGTCACCAGCCACGGCCACAATCCAGTCCCATAGGAAATGGCAAAACCTTGCCAGGTTTTTCCCGTGCGATTCGCCCAGTAGGCCAGATAGGCGCCGGCCAACAACCCGATAGAGGCGAACTCGTGCTTGTAGAACGCCACCTCGCTGATGTCGCCCAGCACCCAGCGCAACCACGCAGCCGGTTCGGGAAGCTTCGAGACCATGTCGCTGTAGCTTGGCCAATGCGCTTCCCAGACGGAACGGTGGGTGAATGAAAGCCAGAAAATCAGCAGTGCCGTGCCGATCATCAGCAGGATGATCGCAAGATCCAGTGGCGATCTGGCGCCAGGCCGGTTTTTTTCGATTGTGATGTTCATCGGTTAGCCCCCTTGTCAGCGCGGCAGGCAAGGGTGCTGGGTGTAACCGAGCATCTGATCGTAGAGATCGGCGCGACGATCGCGATGCAGATCGTTCAAATTGTTCCAGATGGGCGCGCTTCGGGAGCTGGTCATGTCGATATCGGCAAACAGGATTTGTTCCTGGTCCGCTGACGCCACGGCGCCAATCGGCCAGCCATTCGTACCGGCAATCAGTGAGCAGCCCAGATAACGAGCCCCTCGTTCTTCGCCGATCCGGCTGGCGGCGGCGATAAACACATTGTTGACGTGTGCGGCGGTCATGGTCAGGTACGACGCCATGCACTTGCCGGCCTCGTCGAACAGCGGTGGCGGTGTCCATACCCAGTTGTTCAGGCTGCAAATGATGTCCGCGCCTTGCTGAGTCAGGATTCGCGGCACTTCCGGGAACCAGATATCCCAGCAGATCAACAGGCCGATACGACCAATAGGCGTATCAAACACCGGAAAGCCCAGGTCGCCTGGCGTGAACCACAGCTTCTCCAGATTCCACAAATGGGCCTTGCGGTACTTGCCGATAAAACCGTCAGGCCCGACCAGAACGCCGGTGTTGAACAGCCGCATGCCGTCACGCTCAGGTAATCCGGCGACCAGGTAGACCTTGTGGTTGCGGGCGAAGTCCATCCAGATTTTCACACTCGGTCCGTCGGGAATGGCCTCCGAATGGTCGAACGCATCTTGCCGGTTGCTGAAGAAATAACCTGTGCTGGAAAGCTCGGGCAGCACGATGAGATTGGCACCGCCATTTACCGCCTCCAGTGCCAGTTCCAGACCACGACGCAAATTACCTGCACGTTTTTCCATGCCGACTTGTGGGTCGAATTGCACAACTGCTACACGAACAGGACTTGTTGGCTCGCTCATTCGGGATGACCTCTTTTTATTGTTATTCACGCTGTTTAATTGCGTGTTTATTAAGAGTTGAAATGGCGTTTTTGCGTAAGTCAGCGGCTTCCGTTTGAGCTGTAGTCCGTGTCCGAAGATCGCGCAGGGCAGAGCGCCCGGGTTTCCCTGCCGGGGCGCAAGATGGCGTAATAGAGCGGTTTGACGCAGGCAGAACCAACGCGCAGGCGCATTGGTTCGGGCAAGGTCTCAGGTGCGGATGCGGTATTGCGGGTAGTCGCTCATGCAGAATCCGCCATTGAACACCGCTGCGGTTTTATTGCAGATATGAATCACCGCATCCACGGCGCCGCGAAAACAGGGCTCTGTCCAGCCGGCATCGACCGAAAACGATTCTCCGCAAAAATACAGGCCGGACAGATGTGAGAAATCCCGGTTGTACTTCATCAGGCTCACTGCGTCGTAATAAGTGCCGGGCCTGTATAGCTTGGCGCAGCCCAAGGCGTTTCTGTCCGTCATCCAGCGTTGGACCAACGCTTGTTCAGTTTGAATATAGGGAGAAATCCTCTCCTGGATATTGGCGCAATTCATCAATATCCGGTCGAGTTCCTCTACGCACTTCGCCACCAGTTCCTGGTCGTTGAACAACGCCAGTTTGGTGGCGTCATCCTCCCATGTGTAACTTAATAATATGCAGTCGTACGGATAATTCTCGTTGTAGCGATAGCTGTAAACGTCATGAATGAAACTGTCGGTCACAATGGCCTGGGGAATTCTGGTGTTACTCGAAAGGAAAGATTTACTTAACGGCGCATACACTTTGCAGCTGGTTTCCCAGTGTGCTGTTTTGTAAGCGTTGATCATTGCGAACGGCAACATGTGCTGATTGAAGTTTTCGAGCCGGACACCCGTTTCGATCAGCCAGGAAGGCAGGGTCATGATGACCGCGTCAAAGTCATTGAACAGTTCCTGCGATTGACAGGGCTGGCTGAATTTCCACGTGTAATGGACACGTATTTTTTGATCGTCCAGTTTCTTCAGTTTGTTGACGGAAGAGTCGGTGAAAAAACCGTCGCCCCTTTCAAGACAATGTTCGTAGAACGATTTGTGCGCGCTGTCGGTGTTCATGAACAGCAAGCATTCGTCCAGCGCCGCAAGACCGATATAGCGCGGACTGTCGAAAGGCAAGCCCTTCGCATCGAGAACAGCATCGCTGTGCAAGTACGGCGCGGGAAGCGGTTCGCCGCACGAATCGACCCTGCCGTGAACGAGTTGCAGGCGGCTGCTGAATCCGAAAATGGCGGTGCGCAGCGGGTAGAGCGCGCACACGTCATAAAAAGCGCCCCAACTACCGTCGCCGATGCCTATCGAATAGAACAGGGTTGATTCGTGCGAGGTCATTCCGACTCCGCCAAAATCCCCAGGTTTGTCTTTATCCCAGGTGTCCAGCACCGGCATACAGACCAGCTCGCGAAACGAAACACGCTCGTATCTTTCGACGATTGCCGCCCAGACAGCTTCCCATTCCGGCGTGGCGTAGATCGGCGCAACCTGGCGAGTCATGCTGGCGGCAAAGGTTTTCCACTTGGCATAAACCGTTTGCAGCGCCTCGTCGGGTGGAGGGGTCAAGCCGTCTTTGTTCGTCCAGATCAACATGTGCGGATCCGCACGACCACCCAGGCTGCCTTCCTGGAGATAAATACCGGTCGAACTCACCCACTGGCTTCCCGGGTTGGGGAAATCCGATAGCGCCAGGTCAAATGCCTTGGCGTAATAAGCCATCAGCGATCGACCCTCTTTAGGTGGTTCGTTTTCCCTATTGAAGAATGGCAAGCGCATGGCGCCCATCTCGAAAGGAGTGTGACTTTCTTTTATTGAATGGCGGCCATGGACGGTCAGGTGTCTGCCGCCGATGCGTGTCGATTGTTCTATCAGTGTCACGTCGGTAAAACCGCAACGGTAAAGTTCCCGGGCGGCAGTCAGTCCGGTAACACCTGCGCCGATGATGCATATTTTATGCGTTGGATTGGTTGCCTTTGCGACGCCATGTTCCTGTTCGATTAACGCCCGGTAGTCAAAGCACAAGTCCGGTGGATTGGGGAATCGACCTGCCCAGTTCTTTTTAGTCTGGAGATTGTCGGTGTTGTCGTTACATGAAAGAGGTTGGGGAGTGATGTCCGTAGTCATTATTGATCTTCCCTGAAGTGCGGTTCAGTTGGCGGGAAGAATATATTGGCGATTCGAGAAAGCAGCTCGCAAGAGTACAAAGGACTTGTCCGGTACTCTGCATTCCGTTTTTCATGTAAGGGAAATAATCACTTTATCGTTATCTTTAAACACAGTTGGTACAGGCAGTTTAATTCGCAAGCAGGCGCCGCTTGGCAATTACGTGGCGGCGCCTGTATCAACCGTTAGGCTGCTTGTTGAAACTGCTGCCGATACTGGTTCGGCGAGAGCTCGGTGTGCTGGCGGAACAGGCGCGCAAAGAAACTTGCATCGTCATAGCCGACTTCATAGCTGATGGTCTTGATGCTCTTGCGGCTGCCGGACAGCAGACCCTTGGCGGTTTCGATGCGCAGTCGTTGCAGGTAATGCAACGGCTTGTCGCCGGTGGCGGTCTGGAAGCGCCGCATGAAATTGCGGATGCTCATGCCGTGTTCGCGAGCCACGTCTTCGAAGCGGAATTTGTCGGCGAAATGTTCTTCGAGCCAGTGCTGGATCTGCAGGATGATCACATCCTGGTGCAGCTTCTGACCGCCGAAACCGATTCGTCCTGGCGAGTAGCTGCGCTGCACTTCATAAAGGATGTCGCGGGCCACGGCCTGGGACACGTTGGCGCCGCAGAAGCGTTCGATCAGGTAGATGTAAAGGTCGCAGGCCGAAGTGGTGCCGCCCGCGCAATACAGGTTGTCGGCGTCGGTCAGGTGCTTGTCCTGATTGAGCTGAACCCGTGGGAAGCGTTCGGCAAACGCATTGAAGAAGCGCCAGTAAGTGGTCGCCTCCTTGCCGTCGAGCAATCCGGCCTCGGCCAGCCAGAACACCCCGGTGGCTTCGCCGCACAGCACTGCGCCGCGAGCATGTTGCTGACGCAGCCAGGGCAGGACCTGTGGGTAGCGTTGGCAAAGGGTGTCGAAGTCGTCCCAGAAGGCTGGAAGGACAATGATGTCGGCGTTTTCCAGGCCGCCATCCACCGGCATGATCACGTCACTGAAGCTGTTCACCGGTTTGCCGTCGGGGCTGACCAGGCGGGTTTCGAATGCCGGAGTCAGGCCTTGGCCCAGTTGTTTGCCGTAACGCAGGCTGGCCAGGTGGAAAAAATCCTTGGCTTGCATGAGGGTGGAAGCGAAAACCCGATCGATAGCCAGGATGCTGACGCGCCGCAAGGGCGTGGAGACTTGGTTAGACATAATTCAACTTTATTCTTATAGGGGAAAGTGGTCACCAGACGGCTGGATCGTCTTATTTTTTGTCGCATGTGTCCAGTGTCCTGTGCCGGAGGCGAGGCATAGTCTTTGAGGATCAATTCCGGCTAACAATAACGACAGGTGCCGCATGATCCCCAGAACCTTGTTCAGTTCCGAGCACGAACTTTTTCGCGACAGCGTACGAACGTTCCTCGAAAAAGAGGCCGTGCCGCTCCATGGGCAATGGGAAAAACAAGGCTTTATCGACCGCAAACTCTGGAACAAGGCAGGGGAGGCGGGGATGCTCTGTTCGCATCTGCCGGAAGAATACGGTGGCCTGGGTGCTGACTTTCTCTATAGCGCGGTGGTGATCGAAGAGATCGGTCGTCTCGGCCTGACCGGTATCGGTTTTTCCCTGCATTCGGACATCGTCGCGCCTTACATCCTGCATTACGGCAGTGAAGCGCTGAAACACAAATACCTGCCGAAACTGGTGTCTGGCGAAATGGTCACGGCGATTGCCATGACCGAGCCGGGTGCCGGTTCCGACCTGCAAGGGGTGAAAACCACCGCGGTGCTTGATGGCGACGAGTATGTGATCAACGGTTCGAAGACCTTCATCACCAACGGGTTTCTCGCTGACCTGGTGATTGTCGTGGCCAAGACCGATCCGAAAGCTGGTGCAAAAGGCACCAGCCTGTTTCTGGTGGAGGCCAACACCCCGGGCTTCGCCAAGGGCAAACGCCTGGAAAAAGTCGGCATGAAGGCCCAGGACACTTCGGAACTGTTCTTCCAGGATGTTCGGGTGCCCAAGGAAAACCTGTTGGGGCAGGCCGGGATGGGCTTTGCGTACCTGATGCAGGAATTGCCTCAAGAGCGTCTTACCGTGGCCATCGGCGGGCTTGCTTCGGCTGAAGCTGCGTTGCAATGGACGCTGGATTACACCCGCGAGCGCAAGGCATTCGGCAAGGCAATCGCCGACTTCCAGAACACCCGCTTCAAACTGGCGGAAATGGCGACCGAGATTCAGATCGGTCGGGTCTTCGTCGATCGCTGTCTGGAGTTGCACTTGCAAGGCAAGCTCGACGTGCCGACCGCGGCGATGGCCAAATACTGGGGCACAGACCTGCAATGCAAGGTGCTCGACGAGTGCGTGCAGTTGCATGGCGGTTACGGTTTCATGTGGGAATACCCGATCGCCCGGGCGTGGGCGGATGCGCGGGTACAGCGGATTTATGCGGGGACCAACGAGATCATGAAGGAGATTATTGCGCGGTCGCTTTGATTTGCAGCGACTGTCAGGCCGCTATCGCGAGCAGGCTCGCTCCCACACTAGACCGAGTTCTCTTAGAGATACGCGATCGAGTGTGGGCGCGGGCTTGCTCGCGAAGGCTTTTTAGTTATCGATCAAGGAGCCGGGTTCGGGTGATCCTTGTGAATCGCCTCAATCCCCTCCAGCACTTCATCGGAAAGTTTCAGATCGAAGCTGGCAAGGTTGCTTTCAAGCTGCTCCATAGTGGTCGCGCCAATGATGTTGCTGGTCACAAAGGGTTGCTGCGTGACAAACGCCAACGCCATTTGCGCCGGGTCCAGGCCATGTTCACGCGCCAGTGCAACATAACGACTGCAAGCGGCTTCCGACTGCGGGTTGAAATAGCGGCTGAAGCGGCTGTAGAGGCTCAGGCGACCTTTCGGCGGACGTGCGCCACCTTCGTACTTGCCCGACAGGAAACCGAACGCCAGCGGGGAATAGGCGAGCAGGCCGCACTGTTCGCGGATAGCGATTTCCGCCAGGCCGACTTCGAAGCTGCGGTTGAGCAGATTGTACGGGTTCTGGATCGACACGGCGCGCGGCCAGCCACGGGCTTCGGCCAGGGCGAGGAAGCGCATGGTGCCCCATGGCGTTTCATTGGACAGGCCGATGTGGCGGATCTTGCCGGCCTTGACCTGTTCGTCCAGCGCTTCGAGGGTGTCCTCCAGCGGCGTGAGGTTGGCTTCGGTCTGGTGTTTGTAGCCGAGTTGGCCGAAGAAATTGGTGCTGCGTTCCGGCCAATGCAGCTGGTAGAGGTCGATGTAGTCGGTCTGCAAGCGCTTGAGGCTGGCGTCCACGGCTTCGGTAATGTGCTGGCGGTTGTGTCGCAGGTTTTTGTCGCGGATGTAGTCGATGGTGTTGCCGGGGCCGGCGATTTTGCTGGCCAGGATCCAGTCGGCGCGATCACCACGGCTTTTGAAGTAATTGCCGATGTAGCGCTCGGTGGTGGCGTAGGTTTCGGCCTTGGGCGGCACCGGGTACATCTCGGCAGTATCGATGAAATTGATCCCGGCACTCTTGGCCCGTTCAATCTGGGCGAAGGCTTCAGTCTCGCTGTTTTGCTCGCCCCAGGTCATGGTGCCGAGGCAGATTGCACTCACGTTCAGATTGGTTCGGCCTAGCTGGCGATAGTCCATCGGGTGCTCCTTGGGCAAAACAATCATAAAAGCAGGTTGAATTATTTTTCGCAATCTGCATAATTGCGCACCTCTTTCTGCAGTGGAAGTGATGCGCCGCCGCCGAAGAATCTTGCCGTTGAACGGACGCGCCGACCCGAGCCCCCGAAAGCGTCTGTATCCGGCTGCCTTTGACTTGTCAAAGTACGCACTATTCAGTAAGATCCGCCGTCTAATTTACAGGGCGGCCCCTGAGGCTATAAAGAATGAAAACTTTTACTGCTAAACCGGAAACAGTACAGCGCGACTGGTTTGTCGTCGACGCTGCAGGTCAGACCCTGGGTCGTCTGGCCACCGAAATCGCGAGCCGTCTGCGTGGCAAGCATAAAGCTGAGTACACTCCTCACGTTGACACCGGCGATTACATCGTCGTTATCAATGCCGAGCAGATTCGTGTAACCGGTGCTAAAACCACCGACAAAATCTACTACTCCCACTCCGGTTTCCCGGGCGGCATCAAGTCGATCAACTTCGAGAAGCTGATCGCTAAAGCCCCTGAGCGCGTGATCGAGACCGCGGTCAAAGGCATGCTGCCTAAGAACCCGCTGGGTCGCGACATGTATCGTAAGCTGAAAGTCTATGCGGGCGCTGTACACCCTCATACTGCTCAGCAGCCCCAAGAACTGAAGTTTTAACGGAATAGTTCATTATGTCGGCGACTCAAAATTACGGCACTGGCCGTCGCAAGACCGCAACCGCACGCGTTTTCCTGCGTCCGGGTACTGGTAACATCTCCATCAACAACCGCACCCTGGAAAATTTCTTCGGCCGCGAAACTGCCCGCATGGTAGTTCGTCAGCCGCTGGAACTGACTGAGACTGTCGAGAAATTCGACATCTACGTCACCGTGATCGGTGGTGGTGTAAGTGGTCAAGCTGGCGCAATCCGCCACGGTATCACTCGCGCACTGATGCAGTACGACGAAACCCTGCGTGGCGCTCTGCGCAAAGCTGGCTTCGTTACTCGCGATGCACGTGAAGTTGAACGTAAGAAAGTTGGTCTGCGTAAAGCGCGTAAGCGTCCGCAGTACTCGAAGCGTTAATTCGCTTTTACGTTCAAAAAAGAACGCCCAGTTTCCTTGCGAAGCTGGGCGTTTTTTTATGGGCGCGATTTATCAAAGAATTGCTCTGTGACAACTTGCCACAGCCGTAGAAGCCCTATACTGCAAGGCTTGGCAGTTAAGCCCCTTGGTAATTACCTTGTCAGAATTGGGGCTTTTCATTACCATTCGGCAAAATTTTTATAAGTTCAGATTTTTACTTAGTAGACGCCTGATTTAACAGGCCACAAAGCTGATGGGAGAGGACTGAATGAGCAATGACGGCGTGAATGCAGGCCGGCGTCGCTTCTTGGTAGCAGCCACATCCGTGGTGGGTGCTGCAGGAGCGGTGGGGGCTGCGGTCCCGTTCGTGGGGTCATGGTTTCCCAGTGCCAAGGCGAAAGCCGCAGGTGCACCGGTGAGGGTGAATGTCAGCAAGATCGAGCCAGGCCAGCAGATGATTGCTGAGTGGCGTGGTCAGCCGGTGTTCATTGTCCGCCGTACCGAGGAAATCCTGGGGAATCTGAAAAAGATCGAGGGCCAGCTGTCTGACCCGACCTCCAAGAACTCGACACAACCGACCTATGTCGACCCGGAAACGCGTTCGATCAAGCCAGAGGTTCTGCTGCTGATCGGTATCTGCACGCACCTGGGTTGCTCGCCGACCTTCCGTCCAGAAGTGGCACCTGCGGATCTGGGCAAGGATTGGGTAGGTGGTTATTTCTGCCCTTGCCACGGTTCCCACTACGATCTGGCTGGCCGCGTCTACAAGTCGCAACCTGCGCCTTTGAACCTGCCAGTTCCCCCGCATTCCTATGAGACCGATGACATCATTGTCGTTGGCGTCGATACGGAGAAAGCGTGATGAGCAAGTTCATGGATTGGGTTGATGCGCGCTTTCCCGCGACCAAAATGTGGGAAGACCATCTCAGCAAGTACTACGCCCCGAAGAACTTCAACTTCTTCTATTTCTTTGGTTCCCTCGCACTGCTCGTTCTGGTTAACCAGATCGTTACCGGTGTCTGGCTGACCATGAGCTACACCCCGTCGGCGGAAGAAGCGTTTGCTTCCGTCGAATACATCATGCGCGACGTCGAGCACGGCTCGATCCTGCGCATGCTGCACGCAGTCGGCGCTTCGATGTTCTTCATCGTCGTTTACCTGCATATGTTCCGTGGCCTGCTTTACGGTTCGTACCAGAAGCCGCGTGAGCTGGTGTGGGTGTTCGGCATGCTGATCTACCTGGCGTTGATGGCTGAGGCCTTCATGGGTTATCTGCTGCCGTGGGGCCAGATGTCCTACTGGGGTGCCCAGGTGATCATCTCGCTGTTCGGTGCGATCCCGGTCATCGGTGACGACCTGACCCAGTGGATCCGTGGTGACTACCTGATTTCCGGTATTACCCTGAACCGCTTCTTCGCCCTGCACGTTGTTGCCTTGCCGATCGTGATCCTCGGTCTGGTGGTGCTGCACGTTCTGGCGCTGCACGAAGTCGGTTCGAACAACCCGGACGGCGTGGACATCAAGAAATTCAAAGACGAAAACGGCGTACCGCTGGATGGCATTGCCTTCCACCCGTACTACACCGTGAAAGATATCGTCGGCGTGGTGGTGTTCCTGTTCATCTTCTGCTCGATCGTGTTCTTCTTCCCTGAAATGGGCGGCTACTTCCTCGAGAAGCCGAACTTTGAAGTGGCGAACGCCTTCAAGACTCCTGAGCACATCGCTCCGGTCTGGTACTTCACACCGTTCTACGCGATTCTGCGGGCGGTTCCGGACAAGCTCCTGGGCGTTATCGCCATGGGCGCGGCCATCGCTGTGCTATTCGTCCTGCCATGGCTCGATCGCAGTCCGGTCAAGTCGATGCGCTACAAAGGCTGGCTGAGCAAGATCTGGCTCTGGGTGTTCTGCATTTCGTTCGTGATCCTGGGCGTGTTGGGTGTTCTGGCTCCAACGCCAGGCCGTACGTTGCTGTCGCAGGTATGTACCTTCCTGTACTTCGCCTACTTCATTCTGATGCCGTTCTACACCAGGCTCGAGAAGACCAAACCGGTTCCGGAAAGGGTGACTGGCTGATGAAAAAGCTATTTGCTGTACTGATTCTTGCGGCGATGCCTGTACTGTCTTTCGCATCGACATCGAGTGGCCCGGAGCTGGAAAAGGTCGATATCGACGTTTCCGACAAGGCTGCCATGCAGGACGGCGCACGTACGTTCGCCAACTATTGCATGGGCTGTCACAGCGCCAAGTTCCAGCGCTACGAGCGTGTTGCCGATGACTTGGGCATTCCGCATGACCTGATGCTCTCGAAGCTGGTGTTCACCGGCGCCAAGATTGGCGACCACATGAGCATCGGCATGCAGCCGGCTGACGCCAAGACCTGGTTCGGTGCGGCACCGCCCGACCTGACCCTGGTCGCCCGTGTTCGTGGCACTGACTGGCTCTACGGTTACCTGAAATCTTTCTACGAAGACCCATCGCGTCCTTGGGGCGTGAACAACAAGGTATTCCCGAACGTCGGGATGCCTAACGTTCTGGTCGGCCTGCAGGGTCGCCAGGTGGTAGGCTGCAAGCAAGTTCAAGTCGTCGAAGACGGCAAGAAGCAATACGATCCGCTGACTGGCACGGCTTTGACTCATGAAGCTTGCGACCAACTGACCGTATTGCCGAAAACCGGCACGCTGAACGAAGAGCAGTTCGACGAGAAGGTCAAGAATCTGGTGACCTTCCTGGCCTACTCGGCCAACCCGGTGAAGCTGCAGCATCAGCGCATCGGTACCTATGTGTTGCTGTACCTGGCGTTCTTCTTCGTATTCGCATACTTGCTCAAGCGTGAATACTGGAAAGACGTCCATTGATATTGCTGTAAAATTGCTGTCAATCGCGCGCGCCCAGGGGCGTCTCTTAAGGTGTAACGAGCCTGGTGGTCCAGGCGTTACGGGAGGCGCCCTCTGGGCGCGCGCGTTTTTCCGTTTCCGATAATTTCAACAAGCGAGGAGGACCGCCATGGGCGTGACCAATCGGTTGGCCTGTTACTCCGACCCCGCCGACCACTATTCCCACCGAGTGCGTATCGTACTTGCAGAGAAGGGTGTCAGCGCCGAGATCATTTACGTGGAAGCTGGTCGCCAGCCGCCTAAACTGATTGAAGTGAACCCTTACGGCAGCTTGCCCACCCTGGTCGATCGTGACCTGGCGTTGTGGGAGTCGACCGTGGTGATGGAATATCTGGATGAGCGTTACCCGCACCCGCCTTTATTGCCGGTTTATCCCGTGGCGCGTGCCAACAGCCGTCTGCTGATTCATCGTATTCAGCGTGACTGGTGTGGTCTGGTGGATCTGATCCTGGATTCCCGATCCAAGGAAGCAGCCCGTGTCGTTGCTCGTAAAGAGCTGCGCGAAAGCCTGACTGGCGTGTCGCCGCTGTTCGCCGACAAGCCGTTTTTCCTCAGTGAGGAACAAAGCCTGGTGGATTGCTGCCTATTGCCAATACTCTGGCGATTGCCGATTCTGGGTATTGAACTGCCGCGGCCTGCCAAGCCGCTGCTTGATTATATGGAGCGCTCGTTTGCGCGTGAGGCTTTCCAGGCGAGTCTGTCTGGTGTCGAACGCGATATGCGCTAAGGCTTAAGGAGCCGCTATGAACTCCAGTCGACCTTATCTGGTCCGCGCGCTCTACGAGTGGATTGTGGACAACGATTGCACCCCGCACATGCTGGTCAACTCCGAGTATCCGTCGGTGCAGGTGCCTCAAGGTTTTGCCAGTGACGGACAGATTGTCCTGAACGTATCACCGGCAGCCGTGCGTCATTTGCACATGGACAACGAAGCGGTCAGCTTCGAAGGGCGTTTCGGTGGCGTGCCACACACCCTGTACGTGCCTATCGCATCGATCCTGGGCATTTACGCTCGGGAGAATGGTCAAGGCATGGTGTTCGATCTGGAATCGCCTATGGAAGACGACGAAGAGATCGAGCCGGATGACGATATTCCGCCACCCGACAGTGAGCCACCGCGTCCCAGCGGTCGACCCAGTTTGAAAGTGGTGAAGTAATAAAAAAGGCGATCCGAAAGGATCGCCTTTTTTATTACGTGTAGGAGCACGGCTTGCCGGCGATGGCGATCCTGAGATCGTCATCGTCGGCAGGGTTGGTTCAGTCGATGTATTCGAACAGCTTCACGATTTTCTGCACGCCGGAAACGCCCTGTACCAAATTGGTGGCTTGGGCCGCTTCCTGTTTGGTCAACAGACCCAGCAGGTAGACGATGCCGTTCTCGGTGACAACCTTGATGCGCGAGCCCGGAATGTTCGGATCGGTAAGCATCTGGGTCTTGATCTTGGAGGTCAGCCAGGTGTCGTTCTGGCGAGCCAGGAAGCCGGAAGGTGGCAGGACTTGCAGTTCGTTGTGGACTGTCTTCACGCGCTGAACAGCCGCAGCGGCCTGTTCAGCCTTGGCCTTGAGGTCGGCACGCGGGGTTTGTCCGGCAAGCAGCACGACGCCATTGAAGCTGGTGACGACGATGTGCGAGTCGTTATCCAGGGCGGGATCGGCCTTGGCAATGTTCACGCCGACCTTGGTGTCGATCAGAGAGTCGTCGATCTTGCTGCCGAAGGTGCGCGTGCCGCGGTCATCTTCAATCGGTGCTTCGCGGCTGGCTTTAACCACCGAGGTGCAGCCGCTGATGCCGAGGCACAGGGTCAAGGCCAGAAGGCCTAGGCGATTAGGGGTCATTCTTCACTCCCGAACAATTGGCTGTCGATCAAATCGCAAAGGCAATGGATCGCCAGCAGGTGGACTTCCTGAATACGTGCGGTGACGTTGGCCGGTACGCGAATCTCGACGTCCTCGGGCAATAGCAGCGACGCCATGCCGCCGCCATCACGACCGGTCAATGCTACGACAACCATTTCGCGATCATGTGCGGCCTGGATCGCTTGAATAATGTTTGCCGAGTTGCCGCTGGTGGAAATCGCCAGCAATACATCTCCCGGCTGGCCGAGGGCGCGGATCTGTTTGGAGAAGATTTCGTTGTAGCTGTAGTCGTTGGCGATCGAGGTAATCGTCGAGCTGTCGGTGGTCAGCGCAATCGCTGGCAAGCTCGGGCGCTCGCGCTCGAAGCGGTTGAGCAGCTCGGACGAAAAGTGCTGGGCATCCCCGGCAGAGCCGCCGTTGCCGCAGGACAGCATTTTGCCTTCGTTGAGCAGGGCGTTGACCATCACCTGGCTGGCTTGCTCGATGTGCGGTGCAAGTACGTCCATCGCCATTTGCTTGGTATCGATACTGGCCTGAAAAAGCTGGCGAATTCGGGATTGCATGTCCATCTGTGTGACCTTAATTAGCGCGGCTACTCGGCACATGAATGTGCAGCCCGCAAAGCAAAGAGCAAAAGTGTTGGGTGAAAGTGTCCGGTTCGGGGCGCGCGCGATCAGCTGTCGAAGGCATTCTGCAACCAGTTCAACTGATCGAGGTTGCTGTCGATGGCAACCACGTCGAAACGGCAAGGGGAATTGGCCCAACGCGACTCGCGCTGAAGAAAGTGCTGCGCGGCAATTATCAGTTTCTGCCGTTTGCGCTCATCGATGCTGCCGAGCGCGCCACCCCATTGAGTGTTTTTTCTGTAGCGGACTTCAACGAATACTACTGTATCGCCATCAAGCATGACCAGATCAAGCTCGCCGCGTTTGCACAACCAGTTCTGCGCCAACAGGCGCAGACCTTGTTGTTGAAGATGCTCGAGCGCATGGCGCTCGCCATCTTTACCGCTTTGCTGGCGTGATCTGTCGGGCATCAGCGCGGAGTATCCGGGAGGCGTTGAACCTGACCGCTGACAAACTGTGCCCACGGCAACTGGCGCACGACTCGCTGGTTCTGAGTCATGCCCAGGCTGCCCGACTGACCTTCGATGCGGCTGTCCGGCAGAGCCTTGAGTTGGCCCAGGCGTGGTGCCAGGCTGTAAGCATCGACACCCATCGCGTACAGGCGGCCCAGGCTGCCAGCAGCTTGTGGCCATTGAGCGGTGACCTGTTTGCGCAGCGGATCGTTGGTTTCCAGCAACCATGGGGTTTCGCAGAAGCGAATGCCGTTCATGTCGTTGTACTGGTTCACATCGCCGCTGGCGCTGAACACGTGGGAGGTGGCATAGACCGGCACGTCGCCGGCGTACTGGAAGTTCAGGGTCGGCTTGATCTGCTGGGCCTGCTGAGGTGTTGCAGCGAGGAAGATGAACTCGATGTCCTGGCGACGCGAAGGTTGGGCGGCTATCTGCCCGCCAACGGTGCTTTGCAGGCTCTTGGCACGACCTTCGCTCTGACGCAGCTGGAACATGTCGGCAATCTGCTGGGCCAGTTGAACCGGTTGATCGACACGTTCGGTGGCGACGATGCTGCCACCGTTAGCCTGCCAATCCTGGCTGAATGCTCTCAAGACGCGATCGCCCCATTCGCCTTTCGGCACCATGATGGCTGCGCGATGCAGGCCATCGGCGCGAGCACGGCGGGACACTTCGCGGGCTTCGTCTTCTGCCGCAAGACCAAACTGGAACAGTTGGGCCGGACCTTGTGCGCCTTCGCTGTAATTCAGCGCCAGGGTGGTGATCGGCAGTTGCGGGCGAGCGCTGAGCTGTTTGACCAGCGGTTTCTCCAGCGGGCCGATGACCAGTTGCACGCCGTCGGCCTGGGCCTTGCGATAGAACTCATCGAGGGATGTCAGACGCGTGCTGTCATAGAACTCGATGGCTGGCGGCTTCTGCCCGGCTTGTTGGGCCTGGTAGTGAGCAGCCATGAAACCTTCGCGCAGTGCCCTGCCGACCGAGGCCAGCGGGCCATCTTGTGGCAGCAGCAGGGCGATTTTGCTCAGGGGCTGGCTGGCCAGTTCCTTGAGTTTGGTCAGTGGCAGCGGCAATTGAATGGCGGCCGGGTGCTTTGGATTCTGGGCGCGCCAGTTGTCGATCGCGGCTTGCTGTTGTTCCAGGGTGCCGGCAGTTTTCACCGCCTGCGCCAGGCCCATCCAGCCGCCGAGGTCGTCGGTGGCGCTCGGCTGCAATTGATCGGTCGGCAGCGAGGCGATCAATGTCCAGATCGCTTCGTGGTTTTTGCTGGCGGCTTCACCTTCAAGCATTGGCGCGATGAAGATGCGCTCCCGTGCGGCGGCCAGTGTCTGGCCATCGGCTTCAAGGGCGCGGGCATGGACGGTACCGGTGCGAACCTGTTGCTCGACCGGCAGTTCGCTCAGGCGTTGCAGGCTCGGATGACTCAAGGCAGTCAGCGCCGCTTTGGGCTGATTGCGAACCATGGCCAGTTCAGCCGCCAGGGTACTGGCGAAAACCTGTGGGCCAGGCTTGAGTGTTTCGACGGGGACTTGTTGCAGGATTTGCGCGGACTGGCCGGCATTCCCCTGGCGATAGGCCAGGTCTGCCGCGCTCAGGCGCAACAGGGAGGCTTTTTCCGGGTCTTTGCTTTCAGCGGCCTGTGCGAGCAGTTGCTCGATACTGGCATCCGGGGTCCGTGGAAGTTCGCCAAGGCTGGAGGAGGGCGAGCTGGCGCAAGCCGCCAGCAAGGCAGCAAGGCAGAGGGCAGTGAACAGCCGCAGGCAAGCGATCATGTAGTGTTCCTGATACTCGATCAAATTAGCGTGGAATTGTACCCAAGCACTGGCCGGGGCGCGATGTTACTGGTGTGAATCGATCAATTTAGCTCGTGCAAATGTTGCGGCACTGCACAAAAGGCTGCAAAACCGAGGGTTGCTTGCGCGTATCGCGAGCGTCGCGACGCGCTACAATGGCGGCTTTTACCGATAATGAGGTGTGCGCTTTGACTGCTCCAGGTGCTTTGAATTCCGCTGCTGGCTCGCTTTATGTGGTGGCGACGCCCATCGGCAACCTGGACGACATCAGTGCGCGTGCGCTGAAAATCCTGCGCGACGTCGCCCTGATCGCCGCCGAAGATACCCGTCACTCCCAGCGATTGATGCAGCATTTCGGCATTCCTACACCGCTGGCGGCCTGCCATGAACACAATGAGCGGGATGAAGGTAGCCGCTTTATCACTCGTTTGCTTGCCGGCGACGATGTGGCACTGATTTCAGATGCCGGCACGCCGTTGATTTCCGATCCGGGTTATCACCTCGTGCGTCAGGCTCGTGCTGCGGGTATCAATGTGGTGCCGGTTCCGGGGGCCTGTGCGTTGATCGCGGCGTTGTCGGCGGCGGGTTTGCCGTCGGACCGTTTCATTTTCGAAGGCTTTCTGCCGGCCAAGGCTGTCGGTCGGCGCGCCCGTCTTGAGTTGGTAAAGGAAGAGCCGCGCACGCTGATTTTTTATGAAGCCCCGCACCGGATCCTTGAGTGCCTTCAAGACATGGAGTTGGTGTTTGGTGGCGAACGTCCGGCGTTGCTGGCGCGTGAGCTGACCAAGACGTTCGAAACCCTTAAAGGTTTGCCATTGGCTGAGTTGCGCGAGTTCGTCGAATCAGACAGCAATCAGCAGCGTGGTGAATGCGTGGTGCTGGTGGCGGGTTGGTCTGCCCCCGAGACCGAGGATGCCGTCAGCAGTGAAGCCATGCGCATTCTGAATCTGTTGCTTGAAGAAATGCCGCTCAAGCGAGCCGCAGCGTTGGCGGCGCAAATTACCGGCGAGCGCAAGAATGTGCTCTATCAGGTCGCGCTGGATAAGCAGAAGGGCGAATAGAAACCGACGTGCAGGCGCAGTCCAAGGCGTTTAGCGCTTGTCCTTCGGCCGCTCTGCCGTTAATCTTCGCCGCGGAGAGTCGATCGGACAGTCGCTGCCCTCTATGAAAATTAGGGGGGGGAGGAAAGTCCGGGCTCCATAGGGCGAAGTGCCAGGTAATGCCTGGGAGGCGTGAGCCTACGGAAAGTGCCACAGAAAATAACCGCCTAAGCGCTTCGGCGCCGGTAAGGGTGAAAAGGTGCGGTAAGAGCGCACCGCACGACTGGCAACAGTTCGTGGCTTAGGTAAACCCCACTTGGAGCAAGACCAAATAGGGTCCCAAGGCGTGGCCCGCGCTGGGACCGGGTAGGTTGCTAAAGATGTCCAGTGATGGCCATCGTAGACGAATGACTGTTCAAGACAGAACCCGGCTTACAGATCGACTCTCCACCTTTTTCCCCTCCCTGCTTTAATCATTGAGCAGGGCGCCTGTAGTAGCTTTTTCCCTCCTTACAGAATCAACAGCAGAAGCACTTTCCTAATACCGAAAAAATCTTACTCTTAACAAACTACTTTAACTTTCGAACGCAGCTTTCAGTGCTGATTCAAGTTATTGAGCAAGATGATGCGCCAAATTCTCGCTACCCCTCCTTTTACGCTCCTAAATCTCAGTTCTGTAAGGGTTTTCCTTTAATCCGCGCCTTGACGGTGCGGTGGCCGCATTCCTATAGTGTGCGCAAGTGGCGGAAAGTGGCATGAAGTGGGTTTTTTGAGCTCAAAACGCTAATATTTGGAGAAACGCTGACGTGTTTCGCGGAGCTAACGCTATCAGTCTCGATGCAAAGGGCCGTCTCGCTATGCCGAGCCGGTACCGTGACGAGCTCGTTTCGCGTAGTTCCGGTCAGTTAATCGTCACAATTGATGCCGTTGATCCGTGTTTGTGTGTTTACCCCCTCGATGAGTGGGAAATTATTGAAACCAAACTGCGCGCACTGCCTTCGCTTCGCGAAGAGAACCGCCGCCTGCAACGTTTACTGATTGGTAATGCCGTCGACCTCGAGCTCGATGGCAGTGGTCGTTTTCTGGTTCCGCCGCGTCTTCGTGAATATGCCAAGTTGGATAAGCGCGCGATGTTGGTAGGCCAACTGAACAAGTTCCAATTGTGGGACGAGGATGCCTGGGATGCGGTTTCTGCCGCTGACCTGGCTGCCATTCAACAACCGGGCGCCATGCCTGATGAACTGCGTGATTTGATCCTGTGACTATTGATAGCGGCTTTAACCACATCACCGTACTGCTCGACGAAGCCGTGGAGGCTCTCGCCGTACGTCCTGATGGCTGCTATCTGGACGGTACGTTCGGGCGCGGCGGACACAGCCGGTTGATCCTCAGTCAGCTCGGCCCCGAGGGTCGGGTACTCGGGTTCGACAAGGATCCTCAAGCGATTGCCACCGGGCAAACGCTAGCGGCCGAAGACGGCCGCTTTGTCGTTGTGCAGCGCAGCTTTGCCGAGCTCGGTTCGGAAGTCGCCGAACGTGGTCTGGCCGGCAAGGTCAGCGGCGTTTTGCTCGACCTCGGCGTGTCCTCGCCGCAGCTCGATGACCCTGAACGCGGCTTCAGTTTCCTCAACGATGGCCCGCTGGACATGCGCATGGATCCGTCCCGCGGGATCAGCGCTGCCGAATTCGTCAACACCGCCCCGGTGGAAGAAATCGCCCGTGTATTCAAGCAATACGGCGAAGAGCGTTTTTCCGGCCGCATGGCCCGTGCCGTGGCCGAGCGTCGCGACATCAAGCCGTTCGAGCGCACTGCCGATCTGGCTGAAGTCCTGAAAGTCGCCAACCCTGCATGGGAAAAGGGCAAGAACCCGGCGACCCGTGCGTTCCAGGGCTTGCGTATTCACGTCAACAACGAACTGGGTGATCTGGAAGCCGGCCTCGAAGCCGCACTGGAATGCCTGGAAGTCGGTGGCCGCCTGGTGGTCATCAGCTTCCACTCGCTGGAAGACCGCATCGTCAAGCTGTTCATGCGCAAACTGGTGAAAGGCGAAGCCGACAACCTGCCGCGTAATCTGCCGGTCCGTCACGTCGCCTTCGAACCAATAATCAAAATCCATGGCAAAGCGCAGTCCGCCTCCGAGGCCGAACTCAAAGCCAACCCACGTTCCCGTAGCGCCGTCATGCGCGTCGCGGAGAAGCTGCGGTGAGCAAGCTTTTCGCCAAGCCACTTCCCGGCGGAAGCTTTTTCATGTTTCTGCTGTTTATTGGCGTGCTCGTGTCGGCCATCGGCGTTTCCTATAGCGCCCACTGGAACCGTCAACTGTTGAACTCCCTGTACAACGAGTTGAGCGTGCGCGACAAGGCGCAAGCGGAGTGGGGCCGTTTGATTCTCGAACAGAGCACCTGGACCGCCCACAGCCGTATCGAAGTCCTGGCGACCGAGCAACTGAAGATGCGCATTCCTGGCGCCGCTGAAGTGCAGATGGTGGCGCCATGATGAAACTCGAGGGCGCTCTCTTTCCATGGCGGTTCCGCCTGGTACTGGGTTTGCTCGGCGTCATGGTCGCGGCGATTGCCTGGCGCATTATCGATCTGCAGGTGGTCGACCGTGCCTTTCTTAAAGGTCAGGGCGATGCGCGCAGCGTTCGTCATATTCCGATTCCGGCTCACCGTGGTCTGATCACCGACCGTAACGGCGAGCCTTTGGCCGTGAGTACCCCGGTCACCACCCTTTGGGCCAATGCCAAGGAAATGCAAACGGCCAAAGAGAAGTGGCCTGCACTGGCGGCTGCCTTGGGGCAGGACCCGAAAGCCCTGGCCGAACGTCTCGAAGCCCAGGCCAACAAAGAATTCATTTACCTGGTGCGCGGGCTGACCCCCGAGCAAGGCCAGTCCGTGCTCGATCTGAAAGTGCCGGGCGTTTATGGCATCGAAGAATTCCGCCGTTTCTACCCGGCCGGTGAAGTCACTGCCCATATGGTCGGTTTTACCGACATCGATGACCACGGTCGTGAAGGCGTCGAGCTGGCCTACGACGAATGGCTGGCCGGGGTTCCAGGCAAGCGGCAGGTGATCAAGGATCGGCGTGGCCGACTTATCAAGGATGTTCAGGTCACCAAAAACGCCAAGGCCGGAAAGCCCTTGGCGTTGTCCATTGACCTGCGTCTGCAATACCTGGCCAACCGTGAGCTGCGTAATGCAATCATCGAGAACGGCGCCAAGGCCGGCAGTCTGGTGATCATGGACGTGAAGAGCGGCGAGATCCTCGCCATGGTCAACCAGCCGACCTACAACCCGAACAACCGTCGCAACCTGCAACCGGCGATGATGCGTAACCGCGCGATGATCGACGTGTTCGAACCGGGTTCGACCATGAAAGCGATCTCCATGAGCGCCGCGATTGAAACCGGGCGCTGGAAGCCGACCGATACCGTCGAGGTTTATCCGGGCACCTTGCAGATTGGTAAATACACCATCAAGGACGTCTCCAAATCCGAAGGCCCGGTGCTCGACCTCACCGGCATCATGATCAACTCCAGTAACGTCGGCATGAGTAAAGTCGCGTTCGATATCGGCGGCGAAACGATTTTCCGCCTGGCGCAAAAAGTCGGCCTCGGCCAGGACACCGGCCTCGGCTTCCCGGGCGAGCGCGTCGGCAACCTGCCGAACTACCGCGAATGGCGCAAGGCTGAAACCGCCACGCTGTCGTACGGCTACGGTATCTCCGTGACCGCGATCCAGTTGGTCCACGCTTTCTCGGCCCTGGCCAACAACGGTCGCCTCGCGCCGCTGACCCTGATCAAAACCGACAAGGCACCGCAAACCACACAGGTATTGCCGGAAGCTGTCGCGAAGACCATGCAAACCATGCTGCAACAAGTGATCGAAGCCCCGCGCGGTGTATTCCGTGCGCAAGTGCCGGCGTATCACGTGGGCGGCAAGTCGGGTACCGCGCGCAAGACGTCGGTCGGCACCAAAGGCTACGCCGAGAATTCCTACCGCTCGCTGTTCGCCGGCTTCGGCCCGATGAGTGATCCGCGCTATGCCATCGTGGTGGTGATCGATGAACCGTCCAAGGCCGGTTACTTCGGTGGTCTGGTATCGGCCCCGGTGTTCAGCAAAGTGATGTCCGGGACCTTGCGCCTGATGAACATCACCCCGGACAACCTGACACCTACTCAACAAGCGAACGCAGCACCGGTCGTTCCGCTGAAAGCCAATGGAGGGCGAGGCTGATGTCTCTGAGCTTGAACAAGATTTTCGCCCACGCCGGCCGCGATCTGTTGATCCGCGAACTGACCCTGGACAGCCGCAACGTGCGGGCAGGCGATCTGTTTCTCGCCGTCCCTGGCGGCAAGTTCGACGGACGCGCGCACATTGCCGACGCCCTGCAACGCGGCGCTGCCGCTGTGGCGTATGAAGTCGAAGGCGCGACCGTATTGCCGATTACCGATGTCCCGCTGATTCCGGTCAAAGGCCTGGCGGCGCAGCTGTCGGACATTGCCGGGCGTTTTTACGGTGACCCTAGTCGTCACCTGAACCTGATCGGCGTGACCGGCACCAACGGCAAAACCAGCGTGACGCAGTTGGTTGCACAAGCCCTGGATTTGCTCGGCCAGCACTGCGGCATCGTCGGCACGTTGGGTACCGGTTTTTACGGCGCGCTCGAAAGCGGCTTGCACACCACGCCGAACCCGATCGCCGTGCAGGCAACCCTCGCCGACCTGAAAAAGGCCGGTGCCAAAGCCGTCGCCATGGAAGTTTCTTCCCACGGTCTGGATCAGGGGCGCGTGACCGCACTGGCCTTCGATGTGGCGGTGATGACCAACCTGTCCCGCGATCACCTGGATTACCACGGCACGATGCAAGCCTACGGCGAAGCCAAGGCCAAGTTGTTTGCCTGGAATGATTTGAAGTGCCGGGTGGTCAACCTCGACGACGATTTCGGCCGCCGACTGGCCGCTGATGATGGTGAGTCGCGCTTGATCACCTACAGCCTGGAAGACTCCAGGGCCTACCTTTATTGCCGTGAAGCGCAGTTCGATGACGAGGGCGTGCGCGCCACGCTGGTCACGCCGCAGGGTGAGCATCATCTGCGCAGCACCTTGCTCGGTCGCTTCAACCTGAGCAACGTGCTGGCCGCGGTCGGCGCCTTGCTGGGTCTTGACTACGCGCTAGACGAAATTCTCAAGGTCCTGCCAAAACTCGAAGGCCCGGCCGGACGCATGCAGCGCCTCGGCGGCGGTACTCAGCCCCTGGTGGTGGTCGATTACGCTCATACACCGGATGCACTGGAAAAAGTCTTGATGGCCCTGCGTCCTCACGCCAAAGGTCGTTTGCTGTGCCTGTTCGGTTGCGGTGGTGATCGCGATCGCGGCAAGCGTCCGCTGATGGCTGAAGTGGTCGAGCGTCTGGCTGACGGCGTGCTGGTGACCGATGACAACCCGCGCACTGAAGACCCGGCAGTGATCTTCGACGACATCCGCGCCGGTTTTACCGCTGTGGATAAAGTCACCTTCGTCGCAGGCCGTGGCCAGGCGATTGCCCAATTGATCGCCAACGCTTCGGCGGATGACGTGATTGTCCTGGCCGGTAAAGGTCACGAGGACTATCAGGAAATCAACGGCCAGCGTCATGCTTTCTCCGATCTGGTCGAGGCCGATCACGCCTTGAGCGCGTGGGAGGTGGCCCATGCTTAAAGCCTTGAAACTGAGCGAACTGACCGGCGCGCTGAATGCCCGCCTGGTTTCTGCCGATGCCAGCTTCGACGGCGTCAGCATCGACAGCCGTGCGATCAAGCCAGGCCAACTCTTTATTGCCCTGGCCGGCCCGCGTTTCGATGGTCACGACTATCTCAATGACGTCGCCGCAAAAGGCGCCGTGGCGGCGTTGGTCGAGCATGAAGTCGCCGACAGCGCACTGCCGCAATTGCTGGTCAAAGATACGCGTCAGGCGCTGGGGCAACTCGGTGCATTGAACCGTGCGGCTTACACCCATCCTGTCGCGGCCATCACCGGTTCCAGCGGCAAGACCACGGTCAAGGAAATGCTTGCCAGCATCCTGCGCACGCGCGGTCCGGTGTTGGCGACCCGTGGCAACCTGAACAATGACCTCGGCGTGCCGCTGACCCTGCTCGAACTTGCACCGGAACATACCGCTGCGGTGATTGAGCTGGGTGCGTCGCGTCTTGGCGAAATTGCCTACACCGTCGGCATGACCAAGCCGCATGTCGCCGTGCTCAACAACGCCGGGACCGCCCACGTCGGCGAGTTCGGCGGGCCGGAAAAAATCGTTGAAGCCAAGGGCGAGATTATTGAAGGGCTGGATGCCGATGGCGTCGCCGTTCTCAATCTTGACGACAAGGCGTTCGACATCTGGAAGACCCGCGCTGCCGGTCGCAAAGTGCTGACCTTCGCCCTGAGCAATGTCAGTGCCGATTTCTACGCCAGCGATCTGGACCGCGACGCTCGCGGTTGTCCGGCTTTCAACCTGCACAGCCCTGAAGGTATGGAGCGCGTTCAACTGAACCTGCTCGGCACCCATAACGTCGCCAATGCCATGGCCGCCGCCGCCGCCGCCCATGGACTGGGCGTGTCGCTGTTCGGCATCGCCACCGGTCTGGGCGCGGTGCAACCGGTCAAGGGCCGCACCGTCGCGCAACTGGCCAGCAATGGCATGCGCGTAATTGATGACACGTATAACGCGAACCCCACCTCCATGTGCGCCGCCGTTGATATACTCGCCGGCTTTTCCGGCCGCACCGTTCTGGTGCTCGGGGATATCGGCGAGTTGGGCGATTGGGCGGAGCAGGGGCACCGCGATGTGGGCGAGTACGCCCGCGGCAAGGTTTCCGCGCTTTACGCCGTCGGGCCGATGATGGCTCACGCCGTGAACGCTTTCGGTCCGCAGGCCTTTCACTTCAGCACGCAGGCTGAACTGATCGAGGCCCTGGGCGCCGAGCAAGACACAAACACCACCATTTTGATCAAGGGCTCGCGCAGCGCCGCGATGGAAAACATCGTCGCCGCTTTGTGCGGGACCAGCCTGGAGAAACATTAATGCTGCTGCTGCTAGCGGAGTATCTGCAACAGTTCTACAAAGGCTTCGCGGTCTTTCAGTACCTGACCCTGCGCGGGATTCTCGGTGTGCTGACCGCGTTGGTTTTGTCGCTGTGCTACGGCCCGTGGATGATCCGCACGTTACAGAATCGTCAGATCGGTCAATCCGTTCGCAACGACGGTCCGCAATCGCACCTGTCCAAGTCCGGCACCCCGACCATGGGCGGCGCGCTGATTCTGTCGTCCATCGGCGTCAGCACTTTGCTGTGGGCTGACCTGAGCAACCGTTACGTGTGGACCGTGCTGCTGGTGACTTTGCTGTTCGGCGCGATCGGCTGGGTCGACGATTACCGCAAAGTGATCGAGAAGAACTCCCGTGGCCTTCCGAGTCGCTGGAAGTACTTCTGGCAGTCGGTGTTCGGCCTGGGCGCGGCGATCTTCCTTTATATGACCGCGGCAACACCGGTAGAAACCACCCTGATCCTGCCGATGCTCAAGGACCACAGCATTCCGCTGGGCATAGGTTTCATTGTCCTGACTTACTTCGTGATCGTTGGCTCGAGCAACGCGGTCAACCTGACCGACGGCCTCGACGGTCTGGCGATCATGCCCACCGTAATGGTCGGCGGCGGGTTGGGGATCTTCTGCTACCTGTCGGGTAACGTGAAATTCGCTGAATACCTGTTGATTCCATATGTGCCGGGCGCAGGCGAGTTGATTGTGTTCTGCGGCGCGTTGATCGGCGCGGGCCTCGGATTCCTCTGGTTCAACACGTATCCGGCCCAGGTGTTCATGGGCGACGTCGGCGCACTGGCGCTGGGCGCGGCACTGGGCACCATCGCGGTGATCGTCCGTCAGGAAATCGTTCTGTTCATCATGGGCGGCGTGTTCGTGATGGAGACCCTGTCCGTCGTGATCCAGGTTGCCTCCTTCAAGTTGACCGGTCGCCGTGTGTTTCGCATGGCACCGATTCACCACCACTTTGAACTCAAGGGCTGGCCCGAGCCGCGTGTGATCGTCCGTTTCTGGATCATCACCGTGATTCTCGTACTGGTTGGCCTTGCCACCCTGAAGCTGAGGTAGAACGAGTGTCTCTGATCGCTTCTGACCACTTCCGCATCGTTGTCGGCCTCGGCAAGAGCGGCATGTCCCTGGTTCGCTTCCTGGCGAACCGGGGCACGTCGTTTGCTGTTGCCGACACGCGGGAAAATCCACCGGAACTGGCCACGCTCAAGCGTGACTATCCGCACGTGGAAGTGCGTTGTGGCGAGCTGGACGTCGAATTCCTGTGCCGCGCCGACGAGCTCTACGTGAGCCCCGGCCTGGCGCTGGCGACCCCGGCCCTGCAGGCTGCCGCCGCCCGTGGCGTGAAATTGTCCGGTGACATCGAGTTGTTCGCGCGTAACGCGAAGGCGCCGATCGTCGCCATCAGCGGTTCCAACGCGAAAAGCACCGTCACCACACTGGTCGGCGAGATGGCTGCGGCGGCCGGCAAGCGTGTCGCCGTCGGTGGCAACCTCGGTACGCCGGCGCTGGACCTGCTCAGCGACGACGTCGAGCTGTACGTGATGGAACTGTCGAGCTTCCAGCTCGAGACCACCGATCAGCTAAACGCCGAAGTGGCGACCGTGCTCAACGTCAGCGAAGACCACATGGACCGCTATAGCGGCCTGCCGGCTTATCACCTGGCCAAGCACCGGATCTTCCGGGGTGCCAGGCAGTTTGTGGTCAACCGTCAGGATGCCTTGAGCCGTCCGCTGATTGGCGAAGGCCAGCCATGCTGGACCTTCGGTTTGAGCAAGCCTGATTTCAAGGCATTCGGTATCCGCGAAGAAGACGGCGAGAAGTACCTGGCCTTCGAATTCCAGAACCTGATGCCAGTGCGCGAGCTGAAAATTCGCGGTGCCCACAACCAGTCCAACGCCTTGGCGGCATTGGCCCTGGGCCACGCCGTCGGCCTGCCGTTCGACGCGATGCTGGCGAGCCTGCGCACCTTCGCCGGGCTCGAGCATCGCTGCCAGTGGGTCCGTGACCTGAATGGCGTGAGCTACTACAACGATTCCAAAGCCACCAACGTCGGTGCCGCACTGGCGGCCATCGAAGGCCTGGGCGCGGACATCGACGGCAAACTCGTGCTGATCGCCGGTGGCGATGGCAAGGGTGCCGAGTTCAAGGACTTGCGTGATCCGGTGGCGGCCAACTGCCGCGCCGTGGTGCTGATGGGGCGTGACGCCGAGCTGATTGCTCAAGCCATCGGCGATGCCGTGCCACTGATTCGCGTCAACTCGCTGATCGAAGCGGTCGAGCAATGCCGCGCCATCGCAGAGAAGGGCGACGCCGTGTTGTTGTCGCCGGCCTGCGCCAGTTTCGACATGTTCAAGAATTACGAAGACCGTGGTCACCAGTTCGTCCGCGCTGTGGAGGACCTGGCATGAGCCTGATGAACATCATCAAGCCCTACCCGTCGCCGATCATCACCGGGCGCGGTATCGACCTCGACTTCCCTATGCTCGCCGGCTGCCTGGCCTTGATCGGCCTCGGGCTGGTCATGATTGCCTCGGCATCGACCGAAGTGGCGGCGGTGCAGT
This sequence comes from Pseudomonas frederiksbergensis, assembly GCF_900105495.1. Classification (NCBI taxonomy): domain Bacteria; kingdom Pseudomonadati; phylum Pseudomonadota; class Gammaproteobacteria; order Pseudomonadales; family Pseudomonadaceae; genus Pseudomonas; species Pseudomonas frederiksbergensis. Next base: position 6,182,199 of record NZ_FNTF01000002.1, on the reverse strand, counting down.
CGGGCAGCGCGCTGTACTACATGATTCGCCACCTTATCTACGTGGTGCTGGGCCTGGGTGCCTGCATCGTCACCATGATGATTCCGATCGCCACCTGGCAACGCCTGGGCTGGCTGATGCTGATTGGTGCGTTCGGTTTGCTGGTGATGGTGATCATCCCGGGGATCGGCCGTGAAGTGAACGGTTCGATGCGCTGGATCGGCTTCAGTTTCTTCAACGTTCAGCCGTCGGAAATCGCCAAGGTATTTGTCGTTATTTACTTGGCCGGTTACCTGGTGCGTCGCCAGAAAGAAGTGCGTGAAAGCTGGATGGGCTTCTTCAAGCCGTTCATCGTTCTGCTGCCAATGGCGGGTCTGTTGCTGATGGAGCCGGACTTCGGCGCCACTGTCGTGATGATGGGCGCTGCTGCGGCGATGCTGTTCCTCGGCGGGGTCGGGCTGTTCCGTTTTTCCCTGATGGTTGTCCTGGCGGTCGGGGCGGTGGTGTTGCTGATTCAAGTGCAGCCGTATCGAATGGCGCGCCTGACCAACTTTGCCGATCCGTGGGCCGACCAGTTCGGTGCCGGTTATCAGTTGTCTCAAGCGTTGATCGCTTTTGGTCGCGGCGAATGGCTGGGCGTTGGCCTGGGCAACAGCGTGCAGAAACAGTTCTACCTGCCGGAAGCCCACACCGACTTCGTGTTTTCGGTCCTGGCCGAAGAACTGGGTGCCGTCGGTTCTTTGTGCACGGTAGCGCTGTTCGCCTTTGTCTGTATTCGCGGGATGTACATCGGTTATTGGGCCGAGAAGGCCAAGCAGTTTTTCGCCGCCTACATCGCGTACGGCTTGTCGTTCCTATGGATTGGTCAGTTCCTGATCAACATCGGGGTGAACGTCGGTCTGCTGCCAACCAAGGGTCTGACCCTGCCGTTTCTCAGTTACGGCGGTAGCTCGTTGGTGATCTGCTGTGCCTGTCTCGGCTTGTTGCTGCGCATCGAGTGGGAAAGTCGAACCCACTTGGGCAGCGAAGAGATGGAGTTCCATGAGAGTGACTTCGCCGAGGAGCCGACCCATGGGCGCTAACGTATTGATCATGGCGGGCGGCACCGGTGGCCACGTGTTCCCGGCGCTGGCGTGTGCTCGCGAATTCCAGGCCCGTGGTTACACCGTGCATTGGCTGGGGACACCGCGTGGCATCGAGAACGAACTGGTCCCGATGGCCGGCATCGAACTGCATCGGATCAATGCCAGCGGATTGCGTGGCAAGGGCAAATTGTCCCTGCTCAAGGCCCCATTCATGTTGCTCAAGTCGATCTGGCAGGCACGGGCGATCATTCGTCAGCTGCGGCCGGTGTGTGTCGTCGGCTTTGGCGGTTATGTGACCGGTCCCGGTGGCGTTGCCGCCAAACTGGCTGGTGTGCCGGTGATCGTTCACGAGCAGAACGCCGTGGCCGGTACCGCCAATCGGTTGCTGGTGCCGTTGGCCGCCCGAGTCTGTGAAGCGTTCCCCGACACCTTTACTCTGTCGGGCAGCCGTCGGACCACCGGTAACCCGGTGCGCACCGAGCTGTTCCTCGAAACACCGCGACAGGCTCTGGCCGGTCGCAAGGCGCGTTTGCTGATCCTGGGTGGAAGCCTGGGCGCAGAACCGTTGAACAAGTTGCTGCCTGAAGCCCTGTCGCAAGTCGCCCCCGACCTGCGCCCGGAAGTGTTTCATCAGGCCGGCAAAAACCACGATGAAGTGACTGCAGAGCGCTATCGCGCGGCTGGCGTCGAGGCGCAAGTGCAGCCTTTCATCAAAGACATGGCCCAAGCCTATGGCTGGGCCGACCTGGTGGTGTGCCGCGCAGGCGCGTTGACCATCAGTGAACTGGCCGCCGCCGGTCTGCCCTCGATGCTGGTGCCTTTGCCCCACGCGATCGACGATCACCAGACCCGCAACGCCGATTATTTGGCCCGTGAAGGCGCTGCCTTCCTGATGCCGCAAAGAACGACTGGCGCAGCGGATCTTGCCGCACGCCTGACAGAGGTCCTGATGCAACCACAACGACTCACCGACATGGCTACCGCGGCACGCCGCCTGGCCAAACCCGATGCAACCCGTAACGTGGTCGATACCTGCCTGGAGGTGGCCCATGGTTGAGAATCAGAAAGCCATGCCGCAACCGGAAATGCGCCGCATCCGTCGCATCCATTTCGTCGGGATCGGCGGCGTGGGCATGTGCGGCATTGCCGAAGTGTTGTTGAACCTGGGCTATGAAGTGTCCGGTTCCGACCTGAAAGCTTCACCGGTGACCGAGCGTCTCGAGTCCTTCGGCGCCCAGATCTTTATCGGCCACCGCGCCGAGAACGCCGCGAACGCGGACGTACTGGTCACCTCCAGTGCCGTGAACACCTCCAACCCGGAAGTCGCCACTGCCCTGGAACGCCGCATCCCGGTGGTGCCTCGCGCTGAAATGCTGGCTGAGCTGATGCGCTACCGCCACGGCATCGCCGTCGCCGGTACCCATGGCAAAACCACCACCACCAGCCTGATCGCTTCGGTGTTCGCCGCCGGTGGCCTGGACCCGACATTCGTGATCGGTGGCCGTCTGAATGCCGCGGGCACCAATGCCCAGCTGGGCACCAGTCGTTACCTGATCGCGGAAGCTGACGAAAGCGACGCCAGCTTCCTGCACTTGCAACCGCTGGTGGCCGTGGTCACCAATATCGACGCCGACCACATGGCGACCTACGACGGTGACTTCAACAAACTGAAAAAAACCTTCGTCGAGTTCCTCCACAACCTGCCGTTCTACGGTCTGGCGGTGGTGTGCCTGGACGATCCGGTGGTGCGTGAAATCTTGCCGTTGGTAAAACGTCCGACCGTGACTTATGGCTTCGGCGACGACTGCGATGTGCGTGCGATCAATGTGCGTCAGCAGGGCATGCAGACCTTCTTCACCGTGCTGCGTCCTGATCGCGATCCGCTGGATGTCTCGGTGAACATGCCGGGCAACCACAACGTGTTGAATGCACTGGCAACCATCTGCATCGCCACCGATGAAGGCGTCAGCGATGAAGCCATCGTCCAGGGCCTGTCCGGGTTCCAGGGTGTCGGTCGACGCTTCCAGGTCTACGGCGAACTGCCGGTAGACGGTGGCAGCGTGATGCTGGTCGACGACTACGGTCACCACCCGACCGAAGTTGCCGCGGTCATCAAAGCCGTGCGCGGTGGCTGGCCGGAACGCCGTCTGGTGATGGTCTACCAGCCGCACCGTTACAGCCGCACCCGTGACCTGTACGACGATTTCGTCAATGTATTGGCCGACGCCAACGTCCTGTTGCTGATGGAAGTCTACCCGGCCGGTGAAGAACCGATCCCGGGCGCCGACAGCCGCAAGTTGTGCAACAGCATCCGTCAGCGCGGTCAGCTCGACCCGATCTACATCGAGCGCGGTGTCGATCTCGCGCCGGTGGTCAAGCCGCTGCTGCGTGCTGGCGACATCCTGCTGTGCCAGGGCGCCGGTGACATCGGTGGTCTTGCTCCAAAACTGTTGAAAAGTCCGTTGTTCGCTGGCGCCGTTGCTGCGCCGAGTGTGGGGAAGTTGAAATGACTGCTGCTTACGCCAACCTCGTCTCCACTGTCGCGCCGAAAGATTTCGGCCGCGTCGCCGTGCTCTTCGGCGGCAAGAGTGCCGAGCGTGAGGTTTCCCTCAAGTCGGGTAACGCGGTTCTCGACGCGCTGCTAAGCGCCGGTGTGGACGCGTTCGGTCTCGACGTGGGCGATGATCTGTTGCAGCGCCTGCTGAACGAAAAAATCGATCGCGCCTTCATCATTCTCCACGGTCGTGGCGGTGAAGACGGCAGCATGCAGGGCCTGCTGGAATGCCTGGGTATTCCGTACACCGGCAGCGGCATTCTTGCTTCGGCGCTGGCCATGGACAAGCTGCGGACCAAACAGGTCTGGCACAGCCTCGGTATTCCGACGCCACGCCATGCCGTACTGAGCTGCGAGGCCGATTGTATTTCGGCGGCGACGGAACTGGGCTTCCCTTTGATCGTCAAACCGGCCCATGAAGGTTCAAGTATCGGGATGGCCAAAGTGACCTCCGCGTCGGAGTTGATCGACGCGTGGAAAGCGGCCAGTACCTACGATTCGCAAGTGTTGGTCGAGCAATGGATTCAAGGTCCGGAGTTCACCATCGCCACCCTGCGTGACCAGGTGTTGCCACCGATTGCCCTGGGCACGACGCACAGCTTCTACGACTACGACGCCAAGTACGTGGCTTGCGATACCCAGTATCGGATTCCGTGTGGCCTGGACAGCAACAAAGAAAAAGAACTGATGGACCTCACGGCGAAAGCCTGTGAGGCGCTGGGTATCGCCGGTTGGGGCAGGGCTGACGTGATGCAGGACGCCGACGGGCAGTTCTGGTTTCTGGAAGTCAATACCGCACCGGGCATGACCGATCACAGTCTGGTGCCGATGGCGGCTCGTGCTGCCGGTCTGGATTTCCAGCAACTGGTTCTGGCGATTCTGGCCGCAAGCATTGAGCCGCGAGGTTAAGACCATGCAAGGCGCACAGCTGAGACATCAGCCCTCCGCACCGACCGGCCGCAAGCCGGTACCGCGAGGTGCCAGCCGAATGGTGGCCAAAGAGCCGATGTCTGCGCGCCTGCCGAAAGCCAATTTCGGTTTTCTGAAAAGCCTGTTCTGGCCGGTGCTGCTGGTCGCACTGGGTTTCGGTACTTACGAAGGCGCGCAGCGTTTGTTGCCGTACGCCGACCGGCCGATCACCAGGATCAACGTGCAGGGCGACCTGAGTTACATCAGCCAGCAAGCAATACAGCAACGGATCGCCCCGTACGTGGCGTCGAGCTTCTTCACCATCGACCTGGCGAGCATGCGTACCGAGCTGGAAACGATGCCATGGATTGCCCACGCCGAAGTGCGTCGGGTGTGGCCGGATCAAGTGGTGATCCGCCTGGAAGAACAACTGCCGGTGGCCCGTTGGGGCGATGAATCGCTGTTGAACAACCAGGGCCAGGCGTTCACCCCGCGCGAGCTGGCGAACTACGAACATTTGCCACAGCTGTTCGGCCCACAACGGGCCCAACAGCAAGTGATGCAGCAATACCAGGTGCTGAGCCAGATGCTCAGGCCGTTGGGCTTCTCGATTGCGCGCCTGGAATTGCGCGATCGAGGTAGCTGGTTCCTGACCACCGGCGCCGGCAGCGCGGGCCCGGGAATCGAACTGTTGCTGGGACGCGGCAACCTGCTGGAAAAGATGCGCCGTTTCATTGCCATCTATGACAAGACGCTTAAAGAACAGATTACGAACATTGCGCGCATCGATCTGCGCTACGCCAACGGCCTCGCTGTTGGCTGGCGGGAACCTGTAGCGCCCACGACAGCCCAACCCGCTGTCGCGAAGAATTAAGAAGAGGCAGGACCATGGCAAACGTGCAAAGCGGCAAAATGATCGTCGGTCTCGATATCGGCACCTCCAAGGTGGTGGCGCTGGTCGGCGAGGTCTCGGACGACGGCACGCTGGAAATCGTCGGGATCGGTACCCATCCGTCCCGTGGCCTGAAGAAAGGCGTGGTGGTGAACATCGAGTCCACCGTGCAATCGATCCAGCGCGCGATCGAAGAGGCGCAGCTGATGGCTGGTTGCCGCATTCACTCGGCGTTCGTCGGCGTGGCCGGCAATCACATCCGCAGCCTGAACTCCCACGGCATCGTGGCGATTCGTGATCGCGAAGTCAGCTCCGCCGACCTCGAGCGCGTGCTCGACGCCGCCCAGGCTGTAGCGATCCCGGCAGACCAGCGCGTGCTGCACACCCTGCCGCAGGATTACGTGATCGATAACCAGGAAGGCGTTCGTGAGCCTCTGGGCATGTCGGGCGTACGTCTGGAAGCCAAGGTTCACGTGGTCACCTGCGCCGTCAACGCCGCACAGAACATTGAAAAATGCGTGCGTCGGTGCGGCCTGGAAATCGACGACATCATTCTCGAGCAGCTGGCTTCGGCCTACTCGGTCCTGACCGACGACGAGAAAGAGCTGGGCGTGTGCCTGGTGGACATCGGTGGCGGCACCACCGACATCGCGATCTTCACTGAAGGCGCGATCCGTCACACCGCAGTGATCCCGATTGCGGGCGACCAGGTGACCAACGACATCGCCATGGCGTTGCGCACTCCGACCCAGTACGCCGAAGAAATCAAGATTCGCTACGCCTGCGCCCTGGCCAAACTGGCCGGTGCCGGTGAAACCATCAAGGTCCCAAGTGTCGGCGACCGTCCACCGCGCGAGCTGTCCCGTCAGGCCCTGGCCGAAGTGGTCGAGCCGCGTTACGACGAGCTGTTCACGCTGATCCAGGCCGAACTGCGTCGCAGTGGCTACGAAGACCTGATCCCGGCCGGCATCGTGCTGACCGGTGGTACGTCGAAGATGGAAGGCGCAGTCGAACTGGCCGAAGAAATCTTCCACATGCCGGTGCGCCTGGGCGTGCCGCATGGCGTCAAGGGCCTGGACGACGTGGTCCGCAACCCGATTTATTCCACTGGCGTTGGCCTGTTGATGTACGGCCTGCAGAAGCAGTCCGACGGGATTTCCTTCTCGGGCATCAGCAGCCGCGACAGCTACAGCAATGAAGAACCGAAAGCCGCCTTGCTCGATCGCATCAAGAGCTGGGTACAAGGCAACTTCTAACGAAGCAGATTCAAGCGACAAGGTTCAAGCGGCAAGCGGTAAAAGCAGCAAAACGCAGTAGGCGAAAAAACTAGAGAAATGAAAGGAGAGGGAAAATGTTCGAACTCGTAGACAACATCCCCGCAAGCCCGGTTATTAAAGTTATCGGTGTTGGCGGAGGCGGCGGCAACGCCGTCAACCACATGGTCAAGAGCAACATTGAAGGCGTTGAATTCATCTGCGCCAACACTGATGCCCAAGCGCTGAAAAGCATCGGCGCGCGGACCATCCTGCAACTGGGCACCGGCGTGACCAAAGGTCTCGGCGCTGGCGCCAACCCTGAAGTAGGTCGTCAGGCCGCTCTCGAAGATCGCGAGCGCATTGCCGAAGTCCTGCAGGGCACCAATATGGTGTTCATCACCACTGGCATGGGCGGTGGTACCGGTACCGGTGCTGCGCCGATCATTGCTGAAGTGGCCAAGGAAATGGGGATTCTCACCGTTGCGGTGGTGACTCGTCCTTTCCCGTTCGAAGGTCGCAAGCGCATGCAGATCGCCGATGAAGGCATCCGTCTGCTGTCTGAAAGCGTCGACTCGTTGATCACCATTCCCAACGAGAAGCTGCTGACCATCCTTGGCAAGGACGCAAGCCTGCTGTCCGCATTCGCCAAGGCCGACGATGTACTGGCCGGTGCCGTTCGCGGTATCTCCGACATCATCAAGCGTCCGGGCATGATCAACGTCGACTTTGCCGACGTGCGTACCGTGATGAGCGAAATGGGCATGGCGATGATGGGCACTGGCTGCGCCAGCGGTCCGAACCGTGCACGTGAGGCCACCGAAGCGGCCATTCGCAACCCATTGCTGGAAGACGTGAACCTGCAAGGTGCACGCGGCATCCTGGTGAACATCACCGCCGGTCCTGACCTGTCCCTGGGTGAGTACTCCGACGTGGGTAGCATCATCGAAGCTTTCGCTTCCGAGCACGCGATGGTCAAGGTCGGTACCGTTATCGATCCGGACATGCGCGACGAGCTGCACGTAACAGTAGTAGCCACTGGTTTGGGCGCAAAAATCGAGAAGCCTGTGAAGGTCATCGACAACACCATGCACACGTCCGTGGCTTCGCAGCCGCAGCAACAAGCGTCTTCGCGTCAGGAAGCGCCTGCTGTGAACTACCGTGATCTGGATCGTCCGACCGTCATGCGCAACCAGGCTCAGGCCGGTGCTGCGACTGCCGCGAAGATGAATCCGCAAGATGATCTGGACTACCTGGACATCCCGGCTTTCCTGCGTCGTCAGGCCGATTGATGGAATGTATCAGGGCTATGAAGGTGATTGGTGTTCAGCAAAGGTCTGGTCTGCTATCATCGCCAGCCTTTGTTGATACCAGTTCGCAATTTGCGCTGAAGCGGCCCAAGCCATGATTAAACAACGCACACTGAAAAATATTATCCGTGCTACAGGTGTAGGCCTGCACTCCGGGGAAAAGGTATACCTGACCCTCAAGCCCGCACCTATCGACACCGGCATTGTGTTTGTTCGTGCCGATCTCGACCCTGTGGTGCAGATTCCTGCCCGCGCGGAAAACGTTGGTGAAACCACGATGTCGACCACATTGGTCAGTGGTGACACCAAAGTGGATACGGTGGAGCACTTGCTCTCGGCCATGGCTGGCCTGGGCATCGATAACGCCTACGTCGAGCTCTCCGCGTCTGAAGTTCCGATCATGGATGGTAGCGCTGGACCTTTCGTATTCCTGATTCAATCGGCCGGCCTGGAAGAACAGGACGCACCGAAGAAGTTCATCCGGATCCTGCGGGAAGTGACAGTGGAAGACGGCGACAAGCGCGCCACTTTCGTCCCTTTCGAAGGCTTCAAGGTGAGTTTCGAGATCGATTTCGATCACCCGGTTTTCCGTAACCGCACACAAAGTGCAAGCGTGGATTTTTCCAGCACTTCGTTTGTAAAAGAAGTCAGCCGCGCCCGTACCTTTGGTTTCATGAGTGATATCGAGTACCTGCGCAAGCACAACCTCGCACTCGGCGGCAGCGTTGAAAACGCTATTGTGGTCGACGCGGATGGCGTACTGAACGAAGACGGCCTTCGCTATGAAGACGAATTCGTGAAGCACAAGATCCTCGATGCAATTGGTGACCTCTACCTGCTGGGCAATAGCCTGATTGGTGAGTTCAAGGGCTTCAAGTCCGGACATGCATTGAACAACCAGCTGCTGCGCAAGTTGATTGAGCAGACAGATGCTTGGGAAGTCGTGACTTTCGAAGACGCCAGCACTGCACCGATCTCTTACATGCGTCCAGTTGCGGCCGTGTAAGTAAAAACCTCTCTAGTTTTTAAAGGCTACCTTCGGGTGGCCTTTTTTTATGCCTGGAAAGTCGATCGTTCCCACGCATTGCGATGATCGTTCCCACGCTCCGCGTGGGAATGCCTCAAGGGACGCTCCGCGTTCCAGCTCTCGAAAGGGACGCGGAGCGTCCCGGGCTGCATTCCCACGCGGAGCGTGGGAACGATCATCCTGCGACTACCCGATTACGCCCACTTTCCTTGGCCTGATACAGCGCCTTGTCCGCTGCAAACAATAGCTGTTCGAGGCTGATGTCGGTGGAGGTGGTCCAGGTGCTGATACCGATACTGACAGTAATCGGCGACTCGGCACCTGCCACCCGCGGCAACTGCTCTACGGTCGCGCGGATGTGTTCGGCAATCTGTTGTGCACCCTGGCTGTCGGTTTCCGCGAGAATCACCGAAAACTCCTCACCGCCATAACGGGCGACCAGGTCAGCGGGTCGTCTCACATTGTCGGCGATCACCTTGGCCACCGAGCGCAACGCATCATCGCCAGCCTGATGCCCATGACGATCGTTGAACGCTTTGAAATGGTCGGCATCAATCATCAGCAGCGACAAAGGCTGGCCGGAACGTTGAGCGCGGAACCACTCATGCCGCAGCACCTGATCCAGCGTTCGGCGGTTGGCCAGGCCGGTCAAGGGATCGGTAGCCGCCAGTTGCGCCAGTTCCTGTTCGGCGTGGTGGCGCAGGCGCAGTTCGCGGCTGAGCAGCCAGGTCAGCCAGAGCAAGCCGATGCACAGCGCCATCGTCGCAACGCTAACCACCACCGCCGTACGCTTCCACGAGGCAAACACTTCATCACTGGACAGTGCAACGATGACGATCAACGGCAAGTTGCCCACCTTGGAGAACGTGTACAGGCGTTTGTCCTTATAGCGGCTTGAAACACCGGTGAAGCTGCCGTTGCCTTCTTTGACGATGCGCTGGAAGTTGGGACGGCTGCTGAAGTCCTTGCCAATCAGCTCCTCGGCCAAGCGGGGCTCCTGGGCCAGAAGAATCCCGTCCGAGCTGATCAGGTTGACCGAGCTGTCACGACCGATGCTCAAGCTGTTGAACAGTTGATCGAAATAACTCAAGCGCATGGCGGCTTCGGCCACGCCAAGAAATTCGCCCTGTGAGCCGCTGATTCGGCGACTGAAGCTGATTCGCCATTCATGTTCAGGTTGTCTGGAGCGGAAAGGACGGCTGATGAGCATGCTTGGGTCGCGATTGTTCACGTGCGACTGAAAGTATTCGCGGTCAGCAAAATTGCCCTTTCTGGGGTCTACCGAGGCCGAGTCGGCGATCACGTCGCCCTTGTTGTCCAGCAACAAAATGTCGCCCTTGTACGGCGCGGCAGTGGCGCGGTCAAACAAGGCCAGGTGTCGGATGGTAGGGGAAACGTTCTTGAGGTCTTCACGCTGGGAGGCGGCGATCAAGCCGAGCAAGGACAGGTCATAGAGTTCGACATTGCGCAGCACGTCGGCGTCGATCAGTTGCACGATGTTGGTTGCTGCACGAGTGGCCGACTGTTCAGCATTGGCGCGTTCGCGAATGAGCAGGAACGCGACGATGCTCAATATCGCAATCACCAACAGCAAACTGCCGAGAACCAGGAGCCGCTCCGATCGCGTCGACCGGACCGGGTGGTGAGATGTCGCACTGCTCACACTCATGGTTCTACTTCTGCTAATGAGGCGTTATTAAAGTGTTTTGCAAGACTCAGGCAGAATCCCGGAAACCATTTGCGTTCGGTGCGCCTGTATAAATCCCGAGTAAAAAAAAGGCCAGCAAAACATGCTGGCCTTTTGCTTATTGAAGCTTAGAAGACATTGAGCGGGTAGTCGACGATCACCCGGTATTCATCGGTGTCCTGATCCAGCGCGCCATAGCCGTTGCCTCCACGGTTGGTCGCCCATTGCAGGCGCAGCGCCAGGTTTTTGGCCTTGCCGCCCTGAACCACGTAGTTGAGGTCGATGTCACGTTCCCAGTGCCTGGCGTTTTTGCCGTCAGCGCTGTACCACGAGGCATAACCGGGACTGTCCGGATCGACCTTGGTCAGGTCCAGTTCACCTCGGGAGTAAGAGATCGCCGAGGTCAGGCCGGGGAGGCCGAGCCCGACAAAGTCGTAGGCGTACTTGAGTTTCCAAGAGCGTTCGTTCGGGCCGTTGAAGTCCGAATACTGCTGGGAGTTGTCGAGGTAGACGCTGTCGCCCTGGCTGATGTAGTCGAACGGCGTGTTGCCGTTGACCCGCTGATAGGCCGCGGTAACGCTGTGATCGCCAACCCCCACGGTGAAATGCAGGCTGTAGGTGTTGTTGTCGATGTGGCCCAGCAGCGCATCGCCGGTGTCTTGCGTGTGATAGGCATGCAGGCCGGGGTTGAGGCTGACCCGATCGTTCAAGGCGTAGGTGTAATCCAGGTCGTAGTAATACTGGTTCCAAATGTCCTTGAGTTCGGAAGCATAGACGCTGCTGGTCAACCCCGGCAGGCCGCTCCAGGCCACGCCGGCCCAATTCAGGTGCTTACTTTCGTCACCGTCGGCCAGGCTGCCGTAGGACGTGCCGATTCGGGTGTGTCCACTCTGGTTGTAAGGCTTGGTGAAACTCGCCTGGCCACCTTCAATCATCCAGCCGTCAAAACGGTGGTTGGTCAGGCTGACGCCGCGAAAGGTCTGGGGCAGCATGCGGGTTTCGCCGCCGGCGATCACCGGGTTGGCGAGAAACAAGTCACCGGCCTTCAGTTCGGTATCGTAGGCACGCATTTTCAGCGTGCCACCCGCCGTCGAGAACGAGCCCGGCGCTTTGCCGTTGCCATCGCTGACCGGCAGGATGCTCGACCCATCGGTACCGCCACCGCCGTCGAGCTTGAGCCCGAGCATCGCGTGGGCGTCAACGCCGAAACCGATGGCGCCTTGGGTGTAGCCTGATTCGAAGAGACCAAGGAAACCCTGGCCCCATTCAATGTTGTCGTCCGCCTGCTGCAGGCGGTTGCGGTTCATGTAGTAGTTACGGGCGTTGAGGTTGAGGCTCGATCCTTCAACGAAACCTTCGGCGTTTGAGTCGTCTGCGGCGTGAGCAGCAGGCGTCACCGTTGCAGCGATTGCAATGAATAACAGGCTGAATCTGAGAGGGAAACGCACTAGCGGTAAAGCTCCTTGGGTCAACTTAGAGCCTCATTGTCTTGAGACTCAGGATGTTTCTTGTTAGGGGAGACGAACTAAAACTGATTAAAACCACAACGAAAAAAAGCCGCTGATAGCAGCGGCTTGAAGACAACTTTTCAAAGGAAAGAGCCGATGAAAAGTGTCGAGGGAAACAGAGCGATATTGAACAATCAGCTTTCTTTCTCAATCGGTGGTCGGGCCTGAGTGCTCGACGCTTGAGGGGTTTGCGCAGCTTCCTGAGCCTTGGCCGTCATTTCGTTGTGAGTCTGTTCGAATGCAGCCGCGCGTGCGGAGTTTTGCGCGACGAACGTCTGCGACTCTTCAGCGATGGCGAACGGAGACAGAAACAAAGAGGACAAAACGAAAGCGCTGGCAATACCCATAGTGTTGGACATCTTTAAAACCTTCTTGCTTGGCAAGTGCTGTTTGGTGCGGCAAAGATAAGGGGGTTTGGCGAGGGGAAAAAGAGCGGATTCATGAAAGGACTGTTGCGCTTAAGGCAACAGTTGACCACCGATCGTTCCCACGCTCTGCGTGGGAATGCCTCAACGGACGCTCCGCGTTCGGCTTGGAATGGGACGCGGAGCGTCCCTGGCTGCATTCCCACGCGGAGCGTGGGAACGATCATTTGGCGGGGTCAGACCGGGAGATGGATACCGAAGGTATTCATGCCGTGATCACTGCGCACAAAAACATCCCCGCCGTGCATCAGCGCAATGGCCTTGACGTCTTCGATAATCAGAACGCTCATGACCCGCCTCAGTCTGTGGTCGCCAGCGCCGGTTGAGGTGCTGATGCTGGTGGGAGAGGGTGCCGATGGAATAGCCGCTCGAGCCACAAGTATATGACCGGCGTGGTGAACAGCGTCAGCGCCTGGCTCACCAGCAAACCGCCGACCACCGCAATCCCCAGCGGCTGGCGCAGTTCGGCGCCGGTGCCATAGCCGAGCATCAGCGGCAGGGCGCCGAGCAGGGCGGCGAGGGTGGTCATGATGATCGGTCGGAACCGCGTCATACACGCTTCATGGATTGCTTCTTCGGGAGGCAAGCCACGGTTGCGTTGCGCTTCCAGCGCGAAGTCGATCATCAGGATGCCGTTCTTCTTGACGATGCCGATCAGCAGCACCAGCCCGATCAGCGCCATGATCGAAAAGTCCTGGCCGCAGATCCACAGCATGATCACCGCCCCCAGCCCCGCCGAGGGCAGCGTCGAAATGATCGTCAGCGGGTGCACGAAGCTTTCATACAGAACGCCCAGAATGATGTACACCGCGACCAGCGCCGCCAGAATCAGCCAAGGCTGACTGGCCAGCGAACTCTGGAACGCCTGGGCGGCGCCCTGGAAATTGCCACTGATGGCCACCGGCATGCCGATGTCGGTCTTGGCCTGGTCGAGCATGATCACCGCATCGCCCAACGCGACGCCGGGCGCCAGGTTGAACGACAGGTTGGCCGCCGGGAACATCCCGTCATGAGCGATAGATAACGGGCCGATGGTCGGCGCTTCGAATTTCGCCAGGGCCGACAGCGGCACCATTTCCCCGCTCAGGGGCGAGCGCAGGTAGAAATAGTTGAGGCTTTCGGCCTTGCCGCGCTGCTTGGTGTCGAGTTCCAGAATCACGTTGTACTGGTTGGTCTGGGTCTGGAACTCGTTGATCTGCCGTTGGCCGAAGGCGTCGTACAGCGCTTCATCGACATCGCTGGCGGTCAGGCCGAAACGCGCTGCGGCGCTGCGGTCAATGCTGATGTGGGTGATGCTGCCGCCCAGTTGCAGGTCGTTGGAAATGTCACGGAACGCCGGGTTGGCGCGCAGCTTTTCCGTCAGGCGCTGGGTCCAGGTGCTCAGGAGTGCCCCGTCGTTGCTCTTGAGCACGTATTGGTACTGCGCGCGACTCGGACCGGAACTGAGGTTGATGTCTTGCCCGGCGCGCAGGTACAGCACGATGCCCGGGACTTTCATCAGTTGCGGGCGAATCCGGTCGATGAATTGGCTGGCGGACACGTCTCGATCGCCGCGCTTTTTCAGCGAAATCCAGAAGCGGCCGTTAGCGATGGTCTGGTTGCTGCCCGCAACGCCGACCGAGTGTGAGAACGTCTCGACGGCGGGATCGGCGGCGACGATTTCGGCCATTGCCAAGTGTTTTTTCACCATGTCGCCGTAGGAGATGTCCGCCGCTGCTTCGGTGGTGCCGAGGACGAAACCAGTGTCCTGCACGGGGAAGAAACCCTTCGGAATGAAAATGTACCCGGCGACCGCCAAGCCGAGGGACAGGCCGAACACTCCGATCATCAACTTCTGATGGGCGAGGGCCCGGCGCAGGCCTTTTTCATACAGCGCCAGTAACCGCTCGGCGAAGCCCGATTGGCGGTGTTGCGGCGCACGCATGAATAGCGCGGCCAACGTCGGTGCCAGCGTCAGGGACACCACCACCGAAATCATGATGGTCGAAGTGGCGGTCAGGGCGAACTCCTTGAACAGTCGCCCGACCACGCCGCTCATGAACAACAGCGGAATGAACGCCGCCACCAGCGAGAAACTGATCGAGACCACGGTAAAACCGATCTCGCCGGCACCCTTGATCGCCGCCTCGCGCCTGCCGTCGCCGGCTTCCAGGTGACGGTGAATGTTTTCCACCACCACAATCGCATCGTCCACCACAAACCCGACGGACACCACGATCGCCACCAGCGTCAGGTTATTCAGGCTGAAACCCATGAGGTACATCAGGGCAAAACTGGCGATCAGCGACACACCGAGCACCGACGCCACGATCAGGGTTGCCGACAACTGCCGCAGGAACAGCGCCATCACCGCCACCACCAGCAGGATCGCGATCAGCAGGGTGATTTCCACTTCATGCAACGACGCGCGGATGGTCTGGGTGCGGTCGACCAGCACGTTGACCTGCACCGAGGCCGGCAGCATGGCCTCCAGCGCCGGCAGGGCTGCTTGAATTCGGTCGACGGTCGCGACGATGTTGGCTCCCGGTTGCCGGAAAATCACCAGGTTCACCCCCGGCTTACCATCAGCCCACGCCTGGATGTAGGCGTCTTCCGAACCGTTGACGACTTTGGCCACATCCTTGAGATGAACCGGTGCGCCGTCCTTGTAGGAAACAATCAGCTGACCGTATTCCTCGGGATGGAACAACTGGTCGTTGGTGGACAAGGTCGAAATGCTCGACTCGCCGTACAACGCCCCTTTGGCCAGATTGAGGCTGGTCTGCTGGATTGCCAGGCGAATGTCCGCCAGGGTCAGGCCGATGGCAGCGAGTTTGTCTGCTGACGCCTGCACCCGGATCGCCGGACGTTGCTGACCGGTGATGTTGATATTGCCTACACCGTCGATCTGGCTGATCTGACGGGCGAGCAGGGTTTCCACCAGGTCACTGACTTCGGTGCCGGGCATTTGCGGCGAGTGGATGCTGAGGATCAGCACCGGGCTATCGGCCGGGTTGACCTTCCTCCAGTTCGGCAGGTTCGGCATGTCCTTGGGCAGTTTGCCGGCGGCGGTGTTGATCGCGGCCTGGACTTCCTGCGCGGCGGTGTCGATGCTTTTGTCGAGGGTGAATTGCAGGGTCAGGATGGTCGAGCCCAGGGCGCTGCTCGAGGTCATCTGGGTCACGCCGGGGATGGCGCTGAATTGCACTTCAAGCGGCGTGGCCACCGACGAGGCCATGGTTTCGGGGTTGGCGCCAGGCAGTTGCGCGGCCACCTGAATGGTCGGGAATTCCGCTTCCGGCAGTGGCGCAATCGGCAGTCGTGGGAAGGCGATGACACCGAGCAGCACCAAGGCAAAGGTCAGCAGGACCGTCGCCACCGGATGATCGATGCACCACGCGGAAATCGAGCCATGACCCTTCATGGTTTCGGCTCCGATTGCACCACTTGCGGCGGGTCGGTCACTACCTGCACGGTCGAACCCGGTTTGAGCCGCGACTGCCCGTCACTGACCAGTACGTCGCCCGGATTCACGCCTTTGATGAGGTCCTGGCCGCTGCCTTGATGAATGATCTGCACCTGAACGGCTTCGACCTTGTCACCCTTGACCCGGTAGACGAAATGTTGATCGAGGCCACGTTGTACGACGGTGGGCGGCACTACCAGCGCATTTTTATCCAGTGCTGTCTGAATCTTTACCGTTACCAGCAGGCCCGGCCAGAGTTTCTGTGCGGGGTTGGCGAACTCGGCCTTGGCACGGATGGTCCCGGTGTTGGCGTTGATCTGGTTGTCGATCAGGGTCAGGCGACCTTCGCCCAGCAGGTTGCCGGTTTCCCCATCGGTGTCGGCACCGATGTAAGCCTTGACCGGCGTGTGCTGTGGATCGTTGATCAGGCCTTGCAGGGTCGGCAACATGTGTTGCGGCAGGGAAAACTCCACGGCGATCGGGTCGATCTGGGTCACCGTGAACAGGCCTTGAGCGTCGGTCATGCGCAGGAAGTTGCCTTCATCCACCGTGCGAATACCGACGCGACCTGTTACCGGGGAGCGAATCTGTGTGTAGGAAAGCTGCACTTGAGCGGCGTCGATCGAGGCCTGGTTGCCTTGGGCGGTGGCTTTGAGTTGGTTGACCAGGGCTTGTTGCTGGTCGTAGGTCTGCTTGGAAACCCCGTCGTCCACGCTCAACAGTTTGTAGCGCTTGAGGTTGACCTGAGCCACTTGCAGTTGCGCCAGGCTTTCGCCAAGTTGCGCTCGGGCCTGCTCGAGGCTGGCGCGGATCGAGCGGTCGTCGATGGTGGCGAGCAGGTCGCCTTTGTTCACCCGTTGGCCTTCCTTGACCAGGATTCTGGTGAGGATGCCGTCGATTTGCGGACGCACCACAACGCTATGCAGGGACAGCACCGAGCCGATGCCGCTGACGTAGCGTGGGACGTCTTTTTCGATGACGTTCACTACCCGGACGGGGATCGCAGAGGGTGCGGTCAGTTTGGTGGCCGCGGGTTTGTTGGCGTACCACAGGCCCAGCGCTGCCAGGACGATCAGAAGGGCTGCGAGCAAGGCGGGTTTTTTCTGAATTCGCATGCGAGTGGGGCGCCGGGGCTGTGGGTCGGTTTTTTTCAGGTTTGTATCTTCCTTTATAAACCTGTTCTCCGGTCAGGGAGGTAAATGCTAACTGACGGCGCTGTCAGTTTTGACCTCTGCGGGGCGATGCCGATCCTTCCTGATGAACACCTACACTCAGCCTTCCGAAGGGGCGGGTGGATCAAGATCAAGAGCTGCAGGCGAGCTAACGCTCGGCCTGATGAGTGGTGAGGAGCGAAAGGCGAACACCGATCCCTTGTGGGAGTGAGCCTGCTCGCGATGGCGGCCTGACAGCCGACCAATGTCGCGCAGATGGATACTGTTCAATTGGGTCCGGGCGGGGTTCCGACGAAGGCGTCAGGTCAGTCAACGCAAAACCCGACGGACTCGCTTGCTGCTTGAAGCTTGCAACTCCCGAGACAGGTATACTGCCGCCTTTCGCGGCTCGCTGATCGGGCCCGACTCTATTGCATCACCCGGAGCTTTCATGACTTCCCCGACACAACCGCCGGTTGCCGACGCTTTGAGCGACGACCAGGCAGACCTGCCAGACAGCGTCGACTCCAGCGCAGACAGCGAAACCAAAGCCGCGATCCCGGCGTTCAAGTTCCCGTTCAAGCCGGGCGACCTGGCCGCCGCGAAGAATGCCAGCCAGCCCTGGTACAAGAACGGCGCCAAGAACGGCCATACCAAGACCCCGGGCGCAGCGCCTCCTGGCACTCGTCGCTCGATGGGCAAGCGCTGACGGTCAGGCATTTTGTTGCGCGGTAATTGTTCTGTCTGTCATTGAGATAGTTCCCACAAGGATGAGCGATTCGTCCTCTGGGAAAGTCGGTGGCCTCTCGTCGAAGATTCATGCCCGTGAATTTTCGATGCAGGCCACCAAAAATGTCTCTGGTAAAAACCCTCTCTTTCCTGTCGCTGGTGGCCCTGACCACTGGCTGCATGTCGACTGTGCCCGATCCACAAATCCGTTTCGGTGTCGAAGCGCTGGTTCCGCCGTTCGAGAGCCGTAACGACAAGGGTGAGCTGGTCGGATTGAATATCGAGTTGGGCAACGCGCTGTGTGCCGAACTCAAATCCCGCTGTGTCTGGGTTGATCAGGATTACGCGACCAACCTTCATGCCCTTGAAGCCAACCGTTTCGACGTGATCATGCCGATGACCGCCACCCCTGCGCGTCGTGAGCGGGTTGATTTCACCGAAGACCTGTATCCCTTGAGTAACCGTCTGGTGGCTCGCGTGGGCTCGAATCTGCAGCCGGATGCGCGATCACTCAAGGGCAAGCGTATCGGCGTGCTTGCGGGCACAAGTCGCGAGGCTTTCGCCAAGGCTCGCTGGGCGGCGGCCGGGGTGACGGTGCGCAGTTTCAATTTCAACAACCAATTGGTCGACAGCCTGCTCGCGGGTGATATCGATGCCACCCTGCAAGACTCCGTTGAAATTACCCACGCGTTATTAAGCCTGCCCCAAGGGCAGGCTTTCGAGTTTGCCGGAGCCCCTGTCAGGGACCCGATGCTGGGCAGTGGCGTGGCCATGGCCGTGCGAAAAACCGACACTCTGCTGCGCGATAACCTGAATGCGGCGCTGGAGCGTCTTAAGCAAAATGGCCAGTATCAGGCAATTACCCAGCGTTATTTGCCGCCCGCAGTGCCAGACTCACCACGCTACTTTGCGAATGAGGAAGGTCTGGCATTTTCCGATGCGGTGCAGGTCGGCGAGACCCTTTACCTTTCCGGGCTGCTCGGCCTCGGGGCTGATGGCGAACTGGTGAAGGGCGGCATCGGCCCGCAGACGACCCAGGTCATGGAGAACTTGCGTACCGCGCTGCAACGCAACGGTTCGTCCCTGGCTCAAGTGGCCAAATGCACGGTCATCCTTGCCGACATAAGGGACTTTTCCGCCATGAATGCTGTGTATCGCAGTTTCTTTGCGGCAGATCGTTTGCCCGCACGTACGACGTTTGCCGGCAAGTTGGTCGAGAACGCGCGGGTAGAAGTGGAATGTCTGGCAGTGACGGCCAGCTAATCTTCTTGGCGACGAATCACTGCGCAACGGTATTGCGCAGTGATTCCGAGACTGGCGCCTCAGGCCACCCGCAACGAAATAAACGCATAGTTCGCTGGCGTATCTGTCGCCACTTGCGCACCCGTCGCCTGCACTTGCCCGGCGATGTCTTCGCCCGATACATGAAACAACCAGTCAGCGCCTGACCCGACCAATGGCTGCGCCGCAACCTGATCGATGCCCCTCGCGAACGCCGTCATGTCCGGCAGGTAAGCGGTAAACCCATCACCCTTCAACGCTGTAGTCCGAATCCCCAGCAACGCGCAAATCGCTTCCTTGGTCCGAATGTCATCGCGATCGGCCTGACGGGAGCGCTGGATTAATCCAGCCAGTTCCTGATCGACCAATTCACTTCCCACAATCAGTTTCGGTCCCTTTTCCCACGACTCGGGCGGACATTCTTTCGCCGCAGTGTTCAGGGGAATATGCGGATTGATTTCCATCGGGTAGATGCGGCACACCAGCGGCCGGCGTTCATAGATGCGGCAGAGGTTGTCTTCGTCAAGATTCCGGCAAGGACCGACGTTGTAAGCGGCAAAAGTGATGGCTATGTACGCCTCGGAAACGCCGCTTCGAACCTTCACTGAGCGGCGTTCGGCATGTTCACGCTGCTGCTCTGGCAAGCCCAGGCCATTGCCCAGGAAACCTTCCACCAGCACGATCACTTGACCGCCATCGGCCGCCCACATCCGCGCTTCGGGCAGGGTCAGGGGCACGTGATGGTCGTTGCAGCATTTGCCACAGCCTACGCAGGAAAACGTCGTATTCATTGAACGGCCAGTTGCATTGAAGAACATGAAAACGGCGACAGAATGTCGCCGCAAAGGCCGCTATCGAAGCAAGTTATGCGCCAGTCACTGCGCCTTGGCGGTTGGGCGGATGGAGTCCCATTCGGTGACGTAGGCGGTTTTGCTTTTCTTGTTATAGAGACACAGTTCGGTGCCTTGCTGGCCTTTCATGTGTTTTTGCGGGTATTGGCCTTGCAACAGCAGTGCGGTGTAGCCAACCCGGTCATCGAACTGCGCGGCATTGCCCACGGGTTTGGCATTTTTCAAGCCGCTGGCCTTAATGCAACTGGCGAGTACGGTTTTGTCGTAGGCGGCCCAGGCGTCGGGGCTGGATGCGTGAGCCTGAAAGGCGAGAGCGGTGAGGCAGAGGAAGGTCAGGCTTGCGGCTTTCATGGGGCGGGCATCCTTGGGGTGTTTTGGCCAAGGTTGGAGTATGCCTGATGGTTTCAGGTTGAATGTGTCGGCCCCCTCGCCACAGTCAGGCCGGAACCGGTTCCCGGCGGACCACGCGCATCCCGGCACTTTCATACAGCCGCTGCGCCCGAAGGTTGTCTTCCAGCACCTTCAAGTCGACGAAACCCTCGCGCCGTTGCTGAAAAATGTTGAAAGCATGTAGCAGCAATGCGCGTCCCAAACCTTGGCCCTGAGCCCGTGGATGGACGACCAGGTTCTTGATGTAGGCGCTGGTCCAGCACTGGCACACCCCAACGATGCCTTCGGCATCCAGAGCGAGGAAACACAGGCTCGGATCATATTCAGGATCGGTTTCAAAACGCTGTTGCCACACGTCCAGCGCCGGCACGCGACCGCCACCTTCCTGATAGCCCAATTCCATCAAACGATGAATGGCTTCAGCCAGATCGGGGCGGTATTCGCTGAGGACGATTCCCTCAGGCCAAGCGATTGCGGGCACAACTTCAGCGAGGTTACGCCGCATCAGAAAACAGAAGTCCTTGCTCAAACCTCAATGACCTTGTTCAGCGACCGCCTTGGCCGCTTCGATCAGGCACTTGGTCAGTTCTGGCGAGGAGAACTTGGTCAGCACTGCGTTCGCGCCGGCAAGACGGGCCTTTTCGCTGTTCATCGCGCTGTCCAAAGAGGTGTGCAGCAGCACATAGAGGTGCGAGAAGTCGGGGGTTTCGCGCAGGGTTCGGGTAAATGCGTAACCGTCCATCTCCGACATTTCGATGTCCGAGACGATCAGGTTGATTTGCTGGGCCGTGCCTTGCAGGTCCAGCAGGCAGTCGATGGCTTCCTTGGCACTGCGGGCGGTGTGGCATTGCAGGCCGAGATTGCGCAGGGTGTGCACAGATTGTTGCAACGCCACCTGGCTGTCGTCGACCACCAGAATCCGCGCGTTGCCGAGTACTTCGGCATCTTCCATGCTCAGTTCGGTCGGCGCCGTTTCGATCTGCGCCGGGGCGATGCCATGGATCACTTTTTCGATGTCCAGCACCTGTACCAACGTGCCGTCGACCGAGGTCACGCCAGTGATGTACGAACGCACGCCGCCAGAGCCAAACGGCGGCGGGCGGATGTCGGTGGTCAGGCAGTGGACGATCTTGCTCACGGCTTGAACGTGCAAACCCTGCTTGGAGCGGCTGACATCGGTGACGATCAGGCAGCCACCGTTCGGATCTTCCAGCGGTCGTTCGCCGATGGCACGGCTGAGGTCGATCACTGATAACGACGCGCCGCGCAAGGTGGCGATGCCTTTGACATGAGGATGCGCCTCCGGCAGCTTGGTCAGCGGCGGGCAGGGAATGATTTCGCTGACTTTCAGCAGGTTGATCGCCATCAGCTTGCCGCTGCGCAAGGTAAACAGCAGAAGCGAAAGTGAATCTGCGCGGGCTTTGTTTGAAGACATAAAAACCTTCTGTGGAAAAAGGTGATGGGCAGTCGCGAGGATCGTCAACAGCTATCGATGCCGGGTTATCGACTTGTGACGGGCAGGCTTTAGGGTTATTCCGTCGCCAGCCCGGTCAGTGCGATTCCTGTAGCAGCTGCCGAAGGCTGCGTCCGGGTGCGAAGCAGTCGTAAATCCTGTCCCCCCGGTGCATCAGATACAACACGGTGAATGGTTTGGCGAGGACTTCGTCCTCGAACGCAGCCTTCGGCAGCTGCTACACGGGATCGGGTTACTTCATACCCAGGCGTTTAGCCATCCTTCCAAGATTTGCCCGATCCAAGCCTAGCTCACGCGCTGCGCTCGCCCAATTGTTATGGTGCCGTTCCAGGCAGGCGTTGATCAGTCGACGCTGATAATCCTCGGTCGCCGCCCGCAAGTCTCCCGAGACCAAAGCCGCAGGGCTGGCAGGGACTGGCTCGGTTGCAAGCTCAACGCTGCCATTGGGCAAATCCAGATCCGCCGCGCTCAAACTCAGAATCTTCGGCCGCTCCTTGCAGTTACCCAACGCCTTCAAGGCACTGCGGCCAATCAAGTGTTCCAGCTCCCGCACATTGCCCGGCCATGTATATGCCAGCAATGCCGCCTGCGCATCGCTGGTCAGGCGCAGGCTGTTGAGGCCCATGCGCGAGCGGTTTTGCTCCAGAAAGTAGCCGCTGAGCAGCAGCACATCCCGCCCACGGTCACGCAATGCTGGCACCAGCAGCGGATAAACGCTCAGGCGGTGATAGAAGTCGGCGCGGTAGCGGCCGCTGCGCACTTCCTCGGCCAGGTCGCGGTTGGTCGCGGCGATCAGTCGTACGTCGACCAGATGCTCTTTATCCGACCCCAATCGCTGCAGCTGACCGCTTTGCAGGACGCGCAGCAATTTGGCCTGGACGGTCAGGGACAGCTCACCGACTTCATCGAGAAACAGTGTGCCGCCATTGGCCAGTTCGAACTTGCCGCGCCGATCGTTCATCGCGCCGGTAAAGGCGCCGCGGACGTGGCCGAACAATTCGCTCTCCACCAGTGTGTCCGGCAGCGCGGCGCAGTTGAGGCTGATGATCGGCTTGTCAGCCCGGGGCGATGCGGCGTGGATGGCTTGGGCGACCAGTTCCTTGCCGACTCCGGTTTCGCCGGTGATCAGCACGGTAAGGTCGCTGCCGCCCACCAGGTTGATTTCTTCCACCAACCGTTTGTGCGCCTTGCTCTGGCCAATCATCTCGCGGTTCTGCTGGCCGCTGGCCTGTCGGTAAACCTCGGCACGCTGATGTTCGTCTTCGACACGATTGGCCAGGCGTTCGATGCGCTCGGCGGCGTTGACGGTGGCGGCGGCGAGGCTGGCGAAAGCTTCCAGGGCGTCCAGTTCGATCGGTTCGAAGCGCTCCGGATCGAGGGCGTCGAGGGTCAGCAAACCCCAGGGACGCTCATCGATAAACAGCGGGCAACCCATGCAATCGTGGACTTCCAGATGTTCATCGAGGCCATCGACCAATCCGTCGTAAGGGTCGGGCAGGTCGCTGTCGGCGGCAAAACGGGTCGGGCCGTGGCTGCTGAGCAGCGCTTCGAAACGCGGGTGTTCGCTGACTTTGAAGCGTCGGCCGAGGGTGTCGGTGCTCAACCCGTCGACGGCCAGTGGCACCAGCCATTCGCCATCAAGGCGCAGCAGGGCAGCAGCGTCGCACGGTAGCAAGGCGCGCATGGCTTCGAGCAAGCGTCGATAGCGCTCGCCTTCAGGGAGTTCGCGGGACAGGTCAGCGACCAGTGGCAGCAGGGTGGTGAGCAAGGCTTTTGCAGTCATAGTGACTCCGTGTAGTCGGTATGACTATAAGTCAGGGTGTGTCGATATGACTATCAAGAATTTAACTTATTGATTTATAAGGTTTTAATTTCTGGCACGAAAACTGATAACTACAAGACAAACAGTTAGCAATCCAAGTAGTTCAGGAGTCGCCTTATGCTTAGCGTTCAAGACCGTGCAATCGTCAAATCCACTGTGCCCTTGCTGGAAAGCGGTGGCGAAGCATTGATCACGCATTTCTACCGCATGATGCTGTCCGAGTACCCGGAAGTTCGCCCGTTGTTCAACCAGGCCCATCAGGCCAGCGGTGATCAGCCGCGCGCCCTGGCCAACGGTGTCTTGATGTATGCGCGGCACATCGACCAGCTCGACCAGTTGGGCGACCTGGTGGCCAAGATCATCAACAAGCACGTGGCGCTGCAAATCCTTCCGGAACATTACCCGATTGTCGGTTCATGCCTGCTGCGAGCCATTTCTGAAGTGCTGGGTGAAGAGATTGCCACACCTGAAGTGATGGCTGCCTGGGGGGCTGCTTACGGTCAACTGGCCGACATCCTGATCGGCGCCGAAACCAGCATCTATGACCAGAAGGAACAGGCACCGGGCGGCTGGCGCGGGGCACGGGAATTCATCGTGGTGGCCAAGGTCGACGAAAGCGAGGAAATCACCTCGTTCTACTTTGAACCGGCCGACAAAGGCCCGATTCTGGCGGCAGAGCCAGGCCAGTACATCGGCATGAAACTGATCCTCGATGGCGAAGAAATTCGTCGTAACTACTCGCTGTCGGCCTTGGCCAACAAGGGCCAGTACCGGATCAGCGTCAAACGTGAAACCGGTGGCCGCGCCTCCAACCACCTGCACGATCATTTGCAGGTAGGCTCCAGCATCCAGCTGTTCCCGCCAGCGGGCGAATTCACGCTGACCGACAGCGACAAACCGCTGGTGCTGATCAGCGGCGGCGTCGGCATCACTCCGACCCTGGCAATGCTGGAAGCGGCGCTGGCGACCGAGCGGCCGGTGCATTTTATCCACTGCGCACGTAACGGTAGCGTTCACGCCTTCCGCGACTGGATCGATGGCTTGGCCGAGCGTCATCCGCAACTCAAACGCTTTTATTGCTACGACGAAGATGACGGCGTGAGCCCGGCGGCGGACAAGGTTGGGTTGTTGAGTCAGGAGCAACTGGGCGAGTGGTTGCCGCAGCAGCGCGATCTGGACGCGTACTTCCTCGGTCCTAAAGGCTTCATGGCGGCGGTCAAGCGCCACCTCAAAGCGCTGGGTGTGCCGGAGAAGCAAAGCCGTTACGAGTTCTTCGGGCCGGCGTCGGTTCTGGAGTAACCACTAAAGCGAGAAACCTGTGGCGAGGGAGCTTGCTCCCGCTGGGCCGGGAACCGGCCCCGCTCTACCTGAAAAGAAGGGACTGCTGCGCAGTCCAGCGGGAGCAAGCTCCCTCGCCACAATTAGCCCTTCAGTTCTTTCAAATGTTTGTACACCGTTGCCCGCCCCATGTTCAGCACGTTCGCCACATAGTTGGAGGCGCTTTTGCCTTTGAAGGCGCCTTCGGCGTGCAGTGCCAGCACCAGTTCGCGCTTATGGTCACGGGTCAACAGGTTCAGGCTCAGCTGACGCTCGCGCAGCCAGACGTGCAGGAACGTATTGATCCGCTCCTGCCAGTCATCGCGAAACAGCGAATCGGGCTGCGGAATCAACTTGCTTGGCGACAGGAACAGATCCAGCGCTGCCTTGGCATTCTCGAACAACGAAATATTCAGGTTTATGCACAGCACCGCCAGCGGACGACCTTCGCTGTCGCGCAGGACACTGCTCAGGCTGCGAATCTTCTGACCATCCCAATTGAGCTTTTCGTACGGCCCGATGTTTCGTTCGCTGATCTCCTCGCTGAGCATGTCCTCTAGCGACGAGTCATCACCGATTTCCCGTTTGGACAGGTTGTTGGCGATGTAATCGACCTTCTGCGTGCGCAGGTCGTGCAGCACCACCTCGGCGTGCGGAAAGAACAATGTGGCGATGGCATCGGCGATCGCGCGGAAATTGTCCAGCGGCGAACTCTTCAATGCAGAGTCGTTACCGACTGGTTCTTGTTCTTGGGCGTTCATAAAGTGGAGCTCCGGACAGCATCGGCGCCCCGTCAAAAAAGGGCGCTGGAAGTTTGCCGCAATCGTGTCAGCACGTCACCTGCGTCCGAACGTCAGCCCAGTCGAGCGGGGGCGAGCATCTGGGTGTTCAGACCGAAACGAGTCAGTTGTTCGGGCAAGGCTTCACCGCGGACCAGTGCAGCGCTGGCCTGGCCCATGGCCGGCGAGGTCTGGATGCCATAACCGCCTTGTGCTGCTACCCAGAATAACCCCGGTACCTGCGGATCGAAACCGCACAGCAAATCACCGTCACTGACGAAACTGCGCAAGCCGGCCCAGGTGCGGGTCGGACGCCGGATGGTCAGGGTGGTGGCTTCTTCGATCTGGTAGATGCCCAACGCGATGTCCAGCTCTTCGGGCTGCACATCGTGCGGTTCCACCGGGTCGGCGTTGGCGGGCGAGCCGAGGAACATTCCGGCGTCGGGCTTCATGTAGAAGGATTCGTCGAGGCTGACCAGCATTGGCCAATCGTGGATGTCCACGCCCTCGGGGCCGGCGAAGATGAACGCGGCACGGCGCTTGGGTTGCAGGCCCAGTGGACTGGCACCGGCGAGCTCAGCGATTTTGTCGGCCCAGGCGCCTGCCGCGTTGATGATGATCGGGGCGCTGAAGGTCTGACCGTTGGTTTGCACGTGCCACACACCTTCGGCGTCGCGGGTGAGACTCATGACTTCGCTGTCGGTATGAACTTCACCTTTGTTGCGTCGGATACCGCGCAGATAGCCTTGGTGCAAGGCATCGGTGTCGATGTCGCTGGCGGTCGGGTCGTAAATCGCACCATGGACTTTTTCCCGGCGCAGGATCGGCAGGCGTACGCAGGCCTCGTCGGCGCTGAGCAACTGCATCTGCGGCACCGTGGCTTTGGCGCTCAGGTATTGATTATTCAGTTCGGCCGGGTCACCGGTGAAGTCCACGGTCATCTCGCCACGCGGGGTCAGCAGCGGGTGCTCGCAGAAACCGGCCGGCGGCGCGTCGAAGAAATCACGGCTGGCCTGAGTCAGCGCTCGAACCTGCGGGGTGCCGTAGGCGGCGGTGAACAGTGCGGCGGAACGTCCGGTGGAGTGGTAAGCCGGATGGGATTCGCGTTCGAGCACAATCACCCGGGCGTGCTGCGACAACCAGAAACCGGTGGAAGCACCGGCAATCCCGCCGCCGATGATGATGAAATCTGCCTGGCTCATGAACGTCTCCTGATGGGGCGTAAATGCCGAATGTGTCGATTTGTGGTGTTAGTGCTGTAGGCGGTAGATGGCATTGGCCAGTGCGATGTCTTCCAGGCCCAGGCCAATGGAGCGGAAGAACACATGGCGGTCGTAGCCAGGGCGCTGGACTTTTTCGCTGAGCAGGTCGGGCAAGTCGCCGATGATCGCGTTTTTGTCCCAGCCATATTGTTCACCGGCAATCAGCATCTCGCCGGCCGAGCCCGGGGTGGTCAGGCGATAGTCGCAGAACACTTGCATGTCATTGAGGCTCTGCGGCGGCACCTCGTGGGCACGTGGTGCGTTGGTGCTGATGGAGGTGATCAGCGCCGGTTTGCTCAAGCTTGTCGGGTCGATCACCGGGCCTGCGGACGAGGTGCAGAGCATGATCACGTCGGCGTCTTGAACTGCTGCTTCAAGACTGTCGAGGATGCTCAGGCGCGGATCGAGGCTTTTGAGCTGCGCCAATACCTCGGGATTTTTGTCGCTCAGGCTCGGCGAGTAGAGGCTGATGCTCTGCCAGTCGCGCAGGCCTTTGACGTAGTGCACGTGCGCCTGGGCGACCTTGCCGCTGCCGATAATCGCCAGGCGCTGCGCCTTCAGCGGGGCGAGGGCGTCGACCGCCACGGCGGTGGTTGCGGCGGTGCGTGCCGTGGTCAGTTCACCGGCATCGCAGAGCAACAGCGGCTGGCCGGTCTGCATCGACATCAACAGCGTCCAGGCGGTCACCAGCGGGCCTTGTTCACGCACGATGTACGGCGAGGTCTTGACCCCGTAAACGCCGTCTTCGGCCAGCACGCCCAGGTAGTTGATGAAGTCGCCAGCGCCCTGTGGAAACTCCACCAGCTGCTGCGCCGGTTGTACGGCTTGGCCGGCGGCCAGGTCGCGGAACAGCTTGCGCAGGATCTGCGGCACGTCGACCTGCGCCAGCAGCTCACGAGCTTGAGGTTGGGTGATCACGTAAGGCGTACTGGGCATGGTCGGCTCCGGGAGCTGAAAGTAAACTAATTTGTCTATTATGGACATTTAGTTGTCTCGAGCAAGCCTGTTGAAAAAACTGGACGAAAAAAAAGCGCAGTCCGTTTCCGGCTGCGCCTCTTTTAGTGCGACCCGCGTTACGGGCGCTTGCGCTCAACCGCCCGCAGCAGATGCGTCGGTGGCGTTTCGCAGCTGATCTTGCGACCCAGCAGCGCCTCGATGGACGGTAGCTGGTAGGAGTCATCTTCACCGGCAAAACTGATGGACACGCCATCGGCGCCGGCACGACCGGTACGGCCGATGCGGTGCACGTAGTCGTCCGGGACTTCCGGCAGGGTGAAGTTGATCACGTGGCTGATACCGTCGATGTGAATGCCGCGACCGGCCACATCGGTGGCGACCAGGACGCGGATCTTGCCTTCGCGGAAACCTTCCAGGGTCTTGATGCGCTTGTGCTGCGGCACGTCGCCGGACAGTTGCGCGGCGTTGACGCCATCGCGCACCAGGCGTTCTTCGATGCGCCGCACTTCATCCTTGCGGTTGGCGAACACCATCACCCGCTCCCAACCGTTGTCGTTGACCAGGTTGTAGAGCAGTTTGTATTTGTCGGCACCGGCGACCGCGTAGATGTGCTGCTCGACGTTTTCGCTGGCCACGTTCTGCGACTCGATCTCGACGATCGACGGCTCGGTGGTCCATTGCTTGGCCAGGTTCATCACGTCTTCGGTGAAGGTCGCGGAGAACAGCAGCGTCTGACGCTCGTTCTTCGGCGGAGTCTGGCGAATGATCTGACGCACTTGTGGGATGAAACCCATATCGAGCATCCGGTCGGCTTCGTCCAGGACCATGACTTCGACCATGTCCAGGTGCACGTCGCCGCGCTGGTTGAAGTCCAGCAGACGGCCCGGTGTGGCGACGAGGATGTCGCAGTGACGGGCTTCGAGGTGCTTGAGCTGCTTGTCGAAGTCCATGCCGCCGACGAACGTCATGACGTTGAGGCCGGTGTACTTGGTCAGGTCGGCCGCGTCCTTGGCGATCTGCACCACCAGTTCCCGGGTCGGCGCGATGATCAGTGCCCGCGGCTCACCCATGTAACGCTCTTTCGGCGGTGGGGTTTGCAGCAGCTGGGTGATGATCGAAATCAGGAAGGCAGCGGTTTTGCCGGTGCCGGTCTGGGCGCGACCGATGGCATCTTTGCCGGCCAGGGTGAAGCCGAGGACTTGTGCCTGGATCGGCGTGCAATACGGGAAGCCCAGGTCCTGGATGGCATGCATCAGTTCGGGGGCGAGTTTGAAATCGTGGAAACGGGTTTTGCCTTCCTGGGGTTCGACGGCGAAGTCTTCGAGTTTCCAGGGGATGACCGGTGCTTTGGGCTTGGGTTCGCGACGCGGTCGGGCAGGTTTCGCAGCTTCGTTGCCCGGTTCTTCAGAGGCCTGGGCCTCAACGGGTTGGACGGCCGGTGTGGTGATCGGCTCGTGCTTCGGTACCGCTACGGTGGCGGTCCGGCCAGACTGACTACCGTCGGTGCGGTGGCTGGGGTGGTGAGACGGAGCGCTGGAGACTGGCGCGAGCTGCTCAGTCTCGCTTTTACCGAACATTTTCTTGAGTGCTTTGAGCACGGTCATCTCATCGATTGGTTAAGGAATATACGCCGGCCAGTGTAATGCAAGAATCGGGCGCGGCGTAGGGGGATGGATCAATGGGTTGCTTTTCACATAAACAGTTAACGCAAGCGCTCGGCGAGCCAGACACTAATGTCGCGAATTTCCTCGGGTAACACTTCATGACCCATTGGGTATTCCTGCCATGTCACGGTGACACCATGCTGCTTTAGATACTCATAAGCGGTGCGGCCCATGGAGTTTTGAACGACGTCATCGTACTGGCCGTGCAAAGACAGCACGGGAATGCGCTGCTGGCTGGCGGAAAGCTCCAGTTCATCGCTGAAGGTCGGCGCATAAGTCGAGAGGGCAAGTACGCCACCCAGCGGCCCCTGCCATTTCAGGAAAGCGGTGTGCAGCACCACCGCGCCACCCTGGGAAAAACCTGCCAGAAAGATTCGCGAGGCGTCTATTCCGCTGGCGCGCTGCTCCTCGATCAAATCAAAGACTCTTTGCGCGGACGCTTCCAGCTGCTCGCGGTTGATCGCGCGCGCCGGGCTCATGGCCAATATGTCGTACCAGCTCGGCATCTCGTAGCCACCATTGATGGTCACGGCGCGGGTCGGTGCCTGGGGGAGAACGAAGCGGGTGGTCAGCAGGGTTTCCTGTAACGCCTCTGCCACCGGCAGGAAGTCGTAGCGATCGGCGCCCAGGCCGTGCAGCCAGATAACGCAGGCGTCTGCGGGCTTGACGGGCTGAAGAATCAAGGGCTCGGTCATGGTTGCTCCAATATTGTGCAGGCGCGCTCATTGAGTGCGAGGTCTGAGTGCGTGCCTGGTTGATCAGTTAAGAAGATGTCGCAAGGCTACAAGTTTTGCTATTGACCTGTCGCGTAATCGCTTCAGCGAGCGGTCTGGTACGGGCTTTGCTATGGGGAAACGGTGCAACCCATCTCGCGCCTTGCGGTAACACTATCAGTGTACTGCTGGCGGTGGGATAGCAAAGAATCCGGTGATGGATGTTCGCCAGTGGCCGCTACGGGCTTCGCGAACGTGAAAGGGCTACAGCCCGTTCGGCCGATTGGTGAGAAGTGAGTTGTCCATGATGTGGATTTTCTCCTACTAGACTCATAGCGCAGGTCTTACGTCGGTTGACCCCAAAAAAAGCCAACACGGGTCAACAACGCCTCATAAGGGTGCGACTGGACTCAAGCTCCGACACAACAAGAGCAAAACTGGAGGTTTGAATGAAGATGTTGAAATCCACCCTGGCTATCGTGACTGCAGCCGCAGTACTCGGTGTCAGTGGGTTCGCTCAGGCGGGTGCAACCCTGGATGCAGTGCAGAAGAAAGGTTTCGTACAGTGCGGCGTAAGTGATGGTCTGCCGGGCTTCTCGGTTCCAGACTCGACTGGCAAGATCATCGGCATCGATGCCGACGTCTGCCGCGCTGTGGCCGCTGCCGTATTCGGCGACGCGACCAAGGTCAAATTCAGCCAGTTGAACGCCAAAGAGCGCTTCACCGCGCTGCAGTCCGGCGAAATCGACGTGCTGTCGCGTAACACCACCTGGACCAGCTCCCGCGATTCGGGCATGGGCCTGGTGTTTGCCGGCGTGACGTACTACGACGGCATCGGCTTCCTGGTGAACAACAAGCTGGGCGTGAAGAGCGCTAAAGAGCTCGACGGCGCCACCATCTGCATTCAAGCCGGTACCACGACCGAGCTGAACGTTTCCGATTACTTCCGCGGTAACGGTCTGAAATACACCCCGATCACCTTCGACACCTCCGATGAAAGCGCCAAGTCGCTGGAATCCGGTCGTTGCGACGTGCTGACCTCCGACAAATCCCAGCTCTACGCACAACGCAGCAAGCTGGCGACCCCGACCGACTACGTCGTTCTGCCGGAAACCATCTCCAAGGAGCCTCTGGGCCCGGTCGTGCGTAAAGGCGACGAAGAGTGGTTCAGCATCGTCAAGTGGACCCTGTTCGCGATGCTCAACGCTGAAGAAATGGGCATCACCCAGAAAAACGTTGAAGCTGAAGCCAAAGCCACCAAGAACCCGGACGTTGCTCGTCTGCTGGGCGCTGACGGTGAATACGGCAAAGACCTGAAAGTGAAGAAAGACTGGGTCGTGCAGATCGTCAAGCAAGTGGGTAACTACGGTGAAGTGTTCGAGAAAAACCTCGGCAAGAGCACTCCACTGGCCATCGACCGCGGGCTGAACGCTCTGTGGAACAACGGCGGCATTCAATACGCACCACCAGTGCGCTGATGGTTCTATCACCCGGTGGGCCAACCACCGGGTGATGTTCTGTTCCATTCTTTGCGGGGCACTTCATGCAAAATTCAATCGGCGCACCAAAGCAGAGGCTCAGCCTCAGCGATCCAAAAGTGCGTGCGTGGCTATTTCAGATCATCACCATCGTGGCGGTGGTCTCGATGGGCTGGTATCTGTTCGACAACACACAGACCAACCTTGAGCACCGGGGCATTACCTCCGGTTTCAGCTTTCTGGAGCGCAGTGCCGGTTTCGGCATCGCTCAACACCTGATCGACTACACCGAATCGGACAGCTATGCCCGGGTGTTTGTCATCGGCTTGCTCAACACGCTGCTGGTGACCTTCATCGGCGTGATCCTGGCGACGATCCTCGGGTTCATCGTTGGTGTGTCACGGCTGTCGAAGAACTGGATCATTGCCAAGCTGGCGACGGTGTATGTAGAGGTTTTTCGTAACATTCCGCCACTGCTGCAAATCCTGTTCTGGTACTTCGCGGTGTTCCTGACCATGCCGGGGCCACGCAACAGCCATAACTTCGGCGACACCTTCTTTGTCAGCAGTCGCGGCCTGAACATGCCGGCCGCGTTGGCTGCGGATGGTTTCTGGCCGTTTGTGGTCAGCATCGTCGTGGCCATTGTCGCCATCGTGCTGATGAGCCGCTGGGCGACCAAACGCTTCGAAGCGACCGGCGTACCGTTCCACAAGTTCTGGGTTGGGCTGGCACTGTTCCTGGTGATCCCTGCGCTGTGCGCATTGATCTTCGGCGCGCCAGTGCACTGGGAAATGCCGAAGCTGCAAGGCTTCAACTTCGTCGGTGGCTGGGTGCTGATCCCGGAACTGCTGGCGCTGACCCTGGCCCTGACCGTATACACCGCGGCGTTTATCGCCGAGATCGTGCGTTCGGGCATCAAGTCGGTCAGCCACGGCCAGACGGAAGCGGCGCACTCGTTGGGGTTGCGCAACGGTCCGACCCTGCGCAAGGTGATCATCCCGCAAGCCCTGCGCGTGATCATCCCACCGCTGACCAGCCAATACCTGAACCTGGCGAAGAACTCCTCGCTGGCGGCCGGTATCGGTTACCCGGAAATGGTCTCGTTGTTTGCCGGTACGGTGCTGAACCAGACCGGGCAGGCGATCGAGGTGATTGCCATCACCATGAGCGTATACCTGGCGATCAGTATCAGCATTTCCCTGCTGATGAACTGGTACAACAAGCGCATTGCGCTGATCGAGCGGTAAGGAAAAGCGCATGACGACTCATACTTTCAAACCTGACATGCCGCCCCCGAACCGCAGCATCGGTGTCGTGGCGTGGATGCGCGCCAACATGTTCTCCAGCTGGCTCAACACCCTGCTGACCCTGTTCGCGTTCTACCTGATCTACCTGGTGGTGCCGCCGATCCTGAGCTGGGCGATCCTCGATGCCAACTGGGTCGGCACCAGCCAGGCCGACTGCACCAAGGAGGGGGCCTGCTGGGTGTTCATCCAACAGCGCTTCGGCCAGTTCATGTACGGCTACTACCCGGTGGACTTGCGCTGGCGCGTTGACCTGACCGTATGGTTGGCGGTCATCGGCGTGGCACCGTTGTTCATCTCGCGTTTTCACCATAAAGCGGTGTACGGGCTGAGCTTTCTGGTGGTGTATCCGATTGTTGCCTGGTGCCTGCTGCACGGCGGCGTCTTCGGCCTGACCCAGGTGGCGACCAGCCAGTGGGGCGGCTTGATGCTGACCCTGGTGATCGCCACTGTCGGTATTGCCGGTGCATTGCCGCTGGGTATCGTCCTGGCGCTGGGCCGTCGTTCGAACATGCCGGCGATTCGTGTGGTCTGCGTGACCTTCATCGAATTCTGGCGCGGCGTGCCGTTGATCACGGTGCTGTTCATGTCCTCGGTGATGTTGCCGTTGTTCCTGCCTGAAGGCATGAACTTCGACAAACTGTTGCGGGCACTGATCGGTGTGATCCTGTTCCAGTCGGCCTACGTTGCCGAAGTGGTGCGTGGCGGTCTGCAAGCGATTCCCAAAGGTCAGTATGAAGCGGCTGCAGCGATGGGCCTCGGCTACTGGCGCAGCATGGGCCTGGTGATTCTGCCGCAAGCCCTGAAGCTGGTGATCCCCGGCATCGTCAACACCTTCATTGCGCTGTTCAAGGACACGAGCCTGGTGATCATCATCGGCCTGTTCGACTTGCTCAACAGCGTCAAACAAGCCGCCGCCGACCCGAAATGGTTGGGCATGGCCACCGAAGGCTATGTGTTCGCGGCCCTGGTGTTCTGGATTTTCTGTTTTGGTATGTCGCGCTATTCCATGCATCTGGAACGCAAGCTCGACACTGGCCACAAGCGTTAGGAGTTCTGAAATGAGCGAAGCAATCAAAAAGCCTGTGAGCCCTGAAGGCATTATTCAGATGCAGGGCGTGAACAAATGGTACGGCCAGTTCCACGTGTTGAAAGACATCAACCTGAACGTTAAACAGGGCGAGCGTATCGTCCTGTGTGGCCCGTCGGGTTCCGGCAAGTCCACCACCATTCGTTGCCTCAACCGTCTGGAAGAACACCAGCAGGGCCGCATCGTGGTCGACGGCGTGGAGCTGACCAACGACCTCAAGCAGATCGAATCGGTGCGCCGTGAAGTCGGCATGGTGTTCCAGCACTTCAACCTGTTCCCGCACCTGACCATCCTGCAGAACTGCACGCTGGCGCCGATGTGGGTACGCAAGATGCCCAAGCGCAAGGCCGAGGAAATCGCCATGCATTATCTGGAACGCGTACGCATTCCGGAGCAGGCGCATAAATTCCCGGGGCAACTGTCCGGCGGTCAGCAACAGCGTGTGGCGATTGCCCGTGCCTTGTGCATGAAGCCGAAAATCATGCTGTTCGACGAACCGACTTCGGCACTCGATCCAGAGATGGTGAAAGAGGTTCTGGACACCATGATCGGCCTGGCCGAAGACGGCATGACCATGCTCTGCGTGACCCACGAAATGGGCTTCGCCCGCACCGTGGCCAACCGCGTGATCTTCATGGACAAGGGTGAAATCGTCGAGCAGGCTGCGCCGAACGACTTCTTCGATAACCCGCAGAATGATCGGACCAAGCTGTTCTTGAGCCAGATTTTGCATTGATGCCAGCTGACTCGTAGAAACAAACCCGGCCTCGCGCCGGGTTTGTTTTTTGCGCTCAGGAAACAGTGAGGGTTTCGTGCTCTTTGTGCGCTGTATGCTTGAAACCCCTCAAATCCGCCCCTTCACCCAGTGATTTCACATCGGCGAGCAAATGCGGATAGCGGTCAAGCAGGCGCATCAGCAGCACCAATGTTTTCGGAGGAAGTATTTCGCCGCGCTCGTAACGGGAAAACGCGTTGTGTCCGCCACCGGACAGTAGTTGCACAGTTTCTTTTTGCGTCAGATGCAGTTTGCGACGGATTCGCTTCATCTCGTCGCCGATCATCTGCCTTGCTGCGATAACCAGTTCGTCGCCCGCATCTGAATGACGCTCTGAACAACTGTCGTCTAACTCGATCTCGCCACACATCTGGCATTCCCAGCCAGATAAATCATTTACGCGGCGCTCCATACCTTTGACGCTCATGGTTTCGCCGCGACCCTCGAAATGTCGCA
Source organism: Pseudomonas frederiksbergensis (assembly GCF_900105495.1). NCBI lineage: Bacteria > Pseudomonadati > Pseudomonadota > Gammaproteobacteria > Pseudomonadales > Pseudomonadaceae > Pseudomonas > Pseudomonas frederiksbergensis. The sequence continues at coordinate 6,146,632 of NZ_FNTF01000002.1, read as the reverse complement.
TTCCTTCCTGGGCTCCACAGCTAAAACACTGCCGGGTTTTCATTGGGATTTCTCCTTGAAGGAGATTACGGGTGGACCACCGCCGGGGCGATACGTCACCTTGATATAAATCTCCAGACCGTATGAGTTGATGTGATAAACGTCTTGCCAGACGCGATGATCGTCATAGGTGGTCATCGACTTGTACAGCATCTTTCCCTGGAGCTCGAAAATGACCTCCTGCATCTCCACGAGGTTTAAGCCAAGAACCCTGCCGCCGTTTTTAGCACTGCTGGTGAATGCTTTGCCTCCAAGTCGCCTGACATCCGCTTTGATCACCGCCAAGTCGTAATGGGGTGTGTTCTTTTCCATAAGAGGCCGCTTGCCCTGTCCCTAAAATTACCCTTAAAGGGTAATTTTGACTAATCGAAAATCCCGCTCTTTCTCCTGCCCTTTGAACGTAGGCGGTTGCCGTCCTACATGAAGCTGACTAACATGTCAGAAAATTCATCCTATGATTGGATGAAAGGGCGAATCCTATGTCAGAAATTTCTCCATTAATTAAGCGATCCCTGGTCGATCAGGCCCTGGATCAGTTGCGTTTGCGCATCAACGAAGGCGTGTGGAGGGTCGGCCAGCGATTACCCACAGAACCCGAGCTGTCCGCCGAGCTGGGGATCAGCCGCAACACCGTGCGGGAAGCCATGCGCGTACTGGCGTTTTCCGGATTGATCGAAATCCGTCAGGGCGACGGCAGCTATCTGCGGGCAGTGGTCGATCCGCTCGACACCATGAAGGCGTTGTCCCGTTGCTCCCACGAGCAAGCCCGGGAGACTCGGCACATTCTGGAAGTCGAGGCCATCGGCCTGGCCGCGTTGCGTCGTACCGACGAAGACCTGGTGGCATTGCGCGAGGCGTTGGGCGTCAGTGGCAGCCATTACCACGGCGATCTCGACACGTATATCGCTTGCGATCTGGTGTTCCACCGCCGCTTGGTTGACGCCGCACACAACCCGACCCTCAGCGAGCTGTATCGCTATTTTTCCAGTGTCATCGGTGCGCAATTGCGCGAGACCCTGAACATTTTCCCCCGACGCCAAGAAGTGTTCGACCTCCATATCGAACTGCTTGATGCCGTCGAGCAACGCGACCCGGAACGGGCCAAAGCCCTGTCGAGGCAGTTGATCAATGAACCTTGAAACCGAGAACCCCATGTCCAGCCAGCAGGTCAACCAAAGCAGCCTCCCCCAAGCCAAGCGGACGGCGGAGCTTGAAGCGCTGCTGATCGACGCCGAAGCGGATGATGAACAGGTCCAGCAAAGTCACCCGGTCCTGCGGCGGCCATGGCTGCTGTTGCTGGGCCTGATTCTGGTGGCGCTGAACCTGCGTCCGGCGCTGTCGAGCATGGCACCGATGCTCAGCGAGGTGTCGAAGACCCTTGGTTTGTCGGCCGCCCACGCCGGATTGCTGACGACGTTGCCGGTGTTGTGCCTCGGCTTGTTTGCACCGCTGGCGCCCGTGCTGGCTCGACGTTTCGGCGCTGAGCGAGTGGTGCTGGGCATTCTCTTGATGCTGGCCGGCGGGATCATCCTGCGCAGTTCTTTCGGCGAGATCGGCCTGTTTGCCGGCAGCGTGCTGGCCGGCGCGAGCATCGGCGTGATCGGCGTATTGCTGCCCGGCATCGTCAAACGTGACTTCGCGAAACACGCGGGCACCATGACCGGCGTCTACACCATGGCCTTGTGCCTGGGGGCGGCGATGGCCGCGGGCGCGACCGTGCCGTTGAGCGAGCATTTCGACAAGAGTTGGGCCTTGGGCCTCGGCTTCTGGGTGGTTCCGGCATTGGTCGCGGCGATTTTCTGGTTGCCACAAGTCGGGCAGAAACACGGCGCGCACAACGTCGCGTATCGGGTTCGCGGTCTGTTGCGTGATCCTCTGGCCTGGCAAGTGACGTTCTACATGGGCCTGCAATCCTCTTTGGCCTACATCGTGTTCGGCTGGTTGCCGTCGATCCTGATCGGTCGCGGCCTGACGCCGACGCAGGCGGGTCTGGTGCTGTCAGGCTCGGTCATCGTTCAGTTGGCGAGTTCACTGGCGGCGCCATGGCTGGCGACGCGTGGCAAGGATCAGCGTCTGGCGATCGTCATCGTCATGCTGCTGACCCTTGGCGGCTTGTTCGGTTGTCTTTACGCACCGATCGAAGGCTTGTGGGGCTGGGCGATCCTGCTGGGTCTGGGGCAGGGCGGTGCGTTCAGTCTGGCGTTGACCCTGATCGTGCTGCGTTCGCGGGACTCCCATGTCGCGGCGAACCTGTCGAGCATGGCCCAGGGCTTCGGCTACACCCTGGCGTCCATGGGCCCGTTCGCGGTCGGCATCGTGCATGACTGGACCGGCGGCTGGAGTGCTGTGGGATGGATCTTCGGCGTCATCGGCCTCGGCGCGATCATCGCCGGCCTCGGTGCCGGGCGTTCGTTGTACGTTCAGGTTCAAAGCGAGAAAGTCTGACGTTCTGCGCACTGTCGGTATTCGGCCCGCGAATGCCGATAGTGTTCCGCGCATTTGTTGACTATCGTTGCAGGCTATCTTTCGAAGCTACTTTGCAATTCCAGAGAGCCTGTCCATGAGTGATACCCACAACGCCTTGATCGCCCGGTTCTACCAAGCCTTCCAGCGGCTGGATGCCGAGGCCATGAGCGCCTGTTACACCGACGACGTGGTGTTCAGTGATCCGGCGTTCGGCGAATTGCACGGCCGCGATGCAGGCGACATGTGGCGGATGCTCACCACTCGGGCCAAGGATTTTTCCCTGACGTTCGATAACGTGCGCAGCGATGAGCGCACGGGCGGTGCCCATTGGGTGGCGACGTACCTGTTCAGCCAGACCGGCAACACCGTGGTCAACGACATCCAGGCGCGTTTCGTGTTTCGCGACGGCAAGATTTGCGAGCATCACGACAGCTTCGATCTGTGGGCCTGGTCCCGACAGGCGCTGGGTTTCAAAGGGCTATTGTTGGGCTGGACGCCAGTGGTGAGAAACGCCGTGCGCGCTCAAGCCTTGAAGGGGCTGAAGGCATTCCAGGCCAGTCGCTGATAAGATCGCGGCTTGTTTCCTACAAGCCTTGATCGTCACGTGGACACCGCCAGCGAATCTTCCGTCAATGCCGCCGAACCCTCACTGCCTGTCAGCAAACCCTGGTTCGTCTACCTCGTTCGCGCGGCCAATGGTTCGCTCTACTGCGGGATCAGCGACGATCCCGTGCGCCGCTTCGCCACTCACCAGAGTGGCAAGGGCGCGCGCTTCTTCCTGTCTAGCCCGGCCGTCGCACTGGTCTACACCGAAGCCTGCCGCGACAAAAGCGAAGCGCTGCGTCAGGAGCGACTGATCAAAAAGCTCAAGAAAAGCGCCAAGGAATGTTTGGTCGCGAGTGCTGCTGCGGGCTTATCAATCTGACTGATAAGCGCCCATCAGGCGGATGGGTAGGCCGCGTGCGGATTGCGCGCTAAGCTGCGGTTTCCTTATCCGAGCGACGGAACCGAGCATGTCCGAGTTGATTCTGCATCATTACCCGACGTCCCCTTTCGCCGAAAAGGCTCGCTTGTTGCTGGGCTTCAAGGGACTGTCCTGGCGTTCGGTGAACATCTCGCCAGTGATGCCGAAACCCGATCTGACGGCGCTGACCGGCGGCTACCGCAAGACGCCGGTGTTGCAGATTGGCGCTGATGTTTATTGCGACACGGCGCTAATGGCACGTTGTCTGGAGCAGGAAAAAGCCTTGCCGGCGTTCTTTCCGGAAGGTCAGGAAATGATCACCGCGACCTTCGCCGCGTGGGCCGATTCGGTGGTGTTCCAGCATGCGGTCAGCCTGGTGTTCCAGCCGGCGTCGGTGGCGGTGCGCTTCGGTAAATTGTCACCTGAAGCGATCAAGGCCTTCCTGGCCGATCGCGCCGGCCTGTTCAGCGGTGGCAGCGCCACACGGTTGTCGGCTGAACAGGCCCGGCATCAGTGGCCGACCATCATGGCGCGTCTGGAGCAACAGCTTCAGCGCGAACAGGGCGACTTCCTGTTCGGCGAGCCGTCGATTGCCGACTTCGCCCTGGCCCATCCGTTGTGGTTCCTTAAGGCCACGCCCGTCACGTCACCGTTGGTCGATGCTTATCCAGCGGTTTCGGCATGGCTGGGGCGCGTGTTGGGCTTCGGTCATGGCGCGTTCAGCGAGATGACTTCTGAGGAGGCGCTTCAAGTTGCACGCAATGCCACGCCGGCTGCATTGCCGGATGAGCAGTTCGATGAGCCGAACGGGTTCGAGGTAGGCCAGCAAGTGGTGATCGCTGCGACCGATTACGGCGTTGATCCGGTGGCGGGAGAGTTGCTGTTTGCGGGTAGCGAAGAATTGATTCTGCGTCGCGAAGACGAGCGGGCGGGTGTGGTGCATGTGCACTTTCCGCGGTTCGGGTTTCGTATCGAAGCGCAATAACCTGGCATCACGATGATTGTGCTGGCTCTAACCTGTGGCGAGGGAGCTTGCTCCCGCTGGACTGCGTAGCAGGCCTAACTGTTTTGTGAGCGCTGCGCACTCAAGCGGGAGCAAGCTCCCTCGCCACAGAGATTGAGTGAGCCAATAGGTTACTTCAGGGCGGCGAGAATGGCGTCCGGGTCATACCCGCGAAGCAACGTCCCGTTCACCGCGATGATCGGAATTCCGCCGCCACCCAGCGCTTCGTAGGCTTTGCGCGCCTCGGCATCCTTCTCGATATCGAACTCCTTGTAGGGGATTCCCTTCTGATCGAGAAAGCGCCGGGTCAGTTTGCAGTAACCGCACCATTCGGTGGCATAGAGCACGACGTTGGCCTTGGCCTGAGTCTGCTCGGACACCCCTTGCGCCGGATGCAACACCCGCTCGATCTTGCCCCAGTTCTGGTAGACCACGACCACCAGCAGGATCAGCAGGAATTTCTTCAGTACGCTGCCGAGCATCAGTTACGTCGCTTGAGCTGATCGGTGAGCTGGGTCGGCAGACCTTTGATGATCAGCGTGCCGGCTTCTTCGTCGTATTCGATCTTCGAGCCCAGCAGGTGCGCTTCGAAACTGATGGACAGGCCTTCGGCGCGACCGGTGAAGCGGCGGAACTGGTTGAGGGTACGTTTATCGGCCGGAATCTCCGGCGACAAACCGTAGTCCTTGTTGCGGATGTGATCGTAAAAGGCTTTCGGGCGCTCTTCGTCGATCAGCTCCGAGAGTTCTTCCAGGCCCATGGGTTCGCCCAGTTTTGCCTGACTGCTGGCGTAATCCACCAGGGTCTTGGTCTTCTCGCGAGCGGATTCTTCTGGCAGGTCTTCGCTTTCGACGAAGTCACTGAAAGCCTTGAGCAGGGTGCGGGTTTCGCCGGGACCGTCGACGCCTTCCTGACAGCCAATGAAGTCGCGGAAATACTCCGAAACCTTTTTGCCGTTCTTGCCTTTGATGAACGAAATGTACTGCTTGGACTGCTTGTTGTTCTGCCACTCGGAGACGTTGATCCGCGCCGCCAGGTGCAGTTGGCCCAGGTCCAGGTGCCGGGACGGGGTCACGTCCAGCTGATCGGTCACTGCAACGCCTTCACTGTGGTGTAGCAGGGCGATCGCCAGGTAGTCGGTCATGCCTTGCTGATAATGCGCAAACAGCACGTGGCCGCCCACTGAGAGGTTCGATTCCTCCATCAGCTTTTGCAGATGTTCCACCGCCACCCGGCTGAACGCTGTGAAATCCTTGCCGCCATCGAGGTATTCCTTCAGCCAGCCGCTGAACGGATGCGCCCCGGACTCGGCGTGGAAGAAACCCCAGGCCTTGCCTTGTTTGGCGTTGTAGCTCTCGTTGAGGTCGGCAAGCATGTACTCGATGGCGCTCGACTCGGCCAGTTCGGAATCGCGAGCGTGGAGAACTGCGGGCGTGCCGTCGGGTTTTTTGTCGATCAGGTGGACGATGCAATGGCGGATCGGCATGGGCTTCTCGGCTGATGGAAGAGAGGAGGGCGTGCTCCCCCAAAAAGTGCCAAGTGTACCGCAACCACTGGTTTTGGCGCGGCACGAAGGGCAATTCGCAGGTGTCCGATGGCCCTTATGCAGTTTTTTGCCGATTTAGAGCAATAAAGCTGACCAAATGGGTAGCTAGAGGCGGATATTTCCCCGTCTCTGTGCTAGTTTTGCCCGGTCTTACGCGAAGTCACTGCGTTAAGCGTGCATTCAGCATTTGTCAGGTCGAACCAAACCCTGATTTCGGTATCTATAACCCCGACTCGTCGCGGTTGTGGCCGAGGGTGCCAGATCCAGAAGATCGGGCTCGATGGCTGACACTGCACTCTGCAATCCATATGAATTTGATAGGGAAGGAACACTACATGGCTCTTACTAAAGACCAACTGATCGCCGACATCGCTGAAGCTATCGACGCGCCAAAAACCACCGCGCGTAACGCTCTGGACCAACTGGGCCAAATCGTTGCCGATCAGCTGGAAAACGGCGGCGAAATCACTCTGCCAGGTATCGGCAAACTGAAAGTGACTGAGCGTCCTGCCCGTACCGGCCGTAACCCTTCGACTGGCGCTGCCATCGAAATCGCTGCCAAGAAAGTTATCAAGCTGGTTGTGGCCAAAGGCCTGACCGACGCTGTTAACAAGTAAGACTTGTTATAAAAAAACCGTGCTTCGGAGCAATCCGGGCACGGTTTTTTTGTGCCATAAATTCTTCAAACACCGCCGATCCTTGTGGGAGCGGGCTTGCCCGCGATGGCGGCGAGTCAGTCGCCTTCTTTGACGCCTGGCACACTGCTTTCGCGGGCAAGCCCGCTCCCACAGGGATTTCAGCACTCAGTAATTTGGCTTGTCAGCAATTACTCAGCTTTTACGCGCCCAACGTTCGCGCCAGACCTGCTGCTCGCTTTTAGTCTGGAACGTCCAGGCGACGAAGCGGCTTTGCTTCTGCCCTTGCGACATTTCCACGACCTGGCTTTCCAGCACGCCAGCCTTTTTCAGCGCCGTCTGGATCGCAGGCAGGTTTGAGGCTTTCGAGACCAGGGTGCTGAACCAAAGCACTTTGTGTTGAAAATGCGCGCTCTCGGCGATCAGTTGCGTCACAAAACGTGCTTCGCCACCTTCACACCACAATTCCGCCGACTGACCGCCAAAGTTCAGCACCGGCAGTTTGCGTTTTGGATCGGCACGGCCCAGGGCGCGCCATTTACGCTCGCTGCCCTTGGTCGCTTCGTCCATCGAGGCATGGAACGGCGGGTTGCACATGGTCAGGTCAAAACGTTCGCCGGGTTCAAGCAGGCCCAGCAGAATGTGCTTGGGGTTGCTTTGCTGACGCAACTGGATGGCCTTGTTCAGCCCGTTGGACTGGACGATGGCTTTGGCGGCGGCCACGGCTGTCGGGTCGATTTCCGAGCCGAGGAAGTGCCAGCGATAGTCGCTGTAGCCGATCAACGGATAGACGCAGTTGGCGCCCATGCCGATATCGAGCACCTTGACCGGCGCGCCGCGCGGGATCTCACCGTCGTTGACGCTGGCCAGCAGGTCGGCCAGGAAGTGCACGTAATCGGCACGGCCCGGAACCGGCGGGCAGAGGTAGTCGGCCGGGATGTCCCAGTGGGCGACACCGTAGAACGACTTGAGCAACGCCCGGTTGAACACCCGCACTGCGTCCGGGCTGGCAAAGTCGATGCTTTCCTTGCCGTACGGGTTGATGATCACGAACTTCGCCAGTTCCGGCGTGGTTTTGATCAGCGCCGGGAAGTCGTAACGACCCTGATGGCGATTGCGCGGATGCAGGCTGGCCTTTTCACGCGGTTCCACGGTTTTGGCCGGGGTGGCGGAATCAGGCTTTTTGCGCGCAGGGCGGGGTGTGCGGGGGGCGTTCATGGGTGTGGTCGATTCGGGTATGGCTGAAAGTGGCGGGTATTGTCCCACATCTAAACTGCGCCCGGCCAAAGTAGTGCGGTTGGTGCACCAGGGAGCACTTTTTATGCCGAAAAGATCTTGAGGAACTGTTATTTATGACAGTGGGCGAGAGATATTTTTTTCGATTTACTCAATGGTGAGCGCTGCCTAAAGCAGGCCACTTATTTCGGGAGTGATCGTAATGGATGATTTGTTTGCCGCAACATTTCCAAGCACCAATAATTTCGGATTTATTAACTGCTCAAGCAAGCGCAGCCCCGTGCAAGGGATTATTGCTAAGGTTCCGTCGATAAAGGGTGTTGAGCCAGGCGATGTGCTGACGTTGTTTTCCCAGGGATACACCAGTTTCGATGATAAAACCCCTATTCCAGGAACAGCGACTCAATTTGAGCGAGTGATAGGCCCTGCGGATGTGGGGCAGCCTGTTGATTTCATCATCGGGCCGTACGCCACCGCGATCAAACCTATTCGTTCGGGGTCGTTGGGTGTTTGTTATTCGGTAACGCGTGGGGGGAATACTGTTAGTTCGCCGAAGTCATGGGTGAAAATCAGTGTCGAGTTACCCGGTGGTGGCACTTGCCCTGAGTAAAAAGGCACAAAAAAGGGAGGCCGTTTCGGGCCTCCCTTTTTCATTGCGATTTGCCGTTACAAACTGGCAATCCGCGCATGCTGCTCGGCCAACTTGCCCAAAGCCTGTTCGGCTTCAGCCAGTTTGGCGCGTTCCTTCTCGATGACTTCGGCCGGGGCCTTGTCGACGAAACCGGCGTTGGACAGCTTGCCGCCCACGCGCTGAACTTCGCCCTGCAATCGCAGGATTTCCTTGTCCAGTCGTGCCAGTTCGGCGTCTTTGTCGATCAGGCCGGCCATCGGCACCAGCACTTCCATCTCGCCGACCAGTGCGGTGGCGGACAGCGGTGCTTCTTCGCCAGCTGCCAACACGGTGATCGATTCGAGGCGAGCCAGCTTCTTCAGCAGGGCTTCGTTCTCGGTGAGGCGACGCTGATCTTCGGCGCTGACGTTTTTCAGGAACAGGTTCAACGGCTTGCCTGGACCGATGTTCATTTCGCCGCGGATGTTGCGCGTGCCGAGCATCAGTTCCTTGAGCCATTCGATGTCGTTTTCGGCGCCCTGATCGATGCGTGCTTCATTGGCCACAGGCCACGGTTGCAGCATGATCGTCTTGCCTTCGATACCGGCCAGCGGCGCGATGCGCTGCCAGATTTCTTCGGTGATGAACGGCATGAACGGGTGCGCCAGACGCAGCGCGACTTCCAGCACTCGAACCAGTGTGCGGCGGGTGCCACGCTGGCGTTCGACCGGTGCGTTTTCGTCCCACAGCACAGGCTTGGAGAGTTCCAGGTACCAGTCGCAATACTGGTTCCAGATGAACTCGTACAAGGCTTGTGCAGCCAGGTCGAAGCGGAACTGATCGAGTTGGCGGGTCACTTCGGCTTCGGTGCGTTGCAGCTGCGAAATGATCCAGCGATCCGCCAGCGACAGCTCATAAGCTTCGCCGTTCTGCCCGCAGTCTTCGCCCTTGTCCAGCACGTAGCGCGCGGCGTTCCAGATCTTGTTGCAGAAGTTGCGATAGCCCTCGACGCGGCCCATGTCGAACTTGATGTCGCGACCGGTCGATGCCAGCGAACAGAACGTGAAGCGCAGGGCGTCGGTGCCATAGCTGGCGATGCCGTCGGCGAACTCGTCGCGGGTCTGCTTCTCGATCTTCTTCGCCAGTTTTGGCTGCATCATGCCGGAGGTGCGTTTCTGCACCAGGTCTTCGAGCTCGATGCCGTCGATGATGTCCAGCGGGTCCAGGACGTTGCCCTTGGACTTGGACATTTTCTGTCCCTGGCCATCACGCACCAGACCGTGCACATAAACAGTCTTGAACGGAACCTGCGGCGTGCCGTCTTCGTTCTTCACCAAGTGCATGGTGAGCATGATCATCCGGGCAACCCAGAAGAAAATGATGTCAAAACCGGTGACCAGCACGTCGGTGGAGTGGAATTTCTTCAGGAATTCGGTCTGCTCAGGCCAGCCGAGCGTCGAGAACGTCCACAGGCCCGAACTGAACCAGGTGTCGAGAACGTCATTGTCCTGTTGCAGCGCAACGTCCGGGCCAAGGTTGTGCTTGGCGCGGACTTCGGCTTCGTCGCGACCGACATAGACTTTGCCCGACTCGTCGTACCAGGCCGGAATCCGGTGGCCCCACCACAGCTGACGGCTGATGCACCAGTCCTGGATGTCGCGCATCCACGAGAAGTACATGTTTTCGTATTGTTTCGGCACGAACTGAATGCGGCCGTCTTCAACCGCAGCGATGGCCGGCTCGGCCAATGGCTTGGTCGACACGTACCACTGGTCGGTCAGCCACGGCTCGATGATGGTGCCGGAGCGGTCGCCTTTCGGTACTTTCAACGCGTGATCGTTGACACTGACCAAGAGGCCGGCGGCATCAAACGCTGCAACGATCTGCTTGCGCGCTTCGAAGCGATCCAGTCCGGCGTATTCGGCCGGGATCTTGCCGTCGATGCTTTCGTTCAGCGTGCCGTCGAGGTTGAACACCTGACAGGCCGGCAATACAGCGGCGTTCTTGTCGAAGATGTTCAGCAGCGGCAGGTTGTGGCGCTTGCCGACTTCGTAGTCGTTGAAATCGTGCGCCGGGGTGATTTTCACGCAGCCGGTGCCGAACTCAGGGTCGCAGTAATCGTCGGCGATGATCGGGATGCGACGGCCGACCAGCGGCAGCTCGACAAATTTGCCGATCAAGGCTTTGTAGCGTTCGTCGTTCGGGTTAACCGCGACGGCGGCGTCGCCGAGCATGGTTTCCGGGCGAGTGGTCGCGACGATCAGGTAATCGTTGCCTTCAGCGGTCTTCACGCCGTCGGCGAGCGGGTATTTCAGGTTCCACAGGAAACCTTTCTCGTCGTGGTTTTCCACTTCGAGGTCGGAAATCGCCGTGTGCAACTTGGTGTCCCAGTTGACCAGGCGCTTGCCGCGGTAGATCAGACCGTCTTCGTGCAGGCGCACAAAGGCTTCTTTCACGGCTTCCGAGAGGCCGTCGTCCATGGTGAAGCGCTCGCGGCCCCAGTCCACGGAAGAGCCGAGACGGCGGATCTGACGGCTGATGTTGCCGCCGGACTGATCCTTCCACTCCCAGACTTTCTCGAGGAATTTCTCACGGCCCAGATCATGACGACTCTGGCCCTGGGCTTCGAGTTGGCGCTCCACCAGCATTTGCGTGGCGATACCGGCATGGTCGGTACCCGGCTGCCACAGGGTATTACGACCCTGCATGCGGCGGAAACGGATCAGGGCGTCCATGATCGCGTTGTTGAAGCCGTGACCCATGTGCAGGCTGCCGGTGACGTTCGGCGGCGGGATCATGATGGTGTAGGACTCGCCCGCGCCTTGCGGGGCGAAGTAATTCTCTGACTCCCAGGTGTTGTACCAGGAAGTTTCAATGGCGTGCGGCTGGTAGGTCTTATCCATGCGCGGCGGGACCCTATTGGCATTTATTCAGGAAAAGCCGGCAAGTATAGCGGGGCATGGGGCGGAGGGCGAGCCGGGGTAGACCGGGCGCAGATCAAACTGTGGAATGAACCTGTGGCGAGGGAGCTTGCTCCCGCTGGGGCGCGAAGCGGCCCCGACATCAGCAAGTTAGGTATGCCAGGTACACGGCTTTGCGGCTGCTGCGCAACCGAGCGGGAGCAAGCTCCCTCGCCACAGAAACCCGCCGGGCTTGGGGTTATTCGTATTGGCTCAACAACCGTTCCATCCGCGCGCTGAGGCGGCGTTTGATTTCGGTTTCGATGTGCGGGGCGAAGTCGTCGATCACGTCTTGCATGATCAATTGCGCGGCGGCGCGCAGTTCGTCTTCCAGGTGCAGCAGCTCGTCGGCGCTCTTGCTGGCGGCGGGTGCCGGTTGGGCGGCAGGGGCTGCTGGGGCGGGTGGCGCGGGTTCGAGTATGGGCGGGTTGGCGCCAACGGTATCGAACAGCATCGGAATCTGCTCCTGGTCACCGTCCTCGACCGTTTCGGTGAGCAAGGGCGGTTGCAGGTTGTCGTCGCCGAGCAATTGACGGATCGACTCAAGGTCGTCCAGCAGGTGCGCGGACTTTTGCAGCGGTTTTGGAGTGTCCATCGGAATGCTCAGAGTCGCTGTAAACGGTGATCTTGCAAAGGATAGCCCTGTTCGCGGTAGAAACGGAAACTCTCCCGCGCAGCCGTACGAATCGTCGGATCTTCCACCACCACTTCCGCCACTCGGGCGAACTTGTTGGCGAATGCCGGGACTTTCAGGGCGAGATTGACCAACAGGTCCTGATGCGGACCGCAGTCATCGCCAAAGCCCAGCACAATCAAGCTGTCCGGCTCATTTTCAGCGGGGCCGTGGGGCACGAAGCTTTCGCCCTTGAAGGTCCACAAACGCGCATCAAGATCGTCACGCTGGGCGGCATCGCTGCAATGCAGGTAGATGCGGTGGCCCATGCGCCAGGCTTTTTCGGTGAGTTTGCAGGCAAAATCCAGCCGCGCCGAAGGATCGGCGCTAGGCAGGATATAGAAGTCGACTTTGGTCATTGCGGTTCCTGAGCTTCAAGTGGCATCACCCGAGAGTGATGCCATCGGAAGTCATCGGTTTCAGGCTTTGGCGCGGTCCAGCAGGTATTGGGTCAGCAATGGAACCGGACGGCCAGTGGCGCCCTTGTCCTTGCCGCCGCTGGTCCAGGCCGTGCCGGCGATGTCCAGGTGTGCCCAGTTGAGGTTCTTGGTGAAGCGCGACAGGAAGCAGGCCGCGGTGATGGTGCCGGCTTTCGGACCGCCGATGTTGGCGATGTCGGCGAACGGGCTGTCCAGCTGTTCCTGGTACTCATCGAACAACGGCAGTTGCCAGGCGCGATCGTCAGCCGATTGGCCAGCGCTCAGCAGTTGGCCGATCAGTTCGTCGTTGTTGCCCAGCAGGCCCGACGTGTGGGAACCCAGCGCAACGACGCAAGCGCCGGTCAGGGTCGCGATGTCGATCACCGCTTGCGGCTTGAAGCGCTCGGAGTAGGTCAGGGCGTCGCACAGCACCAGACGGCCTTCGGCGTCGGTGTTGAGGATTTCCACGGTCTGGCCGCTCATGGTGGTGACGATGTCGCCTGGACGCGAAGCGTTGCCGCTCGGCATGTTCTCGGCGCAAGCCAGGATGCACACCAGGTTGATCGGCAGTTTCAGCTCGAGCACCGCACGCAGCGTACCGAATACGCTGGCAGCGCCGCCCATGTCGTACTTCATTTCATCCATGCCGGCGCCCGGTTTCAGGCTGATGCCGCCAGTGTCAAAAGTGATGCCTTTGCCGACCAGTGCATACGGCTTCTCGGATTTCTTGCCGCCGTTGTATTGCATGACGATCAGGCGTGGTGGCTGGGCGCTGCCCTGGCCGACGGCGTAGAACGAACCCATGCCCAGGTCCTTGATCTTCTTCTCATCAAGGACTTCGACTTTCAGGCTCTTGAATTCTTTGCCCAGGTTCTTCGCTTGCTCACCGAGGAACGTCGGGTGGCAGATGTTTGGCGGCAGGTTGCCCAGGTTACGGGTGAACGCCATGCCGTTGGCGATGGCGGTGGCGTGGGCCACGGCGCGCTCGACTTCAGCTTGTGCAGCCTTGATGGTCACCAGGGTGATCTTTTTCAGGCTGCGAGGCTCGGCTTTCTGGCTCTTGAACTGATCGAACGTGTATTCGCCGTCCACCAGGGTTTCGGCCAGCAGGCGGGTCTTGCCGTAGCTGTCACGGCCTTTGACCACGACTTCGTCCAGGGCCAGCACGGCGTCGCTGCCGCCCAGGCCTTTAAGGGTGTTGAGGATGCCGGCGATGATTTTGCGGAACGGGCGGTCGCCCAGCTCTTCGTCTTTGCCCACGCCTACCAGCAGCACGCGTTCAGCCTTGAGGTTCGGCAGGCTGTGCAACAACAGGCTTTGACCGACTTTGCCCGCCAGGTCGCCGCGCTTGAGCACAGCACTGATGGCGCCGCCGCTCAGTTCGTCGAGTTGTTTGGCAACAGCGCCGAGCTTGCGGCCTTCGCCGACGGCGACTACCAGAGTGGCGGTTTTCAACGTTTCTGGGCTAACGCTTTTTACAACCAGTTCCATGTCCGGGTCCCTGAATTAATGGTCAACACGCAAGAGCTCGACAGCATGCATTCGAGCTTGCTTATAAATAGAAAGACGCAGGTCACGGCCCGCGACAAAGGCCGCAGTTTGAACCTCGTGCCCCGAGCCTGACAACCCTCGGTCGTACGATCTTCAGCGCTTTACCCGCCTGCTTGAGCATGCGCAGTGACAGGCGCACCCAATCACAGGATAATGCGCCAACTTTTTCGGCGGCTCTGCCCTGCGGGCCGTCTGATACGTTTGCTTGTTTGGCCGCCTTAGCCTGACAACCCTGGAGTGTCTGGTTTGATTGTCTTCCGTTACCTGTCCCGCGAAGTCCTGTTGACCTTGAGCGCCGTCAGCGCTGTGCTGCTGGTCATCATCATGAGCGGTCGCTTCATCAAGTACCTCGCCCAGGCGGCCTCTGGCCTCCTGGATCCGGGCTCGCTATTTCTGATCATGGGCTTTCGCCTGCCGGGTTTCCTGCAGTTGATTTTGCCTTTGGGCCTGTTTCTCGGAATCCTGCTGGCCTACGGTCGCCTGTACCTTGAAAGCGAAATGACGGTGCTGTCTGCCACCGGCATGAGCCAGCAGCGTCTGTTTGCCATGACCCTTTTCCCAGCCACCCTGGTCGCACTGGTGGTGGCATGGCTGAGCCTGAGCCTGGCGCCACAAGGTGCCAATCAATTCCAGTTGCTGCTGAACAAGCAGGATGCCCTGACTGAGTTCGACACCCTCGAGCCGGGTCGCTTCCAGGCGCTGCGTGACGGGACGCGGGTGACCTACACCGAAACGCTGTCGGATGATCGCATCAACCTCGGCGGCGTGTTCATTTCGCAGAAAAACGTCAATTCGGAGAAGAAGGATCGCGGGATTTCCGTGCTGGTGGCCGAGAGTGGCCGTCAGGAAATTCGCCCCGACGGTAACCGTTACCTGATTCTCGACAACGGTTATCGCTATGACGGCAATCCGGGGCAGGCCGACTACCGGGCGATCAAGTACGAGGAGTACGGCGTACTGCTGCCCAAACCGGACGTCAGCGACGAAGTGACCGACCGTGATGCAATGACCACCGGTTCCCTGATCGGCAGTGATGACATTCGCTCCCGCACCGAGCTTCAGTGGCGTCTATCCCTGCCATTGCTGGTCTTCATCGTGACCCTCATGGCGGTGCCGCTGTCGCGGGTCAATCCGCGTCAGGGCCGTTTCCTCAAGCTGTTGCCGGCGATTCTTCTATATATGGCTTACCTGTCCATCCTGATTGCCGCTCGCGGCGCCCTTGAAAAGGGCAAGATCCCGCCAGCTCTGGGGTTGTGGTGGGTGCATGCAATCTTCCTGGCCATCGGCCTGGGCTTGCTCTATTGGGAACCCCTGCAGTTGAAGCGGGCGAGTCGCCGCAGCGCGCTGGAGGTGGCTCGTGGATAAGCTCGATCGCTACATTGGCAGCAGCGTGTTCGTGGCAATTCTGGCGGTGCTGGGGATCATTCTCGGTCTGGCGACACTGTTCGCGTTTATCGATGAGATGGGGGATGTCAGCGATACCTACACCTTGGTCGATGTGTTGAGCTATGTCCTGCTGACCGCGCCGCGTCGTCTTTACGACATGTTGCCGATGGCTGCACTGATCGGTTGCCTGATCGGCCTCGGCAGCCTGGCCAGTCACAGCGAACTGACCATCATGCGCGCTGCGGGCGTGTCGATCGGTCGCATCGTCTGGGCGGTCATGAAGCCCATGCTGGTCCTGATGGTGGTGGGTGTACTGATCGGCGAATACGTAGCGCCGGCCACCGAAGTCACCGCTCAGGCCAATCGCTCCCTGGCTCAGGGCGGCGGCGATGCGCAGAGCGCCAAGCACGGTTTGTGGCATCGCCAGGGAGATGAGTTCATTCACGTCAACTCTGTGCAACCCAACGGCCTGCTGTACGGCGTCACCCGTTATCGTTTCGACGATGAGCGGCATATGGTCTCTTCCAGCTTCGCCAAGCGGGCGGAGTTCGATCAGGATCATTGGCAGTTGAGCGACGTCACCACCACGCTGTTCCATGAAAAGAGCACTGAAGTGGTTACTACCCCGGTCGAGCGCTGGAATGTCGCCTTGAGTCCGCAGCTGCTGAGCACCGTGGTCATGTCGCCTGACACGCTGTCGATCAGTGGTCTGTGGGGGTACATCCACTACCTGGCGGACCAGGGCTTGAGCAATGGTCGTTACTGGCTGGCATTTTGGGTCAAGGTGTTGCAACCGCTGGTCACCGCCGCGCTGGTGCTGATGGCGATTTCCTTCATCTTCGGTCCGTTGCGCTCGGTGACCCTCGGTCAGCGAGTGTTCACTGGCGTGCTGGTGGGCTTCACCTTCCGCATCGTTCAGGATTTGCTCGGTCCTTCGAGCCTGGTCTTCGGTTTCTCGCCACTGTTTGCGGTGCTTGTTCCGGCAGGTGTTTGTGCCTTGGCCGGGCTCTGGTTGTTGCGCCGGGCCGGTTGATCAAGGGTTTCCCTTGTCCTTGATGGTCACTCGAAACGCCCCTGTCACAAGACCGGGGCGTTTTTGTATCCGCCGTCTGACCTGCGAACGTGACGCTTGCGCCGTGGATCAGGTACAATTCCCGGCTATTTTTCGGCGGGCTATGCCTGCAGCCTTTTTGAGTGTTGATCCGTGAGTGATTTGAGTCATATCCGCAATTTCTCCATCATCGCCCACATTGACCATGGCAAGTCGACGCTGGCCGATCGCTTCATCCAGATGTGTGGCGGCCTTGCCGAGCGCGAAATGGAAGCCCAGGTTCTGGACTCCATGGACCTGGAACGTGAACGCGGGATCACCATCAAGGCCCACAGCGTCACCCTGTATTACACCGCTCGCGATGGCATCAAGTACCAGTTGAACTTCATTGACACCCCGGGCCACGTCGACTTCACCTATGAAGTCAGCCGGTCGCTGGCGGCCTGTGAAGGTGCGTTGCTGGTGGTCGATGCCGGTCAGGGCGTTGAAGCGCAATCGGTAGCCAACTGCTACACCGCGATCGAGCAAGGCCTGGAAGTGATGCCGGTCCTGAACAAGATCGACCTGCCTCAGGCCGATCCGGACCGCGTGAAAGAAGAAATCGAAAAAATCATCGGCATCGATGCCACCGACGCAGTCGAGTGCAGTGCCAAGACCGGTCTGGGCGTCGACGAAGTACTGGAGCGTCTGGTCAAGACCATTCCTGCGCCGACCGGCAACTACGAAGATCCGCTGCAAGCGTTGATCATCGACTCCTGGTTCGACAACTACCTGGGCGTTGTTTCCCTGGTTCGCGTGCGCCACGGTCGTGTGAAGAAGGGCGACAAGATCCTGGTCAAGTCCACCGGCAAGATCCACCTCGTGGACAGCGTCGGTGTCTTCAACCCGAAACACACCGCCACCGTTGACCTGAAGGCCGGCGAAGTAGGCTTCATCATCGCCGGCATCAAGGACATTCACGGGGCACCGGTCGGTGACACCCTGACCTTGAGCTCCACGCCGGACGTCGACGTGCTGCCAGGCTTCAAACGCATTCAGCCGCAGGTGTACGCCGGTCTGTTTCCGGTCAGCTCCGACGACTTCGAAGACTTCCGTGAAGCGCTGCAAAAGCTCACGCTCAACGACTCGTCCCTGCAATACACCCCGGAAAGCTCCGACGCACTGGGCTTCGGCTTCCGTTGCGGGTTCCTCGGCATGCTGCACATGGAAATCATCCAGGAGCGCCTGGAGCGCGAGTACGACCTGGACCTGATCACCACGGCGCCGACGGTAATTTTCGAGCTGCTGCTGAAAACCGGAGAAACGATTTACGTCGACAACCCGTCGAAGCTGCCTGACCTGTCCTCGATCGAAGACATGCGCGAGCCGATCGTGCGGGCCAATATTCTTGTGCCGCAAGAGCACCTGGGCAACGTCATTACCCTGTGCATCGAGAAGCGTGGCGTCCAGCACGACATGCTGTTCCTCGGTACCCAGGTTCAAGTGACCTACGATTTGCCGATGAACGAAGTGGTCCTGGACTTCTTCGACCGTCTGAAATCCACCAGCCGTGGCTATGCTTCGCTGGATTACCATTTCGATCGTTATCAATCGGCTAATCTGGTGAAACTGGATGTGCTGATCAACGGTGACAAGGTCGACGCCCTGGCGCTGATCGTGCACAAGGATAACGCGCACTACAAAGGTCGCCAGCTGACCGAGAAGATGAAAGAACTGATTCCACGCCAGATGTTCGACGTCGCGATCCAAGCTGCCATTGGCGGGCAGATCATTGCGCGGACCTCCGTCAAGGCACTCAGAAAGAACGTATTGGCCAAATGCTACGGCGGTGACGTTAGCCGTAAGAAAAAACTGCTGGAAAAGCAAAAGGCCGGTAAGAAACGCATGAAGCAAGTCGGTAACGTGGAAATTCCACAAGAAGCCTTCCTTGCAGTGCTCAGGTTGGATAGTTAGGTCCTATGTCACTAAATTTCCCGCTGTTGCTGGTCATCGCCGTGTTCGTCTGCGGCCTGTTGGCGTTGCTCGATCTGCTGTTCCTGGCGCCACGGCGCCGGGCTGCCATTAACTCTTACCAGGGTAGCGTCAGCCAGGCTGACATGGTGGTGGTCGAGAAACTGAACAAAGAGCCGCTGCTGGTCGAATACGGCAAGTCGTTCTTCCCGGTGTTGTTCATCGTGCTGGTGCTGCGTTCGTTCCTGGTGGAACCGTTCCAGATTCCTTCCGGCTCGATGAAACCGACCCTGGACGTCGGCGACTTCATTCTGGTGAACAAGTTTTCTTACGGGATCCGCTTGCCGGTGATCGACAAGAAAGTCATCGAAGTCGGTGATCCACAGCGTGGCGATGTGATGGTGTTCCGCTACCCGAGCGATCCGAACGTCAACTACATTAAACGTGTGGTGGGCCTGCCGGGTGACCAGATTCGTTACACCGCCGACAAGCGTCTGTTCGTCAACGGTGAGTCGGTTGCCGAACAACTGGTCGGCTCCGAGCCGGGCACGTTGGGCAGCGCCGAGCTCTACAAGGAAAAACTCGGCGTCGCCGAGCACCAGATCCGCAAGGAAATGAGCCGCTATCGTGCATCGCCGGACCGTACATGGACCGTGCCTGCCGGGCACTACTTCATGATGGGCGACAACCGCGACAACTCGAACGACAGTCGCTACTGGGATGACCCGAGCATTCCCAAGGATCTGCTGGGCATGGTTCCCGACAAGAATATCGTCGGCAAGGCCTTCGCAGTCTGGATGAGCTGGCCAGAACCTAAACTCAGTCACCTGCCGAATTTCTCGCGGGTTGGCCTGATCAAGTAATCACACACGGCGCTGTTGAACACAGCGCCGAATGCATTTCTGGAACCGGCACAATCGGCGCCAGAAGCATGAAAACAATGATATTCAGGACGTAATTTTTGAACACAGCGTTAATTGTCCCAAGCCTGCGCAGACTCTCGGCGATGGCGGTGGAATCCAGCCACGAACTCAGCGTGGGTAAACCGTGAGCGTCTCCTTAAGCCGTCTCGAGCGTCAGCTCGGTTACACCTTCAAGGATCAGGAACTGATGGTCCTGGCCCTGACTCACCGCAGCTTTGCCGGGCGTAACAACGAACGCCTGGAATTCCTCGGTGATGCCATCCTTAACTTTGTCGCTGGCGAGGCGCTGTTCGATCGCTTCCCGCTGGCCCGCGAAGGTCAGTTGTCGCGCTTGCGCGCACGCCTGGTGAAAGGCGAGACCCTGGCCGTACTGGCTCGCGGTTTCGATCTGGGCGAATACCTGCGCCTGGGTTCCGGTGAATTGAAAAGCGGCGGTTTCCGTCGCGAGTCGATTCTGGCCGATGCCCTTGAAGCGCTGATCGGTGCGATCTACCTGGATGCCGGCATGGACATGGCGCGCGAACGCGTGCTGGCCTGGCTGGCCGGGGAGTTCGAAGGCCTGACGCTGGTCGACACCAACAAAGATCCAAAAACCCGCCTGCAAGAGTTCCTGCAGTCGCGCGGTTGCGAACTGCCACGTTACGAAGTGGTGGATATCCAGGGTGAGCCGCATTGCCGGACGTTCTTCGTCGAATGTGAAATCACCTTACTGAATGAAAAAAGCCGAGGTCAGGGTGTGAGCCGTCGTATTGCCGAACAGGTAGCGGCCGCTGCAGCACTGATTGCCCTGGGCGTGGAGAATGGCCATGACTGATTCAACTGCAACTCGCTGTGGCTATGTCGCCATCGTTGGCCGTCCCAACGTGGGCAAGTCCACGCTGCTGAACCACATCCTCGGTCAGAAGCTGGCGATCACCTCGCGCAAGCCTCAGACCACTCGCCACAACATGCTCGGCATCAAGACCGAAGGCGCCGTGCAGGCGATCTACGTCGACACCCCCGGCATGCACAAAGGTGGCGAGAAAGCCCTGAACCGCTACATGAACAAGACCGCTTCGGCGGCGTTGAAAGACGTCGACGTGGTGATCTTCGTGGTTGATCGCACCAAGTGGACCGACGAAGACCAGATGGTCCTCGAGCGCGTCCAATACGTGACCGGCCCGCTGATCGTGGCGCTGAACAAGACTGACCGCATTGAAGACAAAGCCGAGCTGATGCCGCACCTGACCTGGTTGCAGGAACAGTTGCCGAACGCGCAGATCATGCCGATCTCGGCCCAGCACGGGCATAACCTCGAAACGCTGGAGCGCGTGATTGCCGGTTACCTACCGGAAAACGATCACTTCTTCCCGGAAGACCAGATCACCGACCGCAGCAGCCGCTTCCTCGCCGCTGAACTGGTACGCGAGAAAATCATGCGCCAGATGGG
This sequence comes from Pseudomonas frederiksbergensis, assembly GCF_900105495.1. Lineage (NCBI taxonomy): Bacteria > Pseudomonadati > Pseudomonadota > Gammaproteobacteria > Pseudomonadales > Pseudomonadaceae > Pseudomonas > Pseudomonas frederiksbergensis. The sequence continues at coordinate 6,125,791 of NZ_FNTF01000002.1, read as the reverse complement.
CGCCGAACTGCCGTACCAGATCACCGTCGAAATCGAAGAGTTCAAGCAGCAGGGCAAAACCCTGCACATCCATGCCTTGATCCTCGTCGAGCGCGACGGCCAGAAGAAAATCATCATTGGCGACAAGGGCGAGCGGATCAAGCGCATCGGCACCGAGGCACGCAAGGACATGGAGTTGCTGTTCGACTCCAAGATCATGCTCAACCTCTGGGTCAAGGTGAAAGGTGGCTGGTCCGACGATGAGCGCGCCTTGCGTTCGCTGGGTTACGGCGACCTGTAACACCGGTTCCTGAGACACCGAAGTACCCTGTGGGAGCGAGCCTGCTCGCGATAGCGGTCTGCCAGTCAACATCAATGTTGAATGTCAGGTCCTCATCGCGAGCAGGCTCGCTCCCACATTGGTTTTGGGTGGTTTATAAATCTGTGCTGACTCATTGAGAACCCTGACTTCCATGTCTCAAACCCCCATCGGCCAACCCGCCTACGTCCTCCACTCCCGCGCTTACCGCGAGAACAGCGCGTTGGTGGATTTCCTCACGCCGCAAGGTCGGCTGCGGGCGGTGTTGCGCAGTGCCCGAGGCAAGGCCGGGACGTTGGCGCGGCCGTTCGTGCCGCTGGAAGTCGAGTTCCGTGGCCGTGGTGAACTGAAGAACGTCGGTCGCATGGAAAGCGCTGGCGTCTCCACTTGGCTCAACGGTGAAGCGCTGTTCAGCGGTCTCTACCTCAATGAGCTGTTGATTCGGCTGCTGCCGTCCGAAGACCCGCATCCCGCTGTCTTCGATCACTACGCCGCGACCCTGCTTGCGCTGGCCGAAGGTCGTCCGCTGGAACCGTTATTGCGTTCCTTCGAATGGCGGCTGCTGGATGACTTGGGTTACGGCTTCGCCTTGACCACCGACGTCCATGGCGAGCCCATCGCGCCGGACGGTCTTTACCGTCTGCAAGTGGATGCGGGGCTTGAACGGGTCTACCTGCTGCAACCCGGTCTGTTCAATGGTACCGAACTGCTGGCGATGGCCGATGCAGATTGGTCTGCCCCCGGCGCGCTATCGGCAGCCAAGCGATTGATGCGCCAGGCACTGGCCGTTCATCTGGGCGGTCGTCCCTTGGTGAGTCGCGAGTTGTTTCGCAAGCCCTGATCACCCCGTATGCTGTGCACCGAACTTTCCCTTCTTCAGGAGCGCTTCCGTGACCACCAGCAATCGCATTCTTCTTGGCGTGAACATCGACCACGTTGCCACTCTGCGTCAGGCCCGGGGCACGCGCTATCCAGATCCGGTCAAGGCTGCGCTGGACGCGGAAGAGGCGGGCGCTGACGGCATCACCGTGCACCTGCGCGAGGATCGTCGACACATTCAAGAGCGCGACGTGTTGCTGCTCAAGGATGTGCTGCAAACCCGCATGAACTTCGAAATGGGCGTCACCGAAGAGATGATGGCGTTCGCCGAGCGCATTCGTCCGGCGCACATTTGCCTGGTGCCGGAAACCCGTCAGGAGCTGACGACCGAAGGTGGTCTGGACGTGGCGGGGCAGGAGGCGCGGATCAAGGCGGCGGTGGATCGCCTGTCAAAGATCGGCTGTGAAGTGTCGCTGTTCATTGATGCTGACGAGCAGCAGATCGCAGCGTCCCGTCGGGTGGGTGCGCCGGCTATCGAGCTGCATACCGGTCGTTACGCCGATGCCGAGACGCCGACCGAGGTGGCTGAAGAGCTCAAGCGTGTGGCGGATGGCGTGGCGTTTGGCCTGGCCCAAGGTTTGATCGTCAACGCGGGTCACGGTCTGCACTACCACAACGTTGAAGCTGTAGCGGCGATCAAGGGCATCAACGAGCTGAACATCGGCCACGCGCTGGTGGCTCATGCGTTGTTCGTCGGGTTCAAGTCGGCGGTGTCTGAAATGAAAGCACTGATCCTGGCCGCCGCAAAAGCCTAAAGCCAAAAGCCAAACACAAAACACTGTGGGAGCAGGCTCACTCCCACATTTTGATTGGGGTCAGGCTTTAAAGCTGTGGGGTTTCCTGAGTCGGCTTGGTCTTGTCGACCCCCGGCACATGCAGGTTGCCCTCGGCGACCTGATTGCCTTCCAGCTGCGGCTGCGTCACCCACGTCAGGATGTCGTAGTAGCGGCGGATGTTCGCCACGAAGTGAACGGGTTCGCCGCCACGGGCATAGCCGTAACGGGTTTTGCTGTACCACTTCTTCTCGGACAAACGCGGCAAGATCTTTTTCACGTCCAGCCACTTGTCCGGATTCAGACCTTCCTTGGCCGCCAGTTTGCGCGCGTCATCCAGATGACCGCTGCCAACGTTGTAGGCCGCCAGTGCAAACCAGGTGCGATCCGGCTCCTGGATCGACTCGTCCAGCTGTTCCTTCATGTAGGCCAGGTACTTGGCGCCACCCATGATGCTTTGTTTGGGGTCCAGGCGATTGGACACACCCATGGCCTGCGCAGTGTTCTGGGTCAGCATCATCAGGCCGCGCACGCCGGTCTTCGACGTGACGGCCGCTTGCCACAGCGATTCCTGATAGCCGACCGCGGCCAGCAAGCGCCAATCGACTTTCTCTTTCTTGGCGTACGTCTTGAAGTGCTGTTCGTATTTGGGCAGGCGTTGCTGCAAGTGTTGGGCGAAGGTGGTGGCGCCCATGTAACCCAGCACATCGACGTGCCCGTAATAGCGGTCTTTCAGCCGTTGCAGGGTGCCGTTTTTCTTCACCTTGTCGAGGTAGTCGTTGATCTCGTTGAGCAGGCTGTTGTCGTCACCAGCGGCCACCGCCCAGCTCTGGTTGCTGGCGTCACCGAGGTCGAAGGCTACCCGCACCTTAGGGAAGTAGACCTGGTTCATCGCGACTTCGTTTGAGTCCACCAGGGTCAGGTCAATCTGATCTTCATCGACCATGCGCAGTAAGTCGACGACTTCAACAGCGTCGGACTCTTCGTATTCGATGCCGGGATATTTCTTTTTCAGCTCCGCCAATTGCTCGGCGTGGGTGCTGCCCTTGAGCACCATGATCTTCTTGCCCACCAGGTCCTTCGCGTCGGTCGGCCGCGATTGGCCGTTGCGATAGATGACCTGTGGGGTAACTTCGAGATAGGAGTGGGAAAACCGCACCTGCTTTTTACGTGCTTCGCTGCTGACCAGGCCGGCAGCAGCGATCACCGGACCGTTGGGCTTGCCTACCTGATTGAACAGGTCGTCGAGGTTGTCGGCGGTTTCGATTTTGAGTTCCACCCCCAGATCGTCGGCGAAGCGCTTCACCAGCTCGTATTCGAAGCCGGTTTCACCGTTGCGATCCTGAAAGTAGGTGGCGGGGCTGTTTCGGGTAACCACCCGCAGCACGCCATCCTCCTTTACGCGCTCCAGCGTGTTGGGTTTATCAACACAGCCACTGAGCACCAGGAAGAGTCCGGTTGCGATCAGCCATTTGGCGAACCGCGGACGCAAAGCCGTTGGGGAAAACATCTGCGCAGTATACGCAAAGGACCACGAGCGCCATATCTCGACAGCGATGGGCTTGTCTGCTAGGCAACTGAAAACCGCTCATGAGCCCGCAGGAATGGGCCCGGACAGCATTTTGTGACAGAAAAAATAACGCTCGGCATGTGCCTGTTTTATGTCCGAACCCCCGGCCCGACGCCCGGGTGCAGCCGCCCGTACCGTTTCGGGTGATGTCGCGGCCTGTTTAGGCTAGAATGCACGGCCTCAAAGCACACCCCTTCCCGAGGCTGTCCCGAAGATGTTGATCCTGCGCGGCGCTCCTGCCCTTTCTGCCTTTCGCCACAGCAAACTCCTTGAGCAACTGAGCCAGAAAGTTCCGGCTGTCAGTGGCTTGTATGCTGAATTCGCTCACTTCGCCGAAGTCACCGGCGTCCTGACCGGCGACGAACAGCAGGTGCTCGCGCGCCTTCTGAAGTACGGCCCAAGTGTTCCGGTACAAGAGCCGACCGGTCGTCTGTTCCTGGTGTTGCCGCGGTTCGGCACCATCTCGCCATGGTCCAGTAAAGCCAGCGACATCGCTCGCAACTGCGGCCTGACGAAAATCCAGCGCCTGGAGCGCGGCATCGCGTTCTACGTCGCCGGCCAGTTCAGCGACGCTGAAGCGCAGCTTATTGCCGATGGTCTGCACGACCGCATGACCCAGATCGTCCTCGGCAACCTTGAACAAGCCGCCGGCCTGTTCAGCCACGCCGAACCGAAACCGCTGACTGCCATCGACGTACTGGGTGGCGGCCGCGCCGCGCTGGAAAAAGCCAACACCGAGCTGGGCCTGGCCTTGGCCGAAGACGAGATCGACTACCTGGTCAACGCTTTCGTCGGCTTGAAGCGCAACCCCCACGACATCGAACTGATGATGTTCGCCCAGGCGAACTCCGAGCACTGCCGTCACAAGATCTTCAACGCCAGTTGGGACATCGACGGCCAGAGCCAGGAAAAAAGCCTGTTCGGCATGATCAAGAACACCTACGTGATGCACAGCGAAGGCGTTCTGTCGGCTTATAAGGACAACGCTTCGGTGATTGTCGGCAACGTCGCCGGCCGTTTCTTCCCGGACCCTGAAACCCGCCAGTACGGCGCGGTGCAGGAACCGGTGCACATCCTGATGAAAGTCGAGACTCACAACCACCCGACCGCGATTGCCCCGTTCCCGGGCGCATCCACCGGTTCCGGTGGCGAAATTCGCGACGAAGGCGCTACCGGTCGCGGCGCCAAGCCAAAGGCTGGCCTGACCGGTTTCACCGTGTCCAACCTGCAAATCCCGGGCTTCGAACAGCCGTGGGAAGTGCCGTATGGCAAGCCTGAACGCATCGTGACCGCGCTGGACATCATGATCGAAGGCCCACTGGGTGGTGCCGCGTTCAACAACGAATTCGGTCGTCCTGCCCTGACCGGTTACTTCCGTACCTTCGAACAGTCGATCACCACCCCGCGTGGCGACGAAGTTCGCGGTTACCACAAGCCGATCATGCTGGCCGGCGGTATGGGTAACATCCGTGCCGAACACGTGCAGAAAGGCGAGATCACCGTTGGCTCCAAGCTGATCGTCCTCGGCGGCCCGGCGATGCTGATTGGCCTGGGCGGCGGCGCGGCTTCCTCCATGGCCACCGGCACCAGCTCGGCAGACCTGGACTTCGCATCCGTACAGCGCGAAAACCCGGAAATGGAACGTCGCTGCCAGGAAGTCATCGACCGTTGCTGGCAGTTGGGTGAACACAACCCGATCAGCTTCATCCACGACGTCGGCGCGGGCGGTCTGTCCAACGCCTTCCCGGAACTGGTCAACGATGGCAACCGTGGCGGTCGCTTCGAACTGCGCAACATTCCAAACGACGAGCCGGGCATGGCCCCGCACGAAATCTGGAGCAACGAATCCCAGGAACGCTACGTTCTGGCGGTCGGCCCGGCTGACTTCGAACGCTTCCAGGCGATCTGCGAACGTGAGCGTTGCCCGTTTGCCGTCGTCGGCGAAGCCACTGCCGAACCGCAACTGACGGTCACTGACAGCCACTTCGGCAACAGCCCGGTGGACATGCCGCTGGAAGTGCTGCTGGGCAAAGCCCCGCGCATGCACCGTTCGGCTGTTCGCGAAAACGAACTGGGCGATGATTTCGATCCTTCGACCCTGGAGATCGCAGACTGCGTCGAACGCGTTCTGCATCACCCGGCCGTGGCGAGCAAAAGCTTCCTGATCACCATCGGCGACCGCACCATCACCGGCCTCGTGGCCCGTGATCAGATGGTCGGCCCGTGGCAGGTTCCGGTGGCCGACGTTGCCGTCACCGCTACCAGCTTCGACGTGTACACCGGTGAAGCCATGGCCATGGGCGAGCGTACTCCGCTGGCACTGCTGGACGCTCCGGCGTCGGGCCGCATGGCCATCGGCGAAACCCTGACCAACATCGCGGCTTCGCGCATCAACAAGATCTCCGACATCAAACTGTCGGCCAACTGGATGTCCGCTGCCGGTCACCCGGGCGAAGATGCGCGTCTGTACGACACCGTGAAAGCAGTCGGCATGGAGCTGTGCCCGGACCTGGGCATTACCATTCCGGTAGGCAAGGACTCCATGTCCATGGCCACGCGCTGGAACGACGAAGGTGTCGACAAGACCGTGACCTCGCCGATGTCCCTGATCGTGACCGGTTTTGCGCCTGTGGCTGACATCCGTCAGACCCTGACGCCGGAACTGCGCATGGACAAGGGCACCACCGACCTGATCCTGATCGATCTGGGCCGTGGCCAGAACCGCATGGGCGCCTCGATCCTGGCCCAGGTTCACGGCAAGCTCGGTTCGCAAGCGCCGGACGTCGACGACGCCGAAGACCTCAAAGCCTTCTTCGCCGTGATCCAGGGCCTCAACGCCGACGGTCATTTGCTGGCTTACCACGACCGTTCCGACGGTGGTCTGCTGACCAGCGTCGTGGAAATGGCCTTCGCCGGTCATTGCGGCCTGAGCCTGAACCTCGATGGTCTGGCCGAGACTTCCGCCGACATCGCCGCGATCCTGTTCAACGAAGAACTGGGCGCCGTGATCCAGGTTCGCCAGGACGCTACTCCGGACATCCTCGCGCAGTTCAGCGCTGCCGGTCTGGGTGAGTGCGTGTCGGTGATCGGTCAGCCGATGAACAACGGCGAGATCAGCATCACCTTCAACGGCGAAACCGTGTTCGAAGGTCAGCGTCGTCTGCTACAACGTCAGTGGGCGGAGACTAGCTACCAGATCCAGCGCCTGCGTGATAACGCCGATTGCGCCGAACAAGAGTTCGACGTGCTGCTGGAAGAAGACAACCCGGGCCTGAGCGTCAAGCTGAGCTACGACGTCAACCAGGACGTCGCCGCGCCTTACATCAAGAAAGGCATCCGCCCACAGGTTGCCGTGCTGCGTGAGCAGGGCGTCAATGGTCAGGTGGAAATGGCGGCCGCGTTCGACCGCGCCGGCTTCAACGCGATCGACGTGCACATGAGCGACATTCTGGCCGGCCGTGTCGACCTGAACGAGTTCAAAGGCCTGGTGGCTTGCGGCGGTTTCTCCTACGGCGACGTATTGGGCGCCGGCGAAGGCTGGGCCAAGTCCGCACTGTTCAACAGCCGCGCTCGCGATGCGTTCCAGGGTTTCTTCGAACGTACCGACAGCTTCACCCTCGGCGTGTGCAACGGTTGCCAGATGATGTCCAACCTGCACGAGCTGATCCCGGGCAGCGAGTTCTGGCCGCACTTCGTGCGTAACCGTTCCGAGCAGTTCGAAGCCCGTGTGGCGATGGTTCAGGTCCAGGAATCGAACTCGATCTTCCTGCAAGGCATGGCCGGTTCGCGTATGCCGATCGCTATTGCTCACGGTGAAGGTCATGCCGAGTTCGCCAGCGAAGAAGCGTTGCTGGAAGCCGATCTGTCCGGTTGCGTGGCGATGCGTTTCGTCGACAACCACGGCAAGGTCACCGAAAACTACCCGGCCAACCCGAACGGCTCGCCGCGCGGGATCACCGGTTTGACCAGCCGCGACGGTCGCGTGACGATCATGATGCCGCACCCGGAACGTGTGTTCCGTGCCGTGCAGAACTCGTGGCGTTCGGAAGACTGGAACGAAGACGCACCTTGGATGCGTATGTTCCGTAATGCTCGTGTGTGGGTTAACTAAGCGTCGTGTATAAGCTCAGCTTTTTTGTTCCGGCCAGTCATGTGGAGCAGGTCAAGAGTGCCGTATTCGCCGCCGGTGGCGGACGGATCGGCGCGTACGACCATTGCGCCTGGCAAGTGCTCGGCCTCGGTCAGTTTCGCCCACTGGATGGCAGTCAGCCGTTCATTGGGAAGGCGGGGCAGGTCGAGCAGGTTGAGGAATGGAAGGTTGAGCTTGTGGTCAGCGACGAGTTGATCCGGGCGGTGGTGGAGGCTCTGAAGCAGAGTCATCCCTACGAGACGCCAGCTTATGAGGTGTGGCGGTTGGAGGATTTTTGATCCGCCTGCCGCTGAAATGAGAAACCCGTTGAAGTGATTTCAGCGGGTTTTTTTTGTCTGCGATTTGGGGGCGAGGCGGCCTGGAAGCCGGCCTGGCTGTTGTTGACTGAGTGCATATCCATTTCTGCGGTAACGGCGACTTAGGGTTTCGCCCTTACGGCGAGTCCCTTTTGGCAAACGCCCCAAAAGGAACCAAAAGGTCTCGCCCCGAGCGTCCGGCCCCTCGCTTAGGCTCGGCGTTCCTTCGTTCCGGTATTCATCTGGGGGCATCGCCTCCGGTCGGCTTCGCTTCGACCTCCTCTCGATGTGTTCGACTGCGTCGAACGGCGCTGCGCGCCTGCCCCCCAGATGAACACCTCCACTCAGCCTCCCGAAGGGGCGGGTGGATCAAGATCAAGAGCTGCAGGCGAGCTAACGCTCGGCCTGTTGAGTGGTGAGGAGCGAAAGGCGAACACCGATCCCTTGTGGGAGTGAGCGTGCTCGCGATGGCGGCCTGACAGTCGACTAATCTCTTCCTGCCAAACATCCAATCCCTGTGGGAGCTGGCTGCCTGCGATGACTGACTATCAGGTACCCACAATTTAAACCTTGGCACTCACCTCACTGCGATTCACCAATACCTCCAGTGCATCATTCAAACTCGATGCCTTGTCGCCAATCAGCAGATGCCAAATCCCTCCCTCCAACTGACTGACGCCCTGGCAACCCAACGCCTTCAGACCACATTCCGACAGTGCTTTGCCGTCCGCCAGTTGCAATCGAATCCGGGTCATGGCGATGCAGTCCATCTGCAACACGTTCTCGCCGCCGCCCAACGCATTCAGCCATTGCTGTGCTTCTGTACTTGCCACCGCAGCAGGTTTCGGCGCATCGATCACCGCAGCGGGGGAGGAAATGATCGCGCGCCCCAACGCAGGCATCGCCAAGCGAATCTCATCGGCAATGCTGTCTGCCATCGGCCCGACCACGACCTGCAAACTCCCACCCTTGCCCGGACGCACCACCGCCATCGCCCCCAGCGCTTTCAATTGCGCATCGTTCGCCTTGTTGCGATCCACCATGTCCAGCCGCAACCGAGTAGTACATGCACCCACGGTGATCAAATTCTGCGCACCGCCCAGTGCCTTGATGTAAGCGCCGGCCCGTTCGTTGTCGGCGATGACGACTTTGTCGCCATTGAGAACATCTTCACGCCCCGGCGTCTTCAAGTTGAACCGACGAATGCAGAAATCAAACACCCCGTAGTAGATCACCGCATACGCCAGGCCGACCGGTACCATCCGCCAGCCGTTGGTAGATTTTCCCCAGCCGAGAATCATGTCGATCAAACCACCGGAAAACGTAAACCCGAGGTGAATGTTCAGCAGGTTGGTGATGGCCATCGACAGCCCGGTCAGCAACGCATGCACTAGAAAAAGCAGCGGCGCGAGGAACATGAAGGCGAATTCGATCGGCTCAGTCACACCGGTCAAAAACGACGTCAGCGCCATCGACAGAAAGATCCCGCCCATGACCTTGCGGCGCTCCGGCAAAGCATTGCGGTACATCGCAAGGCACGCGGCCGGCAGACCGAAGATCATCACCGGGAACATACCGGTCATGAACTGGCCGCCCTTCGGGTCGCCGGCGAAGTAGCGCGACAAGTCACCAGTGACGATGGCGCCCGTGGTCGGATCAGTGAAGTTGCCGAAGACGAACCACGCCATGTTGTTGAGGATGTGGTGCAGACCGGTGACGATCAGCAGACGGTTGAATACGCCAAAGACGAACGCGCCGAAGCTGCCGCTCTCCATCATCAAGGTGCCGAAGCTGTTGATGCCGTGTTGGATGGGCGGCCAGATCAAGCCGAAAATGACGCCCAGGCCGACGGCGGCGAACCCGGTGACAATCGGCACGAAGCGCCGGCCGCCAAAGAACGCCAGGTACTCCGGCAGTTTGATGTCCTTGAAACGGTTGTACAGCGCGCCCGCCATCAAGCCGCTGACGATCCCGGCGAGCATGCCCATGTTGATGCTCGCGTCGAGCACCTTGAGGGTGGAGATCATCACCAGATAACCAATGACGCCGGCCAGGCCTGCAGTGCCGTTGTTGTCCTTGGCGAAACCGACGGCGATGCCGATGGCGAAGATCATTGCCAGGTTGGCGAAGATGACCTGGCCGGCGTCGTGGATGATCGCGATGTTCAGCAGGTCGGTGTCGCCCAGGCGCAGCAACAGGCCGGCGATCGGCAGGATCGCGATCGGCAGCATCAGCGCGCGGCCGAGGCGTTGCAGGCCTTCGATGAAGTATTGATACATGGCGAATCTCCCTGGGTTCTTGTTGTTTTGTTGTTGAGAGCTCAGCTCAGAGGCCATTGCTGGTGACAGGCGTGACGCACCGCAGTGGCGCTGCTCAACTTGAGCAAACCCTGGCTGATGCGTCGGCATTCGCTCGCGTCCAGGTGGCGGACGCGATCCTTGATTTCACCGATCTGCACCGGGCTGACCGACAACTCGCTGACGCCCAGGCCAATCAGTACCGGGGTGGCCAGCGGATCGGAGGCGAGCGCGCCGCAGACACCGACCCAACGGTTATGCAGCGCAGCACCGGCACAGGTCTGGGCGATCAGCCGCAGCAATGCCGGGTGCATGGCGTCGACCCGCGAAGCGAGGCCGGCGTGGTCGCGGTCCATGGCCAGGGTGTATTGCGACAAGTCGTTGGTGCCGATCGACAGGAAGTCCGCATGCTCTGCAAGTTGCTCGGCCAGCAGCGCGGCGGCGGGGACTTCGATCATCACGCCCAGCTCCGGGCGTTCAAGCACACCGAGTTCAGTGCACAACGCATCGAGACGCTGGCGGATGTGCAGCAACTCATCGACTTCGGTCACCATCGGCAGCAGGATCCGGCAGCGCGACAGCGGGCTGACGTGCAGCAAGGCGCGCAATTGCTGATCGAGGATTTCCGGACGGACCTGAGCCAGGCGAATGCCGCGCAGGCCAAGCACCGGGTTGGCCTCCGCCGGCAGTGGCAAATAGTCGAGTTGTTTGTCGCCGCCGACGTCGATGGTGCGGATGATCACCGACTTGTCGCCCATGGCGTCGAGCACGGCTTGATAGGCGGCGCGCTGTTCCTCTTCGTCCGGTGCGGTGTTGCGATCCACAAACAGAAACTCGGTACGCAGCAAGCCGACGCCGTCGGCGCCATTGGCCAAGGCATCAGCCGCTTCGGCGCTGGAGGCCACATTGGCGGCGACTTCAATCTGCAAGCCGTCGAGCGTCAGTGCCGGGCTGTGAGCCTTGGCCTGTTGCTCGGCGCGGCGCTGTTGATGATCGAGTTGCGCCTGATGCACCTGGGCCAAACGTTCGGCATTCGGCATCAGTTCGAGACGACCGTTATTGGCATCCAGCACAACCGCCTGGCCTTGCTGCTGATCCAGCAGCGTAGAACCCAGCGCGACCAGGCACGGCAAGCCTTTGCCGCGCGCGAGAATCGCCACGTGGGAGGTCGCGCCGCCTTCGGCCATGCACAACCCGGCAACACCTTGCTGGCTCAATTGCAGCAGATCGGACGGCGTCAGTTCATGGGCGGCGACGATGGCGCCGGCCGGCACGTCGTAGTGCCAGCTTTCGCCGAGCAGGGCGCGCAGCACGCGTTGTTTGAGGTCGCGCAGATCATTGGCGCGTTCGGCCAACAACGGGCTGCCAAGTTGCTGGAGCACTTCGCACTGGACGTCGATCGATCGGCTCCAGGCGTGGGTTGCGGCCATGCCTTGGTCGATGGAGGTGTTGGCTGCGTTCAGCAGCGCCGGGTCTTCGAGCAGGGCCAGGTGTGCGGCGAAGATCGCTTCTTCGTCGGTGTTTTTATGTTTCCTGGCTTGGGTCAGCGTGTGCTCGATTTCACTGCGCACAACCGTCAGCGCGGAGTCGAGAACGAGCCGCTGTTGCTCGGGATCATGGTTGCCGGCATCCACCGGCAGGCTGATGGCGTTCAAGCGGAACAACGGCCCGCCCAGCAGGCCGGGAGCGGCGCAAACACCGTGCAGCACGCCCGCTTCGGCCGCTCGAGTACGTCGGGCCATCGGTGTCGGCGCGGCGGCGTGGTTGTCTTCGGCCAGCGCTGTGGATAAGGCGATCAGCAATGCTTGCAACGCGGCTTCGGCGTCCGGGCCCTGGCAGCTGACCTGAACCTCGTCCTGCTCGCCGACGGCCAAACCCATCATCCCGATCAAGCTGTCGCAGGTCGCCGATTTGCCAGCGAAGTGCAGCTGCGATTGGCTCTTGAAACCTTGCGCCGTCTGGCGAATCAGCGCTGCCGGACGGGCATGCAAACCGCCGCGATGGGCGATGCGAATGTGGCCATGAATCGCTTCCCCGCAGAGCTCCGCTTCGGTCTGCGCGCCCGACGCGTGCCGACGAATGATGTGCAGCAATGGCTCGCCCACTTTCACTGACTTCAGCGTGATCGGTCGCGCCTGAAAGTCCTGGCTGTTGGTCAGGATCATCAGGCTGACCAGGCTTTTGCACTGCTGCGCGACCTTGTCCAGGTCGTAGCGCAACAGCGGCTGGCCGTTGCTGACCCGCGCACCTTCCTTGACCAGCATCGAGAAGCCTTCGCCCTGCAACGCGACCGTGTCGAGGCCCAGGTGTAGCAGCAATTCGGCGCCGTTGTCGGCACGCAAGGTAACGGCGTGGCCGGTGCGCGCGACGTGTACCACGACACCGGCGCACGGGGCGTGGAGGGTGTCGTTCAGCGGATCGATGGCGATCCCATCGCCCATGGCGCCGCTGGCGAACACCGGGTCCGGGACTTTGGCGAGCGTGAGCACCGGGCCGCTGAGCGGGGCGCTGAGGGTCAGCTCTTTATTATTGTTGTGCATGGCTCGGTCTCATCAGTAAAAACTACGGTTCGGATCAACTTGCCCTTTCGGATCAACTCGCCCTGTAGCAGCTGTCGAGTGAAACGAGGCTGCGTTTTTTTTGATCCTGCGTTGAAAAGATCGCAGCCTCGTTTCACTCGACAGCTGCTACAGGGTTTCCCGCTCAATGGGTGCGGGTCACTTTGCTCAAGTGCCGTGGCTGGTCCGGGTCCATGCCTCGGGCGACGGCCAGACCGGCGGCCATGACGTAGAAACTCTGGATGGCCAGAATCGGGTCGAGGGCCGGGTGTTCGGCGCGGGTCAGGGTGAGGTCGCGTTCGGCAATGTCATCGGGTGCGGCCAGCAATACGCGGGCACCGCGCTGACGCATGTCGGTGGCGAGGCTCAGCAAACCGGCTTGCTCGGCGCCGCGCGGGGCGAAGATCAGCAGTGGATAATGTTCGTCGATCAACGCCATCGGGCCGTGGCGGACCTCGGCGCTGCTGAAGGCTTCGGCCTGGATCGCCGAGGTTTCCTTGAATTTCAACGCGGCTTCCTGGGCGATGGCGAAACCGGCGCCACGGCCAATCACCATCAGGCGCTGGCAATCACGCAAGGCATCGATGGCCAGGCTCCAGTCCTGTTTCGCCGCTTCGCGCAAACCTTCCGGCAGGGCGAGGCCGGCCTCCAGCAATTCCACGTCCTCTTTCCAGTGGCCGATCAGACGGGCGCTGGCGCTGAGAGTGGCGATAAAACTCTTGGTTGCCGCAACGCTACTTTCGGTGCCGGCACACAGCGGCAGGCTGAACTCACACGCGGCCTCCAGCGGCGAACTCTCGGCATTGACCATCGAGATGCTCAGGGCGCCGCGCTTGCGCAGCAGGCGCATGCTGTTCACCAGATCGGGACTTTGCCCGGACTGCGAAAAGGCGAACGCCACTTGGCCGCTGACCTTCAATGGCGCTTGCAGCATGGTCACCACCGACATCGGCAACGACGCCACCGGGAAGCCCAATTGCTGCATGGTCAGGTAGGCGAAGTAACTGGCGGCATGATCGGAGCTGCCACGAGCGACGGTCATCACCACTTGCGGCGGCTGACGGCGCAGGCGCCCGGCGATCTCGATCATCTGCGGGTCGAGCTCTTGCAATTGGGCTTGCACGGCCTCGAACGAGGACAGCGCCTCTTCAAGCATTTTTGAAGTCAATGTCTTCTCCTTCGACCATGACGGCGGTCAGTGTGAGTGAGCGATCGAGCCGCACGCAGTCGGCCCAGGCGCCGGGTTGCAGGCGCCCGCGTTCGTTGAGGCCGAGGTAGTCGGCGGGGAATTGCGAAAGACGTTGCGAGGCCTCGGCAATGGGCAAACCGATCTTCACCAGATTGCGCAGGGCCTGATCCATGGTCAGCGTGCTGCCGGCCAAAGTGCCGTCGGGCAAGCGCACACCTCCCAGGCATTTGGTCACGGTGTGGCTGCCGAGCTTGTATTCACCGTCGGGCATGCCGGCGGCGGCGGTGGAATCGGTGACGCAATACAGGCACGGGATCGAACGCAAGGCCACACGGATGGCGCCGGGGTGTACGTGCAGCAAATCCGGAATCAGTTCGGCGTATTTGGCGTGAGCCAGTGCCGCGCCGACGATGCCCGGCTCGCGGTGATGCAGCGGGCTCATGGCGTTGTAGAGGTGGGTGAAACTGCTGGCGCCGGCTTCAAGCGCGGCAACGCCTTCCTCGTAACTGCCCAGGGTATGGCCGATTTGCATGCGCACGCCGCGAGCGCTGAGGTCACGGATCAAGGCGTCGTGGCCGGCGATTTCCGGGGCGATGGTGATCACTCGGATTGGCGCCAGTGCCAGGTATTCTTCGACTTCGGCCATCAACGCGGTGTGGGCGAAATTCGGTTGCGCGCCAAGTTTGCCGGGGTTGATGTACGGGCCTTCGAGGTGCACGCCGAGGACTCGGGCGCTGCCTTTCGGACGCCGCTCGCAGTACTCGCCAACGGCTTTGAGCACGCTGGAAATTTCTGCAGGCGGCGCGGTCATGGTGGTCGCCAGCAGCGAGGTCGTGCCGAAACGCACGTGGGTTTTGGTGATGGTCTCGAAGGCTGGCGCACCTTCCATGATGTCTTTGCCGCCGCCGCCATGAACGTGCAGGTCGATGAAACCCGGAAGCAGGTAAGGCAGGTCGTTGTCGGCCGGATCGCACGGTTGGCCTTCGATCGAGACGACCTTGCCGTGTTCGTGAATCAGCCGGCCGCGAACCCAGCCGTGGGCGGTGAGGATATTGTCTTCGGACATGATCGGTTCTCGTTGCTCGATTGGCGGCAATCTTTTAGCGGCGAAGCTCTGCGACAAAGTCGTAGTAGTCGTTGCGGCAATAGGTGTCGGTGACTTCGATCGGCGTGTTGTCTTCCAGGTAGCCGACCCGGGTCATCAGCAACATGGCGGTGCCGGGGGCGATGCCCACGAGGGTGGCGAATTCGTCCGAGGCGTTGATCGCCTGAATGTGCTGCAGGGCACGGACGATCGGCTTGCCGATGCCGTCGAGGTATTCGTACAGGGAGTCGCCCACCGCTTGCGGCTTGGGAATGATCGAGGCGGGCAGGGTGCTCATCTCGATCGCCATCACCGTGTCGTCGGCTTTGCGCAGACGCTTTAGCCGCGCAACCTTGTCGTTCGGCGAGAGGCCCAGGCGGATCAGTTCTTCGTGGGTCGGCGGAGTGATTTCCCGTTCCAGCCATTGCGAGCCGGGGACGAAGCCTTTCAGCCGCAGCATCTCGCTGAAACCCGAGAGGCGCGACAGCGGTTGTTCCAGGCGTGGGGTGATGAAGGTGCCGGAACCCTGGTTGCGGCGAATCAGGCCTTGTTCGAACAGAACTTCCAGTGCCTTGCGGGCGGTGACGCGGGAGATGCCCAGCATTTCGCTGAGGTTGCGCTCCGACGGCATGGCCTGTTCGGCTTTCCACTGGCCGGCATGGATCGCCGCTTCCAGATTGCGCGCCAGTTGCAGGTACAACGGCGTGGGCTGGGTGTCGTCAGGGCGTAGGGCCTGGAGGTCATTCATGTAGGTTTGGTCCGATGCGGATATAGGATTGTTGTCGCCCGGTGGTGAGGCGAAACCTAATACCACTTAAATACCATGTCAATGAGACCACTTTGCGGTTGGCGCTGGAAAGCCTGCCCGGATTGATGGGCAATAGGGTTGATGGTTTGAAGTGGTATTAGCGGTGGGAGTTTTGAGCGCAAAGATCGCAGCTTGCGGCAGCTCTTACACGGTGAATTGGTATCTACCCGGTAGGCGCTGCCGCAGGCTGCGATCTTTTGAATTTATTTTTTGATGAGCGACCAAAGGTAGCCCAATTGATCGTTCCCACGCAGAGCGTGGGAACGATCATAGAAGGGGGATTACGGGCGGATTTCGATCATCGTGCCGTCCGGCACCAAACCCCAAACCTCGCGCATGTCCATGTTGCGCATGGCAATGCAGCCGTCGGTCCAGTCCAGCGTGTGGAACAGGTCCTCGGGGTTTTCTTCCGTGTCCGGGGTGCCATGGATCATGATCATGCCGCCGGGGTCCACGCCTTCACGCCGGGAACGCGCGGAATCGCTGATGTTCGGGTAGGAGATGTGCATCGCCAGGTTGAATTTATCGCTGACCTTGCGCCAGTCCAGCCAATAGAAACCTTCAGGCGTGCGTTTGTCGCCTTCCATCAGCTTCGGCCCCTTGGGGCGTTTGCCCAGGGAAATGCGATAGGTCTTGATTGGCTTGCCGTCATTGATCAATTGCAATTGATGGGCGGACTTGAGCACCAGGACTTTTTCGATGACTTTGCCGTCCAGCGTTTCCGCAACGGAAGCCTGGGAAACAGCGACGAACGCCAAGCAAAACAGGGCAAGCAACCAGCGCATTGAAACGATATCCCTAAAAGGTGTCGCGACTATATAAGTTATAGGTGATTTTAGAGCCAGGAGCTTATGTGTTGGCAGGCTGAGCGAGCGGCGGGATTGACTCGGACCGCACGGGGTAGACCTCGGTCCGCCGGTCAGCGAAGAAGCATTCTAAGGTACGGCCCACTGTGCGGAAAGCCAACTCGGACCACGGGATGTCGGCTTCGTCGAAAAGCTGCACTTCCAGGCTTTCGGGGCCGGCGGCAAAGTCCAGGTCCACCAGTTCGGCACGGAAGAACACATGCACCTGGCTGATGTGCGGCACGTCGATCAACGTATAGAGGGTCAGGTTGCGCACCCGCGCACAGGCTTCTTCGGCCGTCTCGCGAATGGCCGCCTGCTCGATGGTTTCACCGTTTTCCATGAAGCCGGCGGGCAGGGTCCAGTAACCGAGCCGAGGCTCGATGGCGCGTCGGCACAGCAAGACCTTGGAACCCCAGGTCGCGACGCAACCGGCGACGATATTGGGATTCTGGTAGTGAATCGCCTGACAGCTGTCACAGACAAAACGCAGGCGCGAATCGCCCTCTGGAATACGCTGGGTCACCGGGTTGCCGCACTGACTGCAAAATTTCATGCTTGGGTTCCTGAATGCTGCGCCTATCTTGGCGTGCGGCGGTGTCTGTCGGCAAGTTGTCGTTTAGCGACATGCAGTGTTTATGGGGTTGGGCGGCCGGTTCGATTGGTGCATGATGCGAGATAGAGAACAAATCGAGAAGACTCATGCTGGACGAGCTACTTCACCGAGTTAGCAATCACACCCCAAGCACACTGGAAACCGATAAACGTTTCCCTGAAGCCGCCGTGCTGGTGCCCATCACCCGCAGCGACGAGCCGGAACTGGTTCTGACCCTGCGCGCCAGCGGGCTCTCGACCCATGGCGGCGAAGTTGCCTTTCCCGGCGGGCGACGCGACCCTGAAGACCCGGACCTTGTTTTCACCGCCCTGCGCGAAGCTGAAGAAGAAATCGGCCTGCCGCCGGGGCTGGTCGAAGTGATCGGCCCGCTGAGCCCGTTGATCTCCCTGCACGGCATCAAGGTCACACCCTATGTCGGTGTGATTCCGGACTTTGTCGAGTACCGGGCCAACGATGCCGAGATTGCCGCCGTTTTCAGCGTACCGCTGGAGTTCTTCCGCAAGGACCCACGCGAGCACACCCATCGAATCGATTACCAGGGCCGCAGTTGGTACGTGCCGAGCTATCGTTATGGCGAGTACAAAATCTGGGGCCTCACGGCGATTATGATCGTCGAGTTGATCAACCTGCTCTATGACGCCAAAATCAGCCTGCACCAGCCACCCAAGACATTTATCAATACCTGACGCCATCGCCCGTATGGCGTGAAGCCGATTTTTGCAAGTGAGCCAGCCTGGCCTTGAGGACAACAAGATGAAATATCGCCTGGGCGACGCCCGTGTCGAAACCCATCCGCAGAGCTGGGTCGCACCCAATGCCGTGCTGGTGGGCAAGGTCAAGCTGGAAGAGGGCGCCAACGTCTGGTTCAACGCGGTGCTGCGTGGCGACAACGAACTGATCCTGATCGGCAAGAACAGCAACGTCCAGGATGGCACGGTGATGCACACCGACATGGGTTATCCCCTGACCATCGGCACCGGCGTGACCATCGGCCATAACGCCATGCTTCATGGCTGCACGGTGGGCGATTACAGCTTGATCGGGATTAACGCGGTGATCCTCAACGGCGCGAAAATCGGCAAGAACTGCATCATCGGCGCCAACTCATTGATCGGTGAGGGCAAGGAGATTCCTGACGGTTCGCTGGTCATGGGTTCCCCCGGCAAAGTGGTGCGCGAGCTGACCGAACCGCAGAAAAAAATGCTGGAAGCCAGCGCTGCTCACTATGTGCATAACTCACAACGTTATGCCCGCGATCTGGTTGAGCAGGAACAATGAGCACGCCCGAACGCCCGGTTCGATCGCCTTGCGTGAATATCTGCGCGCTGGACGAGGACGATATTTGCACCGGGTGTCAGCGCACCGTGGAAGAGATCACCCGCTGGAGTCGGATGGACAACGAAGAGCGGCGCACGGTGTTGGGGTTGTGTCATGAGCGGGCCAAATCCAGCGGGATTCTCTGGATGATCGGCAAAACTCCTAACTTGTAGCAGCTGGCGGAGCCTGCGTTCGGCTCGGTCCGCGTTCGGGCGAAGCGGTCGCAAAATCAGGCACCTCGGTCTTCCAGGCAGCGTGCACAGGATTTACGACTGCTTCGCAGCCGAACGCAGCCGAACGCAGCCTCGCAGGCTCGACAGCTGCTACAGGATTCGCGTTTGGGTTTGGTGCAAAGTACCCTGTCCGCCAAATTGACAGGTATCCCGCCGTCCCATGCTCTTCCTGATCACCTACATCAGCAGCGTCGTGCTGACCAACTACGCCTTTTCCACCGCCCCGCAGCTGGACATCATCTGGTCGGCCTGGGGTGGTTTGATCTTCGTTTTGCGCGACATGGTGCAAACCCGTTTCGGCCATGGCGCGATCGCGGCGATGTTGGCGGCGCTGGTGTTGTCCTACGTGACATCCGATCCCTCCATCGCGCTGGCCAGCGCCACGGCGTTCGCCGTCTCGGAGTGCATCGACTGGCTGGTGTTCAGCATCACCAAGCGTCCCTTGCACGACCGCCTGTGGATAAGTTCGGCGCTGAGCATTCCCCTCGATACCTTCATTTTCTTCGGCATGATCGATGCTTTTACTCCAGGCGTGATCCTCACGGCCATGGGCTCGAAGTTCGCGGGTGTGACCGTGGTGTGGATCGTGATGGCCTGGCGCTTGCGCAAGCAGGCAGTCGTCAGCTGAAGCCAAACCCGCCGGTTCATGTAAAATGCCGCGCTTTCTCCCCATGGGAAGCGCGCCAGGCGTCGCGTCCCTCGATGATCCGCTCCTTTGAGGACCTGAGATGACCCGTATCGGAACTCCATTGTCGCCAACCGCGACCCGCGTACTGCTGTGTGGCTGTGGTGAGTTGGGCAAGGAAGTGGTGATCGAGCTGCAACGCCTGGGCGTTGAAGTGATTGCCGTGGATCGCTACGCCAACGCGCCGGCCATGCAGGTCGCGCATCGCAGCCATGTGATCAACATGCTCGACGGCGCCGCCCTGCGTGCGGTGATCGAAGCCGAAAAGCCGCATTTCATCGTGCCGGAAATCGAAGCCATTGCCACCGCGACCCTCGTGGAGCTGGAAGCCGAAGGCTTCACGGTGATTCCGACTGCTCGCGCCGCGCAATTGACCATGAACCGCGAAGGCATCCGTCGTCTGGCCGCTGAAGAACTGGACCTGCCGACCTCGCCGTACCACTTTGCCGACACCTTCGAGGATTACAGCAAGGCTGTCGAAGACCTCGGTTTCCCCTGTGTGGTCAAACCGGTGATGAGCTCGTCAGGTAAAGGCCAGAGCCTGCTGCGCAGTGCCGATGACGTGAAAACCGCTTGGGATTACGCGCAAGAAGGCGGTCGTGCCGGTAAAGGCCGCGTGATCGTCGAAGGCTTTATCGACTTTGACTACGAAATCACCCTGTTGACCGTGCGCCACGTTGGCGGCACGACGTTTTGCGCGCCAGTCGGCCACCGTCAGGAGAAGGGCGACTATCAGGAATCCTGGCAGCCACAAGCCATGAGCCCGATTGCCCTGGCCGAATCCGAGCGCGTTGCCAAAGCCGTCACTGAAGCCTTGGGTGGCCGTGGTCTGTTTGGTGTCGAGCTGTTCATCAAAGGCGATCAAGTCTGGTTCAGCGAAGTCTCGCCGCGTCCACATGACACCGGTCTGGTGACGTTGATTTCCCAGGACCTGTCGCAATTCGCACTGCACGCACGGGCGATTCTGGGCCTGCCGATTCCATTGATCCGTCAGTTCGGGCCATCGGCTTCGGCGGTGATTCTGGTGGAAGGGCAGTCGACTCAGACGGCTTTCGCCAATCTCGGTGCTGCGTTGAGCGAGCCGGATACGGCGTTGCGTCTGTTTGGCAAGCCTGAGGTCAATGGTCAGCGCCGGATGGGTGTGGCGTTGGCGCGGGATGAGTCGATCGAGGCTGCACGGGCTAAAGCGACCCGCGCGTCCCAAGCTGTTGTTGTAGAGTTGTAACCGAGTCGCGCCCATCGCGAGCAGGCTCACTCCCACAGGGGGGGCGCGTTCTTTTGACAGAACGCGGTCCCCCTGTGGGAGTGAGCCTGCTCGCGATGCTCTGGCTTTTTAAGCCACCCGATTCAGATCGTTATCGCGCGTTTCCTTCAGGCACAGCACAGCAATCAAGCTGAGCACCGCCGCCCCCGACACATACCCGCCGACATAACTCAAACCACCCATCGCCACCAACTTCTGTGCGAAGAACGGTGCCGCCGACGCTCCGACAATGCCGCCCAGGTTGTAGGCCGCCGATGCACCGGTATAACGCACGTGGGTTGGAAACAGCTCCGGCAGCAACGCGCCCATCGGCGCAAACGTCACGCCCATCAGAAACAGTTCGATGCACAGGAACAGCGCCACGCCCCAGGTCGAACCTTGGGTCAACAGGGGCTCCATCAGGAAGCCGGACAGAATCGCCAGCACACCGCCGATGATCAGCACCGGTTTGCGCCCGTATCGATCACTGGCCAAGGCCGACAGCGGCGTGGCGGCGGCCATGAACAGCACGGCGAAGCACAGCAGCGCGAGGAAGGTCTCGCGGGTGTAGCCGAGCGTCGACACGCCATAGCTCAGCGAAAACACCGTCGAGATATAGAACAGCGCGTAGCACACCACCATCGATCCGGCACCCAGCAGCATCGGTGCCCAATATTGGCTGAACAGCTCGACCAATGGGATTTTCACCCGTTCCTGGCGCGCCATTGCGTTGGCAAACACTGGGGTTTCGTGAAGCTTGAGGCGCACGTACAGG
The DNA here is from genome assembly GCF_900105495.1 of Pseudomonas frederiksbergensis. Taxonomy (NCBI): domain Bacteria; kingdom Pseudomonadati; phylum Pseudomonadota; class Gammaproteobacteria; order Pseudomonadales; family Pseudomonadaceae; genus Pseudomonas; species Pseudomonas frederiksbergensis. Next base: position 6,104,175 of record NZ_FNTF01000002.1, on the reverse strand, counting down.
CCAACCATCACCAGCGCGGCACTGAGCAGGAACGGAATCCGCCAGCCCCACGAGCGGAACTGCTCGTCGTCCAGGGTCATGGCCAGCGTCAGAAACAGGCCGTTGGCCGCGAGGAAACCAATCGAGGGGCCGAGTTGCGGGAACATGCCAAACCAGGCGCGTTTGCCCTTTGGTGCATTCTCCGTCGCCAGCAACGCCGCGCCGCCCCATTCGCCGCCGAGCCCCAGGCCTTGGCCGAAGCGCAGCACGCAAAGCAGGATCGGCGCCCAGGCGCCGATGCTGTCGTAACCCGGTAGCACGCCGATCAGCGTGGTGCATACGCCCATCAGCAGCAGCGAGGCAACCAGTGTCGATTTGCGCCCGATACGGTCGCCGAAGTGACCGAAAAGCGCCGATCCCAGCGGTCGAGCCAGGAAGGCGATGCCGAAGGTGAGGAACGCCGACAGCATCTGGGCTGTGCCGGAGGTCTGCGGAAAAAACACCGGACCGATCACCAGCGCAGCGGCAGTGGCATAGACGTAGAAGTCGTAGAACTCGATGGCGGTGCCGATGAAACTCGCGGTCGCCACGCGGGTGGCGGAGTTCGTCGGTTGTGCAGGCGCGGTGTCGTTATAAGTCGTGCTGGTCGTCATGCGGTTATCCCTGACAGTCATGTGCCCCAGTGGAGCGAATTATTATGGTCGAACACCCAGGGATGTGGGTTTGATGCGGGGTGCGGGTAGCACGGGGGTATGGCGGGGCTTGGGTAAGCTGGGGGGATTATAGGAAGGAGGCTAACGATCGAACAAGGGGCCAGGGTTGCCGATGGCTTCTGTGGCGAGGGAGCTTGCTCCCGCTCGGGCGCGCAGCGGCCGCAAAAAGGCTGGATGGGTGCTGTCAGGATAAATGCAGCGTCTGTGATTGGCCTGCTTCGCAGGCCGGCGGGAGCAAGCTCCCTCGCCACAGGTTGGGGGCAGGGTTCAAATAACTGCTGGAACTGAGCTGGTATGCCAGATCAAAACCCGCGTGACCCGATTGTCTTCCGTCTCCAGAATCTCCAGCCGATAACGCCCGATCTTCAGGCATACCGCACTGTCCGGAATCGTCTCCAGGGCCTCGGTCACCAACCCGTTGAGGGTTTTCGGGCCGTCGCTCGGCAAGTGCCAGCCCAGGCTCTTGTTCAGTTCGCGAATCGACGCTGCACCTTCGATCACCAGGCGGCCATCGGCCTGTGGGTGGATATGCGGGTTATCCAGGCTGTGCTGGCTTTCGAACTCGCCGACGATTTCTTCGAGAATGTCTTCCAGGGTCACGATGCCAAGCACTTCACCGTACTCGTCGACCACCATGCCCAGGCGTCGCTGTTGTTTGTGGAAATTCAGCAGCTGCAATTGCAACGGTGTGCTTTCCGGCACGAAGTAGGGGTCGTGACACGCTGCCAGCAGTGCTTCACGGGTCAGGCTGGCGTCGGGCAGCAGATGACGTATCTGCCGGGTATTGAGTACCGCCTCGACCTGATTGATGTCGCTGTGGAAAACCGGCAGGCGCGTGCGTTTATTGGCGCGAAGCTGCTCGATGATCTCCTCGAGGGAGTCATCCAGATTGACCCCGTCGACGTCACTGCGTGGCACCAGAATGTCGTTGACCGTGATGTTGTCCAGCGCATGGATGCCTGACAGCGGATGCGGGCGGCAGGCGGCGTGTTCGTGATCGTCGTGCCGATCATTCGGGGTCTCGTCTTCGCTCTGCTGCACCACTTTGACTTTGCGGGCGAACGGTCGCATCAGCAGCTGGCTGATGCCATTGAGCAGCCAGGCGGCGGGATAGATGATTTTCAGTGGCGCGCCAAGCAAGGTGTTGCCCAGGGCCAGGACGGCGTCCGGATAACGGGCGGCGAGGGTGCGCGGCAGGTAGTCGGCGAACACCAGAAGCACAGTGCCAGCCCCCAGGCAGGCGACCCATGGACCGTTTTCCGCCCAAGTGAAAATCGCCAGCAAGGTGCTGATGACTACCACCAGTGCGCGGCACAAGGTGTTGCAGAGGATCAGGCTATTGAGCGAAAAGCTCAGCTTTGCCACCGGTTTGTCGCTCGAACGCGAAGCGGTTCGCTGGGCGAGCAAGTGCTGTTGCGCCGCTTCGATGGCGGTAAACAGCCCCGACCATAAAATCAGCAGGGCCATTACCGCGAGCATCGGCCCTATGGGCAAGTCGTCCATTAATGCCGCCCGTCAGATATGCAGGATGTATTCACGGACCAGTTTACTGCCGAAATAGGCCAGCATCAGCAGGCAGAAACCGGCGAGGGTCCAGCGAATGGCCTTGTGTCCGCGCCAGCCGAGGCGATTGCGCCCCCATAGCAACACGCTGAAAACGATCCAGGCCAGGCAGGCCAGCAAGGTTTTGTGCACCAGGTGCTGGGCGAAAAGATTGTCCACGAACAGCCAGCCGGAAATCAGCGACAGCGACAGCAGGGTCCAGCCGGCCCAGAGGAAACCGAACAGCAGGCTTTCCATGGTTTGCAGCGGCGGGAAGTTCTTGATCAGGCCGGACGGGTGTTTGTGCTTGAGCTGATGGTCTTGAACCAGTAGCAGCAACGCCTGGAACACCGCAATGGTGAACATGCCGTAGGCGAGGATCGACAGCAGGATATGGGCGAGGATGCCCGGCTCTTCGTCGATGATCTGCACGGTGCCGGCGGGGGCGAGCTGTGCGAGCAGTACGGTGGCGGCGCCGAGCGGGAACAGCAATATAAGCAGGTTTTCCACCGGGATCCGTGAGCAGGCCAACAGCGTCAGGGCAATCACCGCGGCGGCAATCAGGCTGGCGGCGCTGAAAAAATCCAGGCCCAGGCCAATCGGTGTCAGCAGGTGGGTGAACAGGCTGGCGCTATGAGCCAGCACGGCGAGCACGCCGAGCGTGACCAGCAGGCGTTTGTTCGCCTTGGCACCGGTGGCCAGGCGAGTGCCCTGATAGAGGGTCGCAGCGGCGTATAAGCAGGCGGCGGCGAGGGTAACTAGCAAACTGGGTGACAAGGGGAGCATAAATCCTGTTAGGCAAGCCCGAAAGGCGCTGAGTTTGGCATAGAACCCCTACAGCACGAAAGACCATGCAAGCTGACGACGAGGTGTCCGCCAGACGCAGTCTTCGCTATAATCCGCGACCTGCCCACGCCGCAGGCTCGCCGAGCACATGTTTATTCCGGTCTGGGCCGCCATTATCCCGGTCTACACAGGGCCTGAAAGGATCGCGCAATGTTTGAAAACTTAACCGACCGTCTCTCGCAGACGCTGCGCCATGTCACCGGCAAGGCCAAGCTGACCGAAGACAACATCAAAGACACCCTGCGCGAAGTGCGCATGGCGTTGCTCGAAGCTGACGTCGCCCTGCCGGTCGTCAAGGACTTCGTCAATTCGGTCAAGGAACGCGCCGTCGGCACCGAGGTGTCGCGCAGCCTGACGCCGGGCCAGGCCTTCGTGAAGATCGTCCAGGCCGAACTCGAAAGCCTGATGGGCGCGGCCAACGAAGACTTGAACCTGAGCGCCGTTCCTCCGGCCGTCGTGCTGATGGCCGGTTTGCAGGGCGCGGGTAAAACCACCACCGCCGGCAAACTCGCGCGCTTCCTCAAAGAGCGCAAGAAGAAGTCGGTCATGGTCGTGTCGGCGGACGTTTACCGTCCGGCGGCGATCAAGCAGCTGGAAATGCTCGCGGGTGAAGTCGGCGTAACCTTCTTCCCGTCCGACCTGAGCCAGAAGCCGGTCGACATCGCGCAAGCGGCTATTAAAGAAGCAAAACTGAAATTCATCGACGTGGTCATCGTCGATACCGCCGGTCGCCTGCACATCGATGAAGAGATGATGGGCGAGATCAAGGCGTTGCATGCCGCGATCAACCCGGTCGAAACGCTGTTCGTGGTCGACGCCATGACCGGCCAGGACGCCGCCAACACGGCCAAGGCCTTTGGCGACGCGCTGCCGCTGACCGGTGTGATCCTGACCAAGGTCGACGGTGATGCCCGTGGCGGTGCTGCACTGTCGGTGCGCGCAATCACCGGCAAGCCGATCAAGTTCATCGGTATGGGCGAGAAGAGCGACGCGCTCGAGCCGTTCCACCCGGAGCGTATCGCTTCGCGCATCCTCGGGATGGGCGATGTGCTCAGCCTGATCGAGCAGGCCGAACAGACCCTCGACAAGGACAAGGCCGACAAACTGGCCAAGAAGCTGAAGAAGGGCAAGGGCTTCGACCTCGAAGACTTCCGCGATCAGCTGCAACAGATGAAAAACATGGGCGGCCTCGGCGGCCTCATGGACAAACTGCCAAACATGGGCGGTATGAACCTGGCGCAGATGGGTAACGCCCAGGGTGCGGCAGAGAAACAATTCAAGCAGATGGAAGCCATCATCAATTCCATGACCCCGGCCGAGCGCCGCGACCCTGAGATGATCAGCGGTTCGCGCAAACGCCGGATCGCCATGGGTTCCGGCACTCAGGTGCAGGACATCGGTCGCTTGATCAAGCAGCACAAGCAGATGCAGAAGATGATGAAGAAGTTCTCCGCAAAAGGCGGAATGGCCAAAATGATGCGCGGCATGGGCGGTATGTTGCCCGGCGGCGGCATGCCAAGAATGTAAATAATTTACGCAAGGGCTTGCCCTTGCACCTCCCACACGGAAGTGGGATCTCCAGCAAACCCGCACTTGGCGGGAGCTGACTGGCCGTTTTCAACGACGGCTCTATAGCAAATCTTGATGGCGGCCGAAAGACCGCCGGAAAAAGACATTTGCAAAAGTCCGGATATTCCTTAGAATATGCGGCCTTTCGGGCACCTATGCCCGCTGTGCCTTTAGATTTGCAGCACCGACTACAGGAACGATGTTCACATGCTAACAATCCGTCTTGCCCTTGGCGGCTCCAAAAAGCGCCCGTTTTACCACTTGACCGTAACCGACAGCCGCAACCCGCGCGACGGTTCGCACAAGGAACAGGTTGGTTTCTTCAACCCTGTTGCTCGTGGTCAAGAAGTCCGTCTGTCCGTGAACCAAGAGCGCGTAGCCTACTGGCTGAGCGTTGGTGCACAGCCTTCCGAGCGTGTTGCTCAGTTGCTGAAAGACGCGGCTAAGGCTGCGGCCTGAGCAATATGAACGCGACGCCAGCTGTTGCTGATGATTTGATCGTTATCGGCAAAATTTACTCGGTTCATGGCGTTCGCGGCGAAGTGAAGGTGTATTCCTTTACTGATCCGACTGAAAACCTGTTGCAGTACAAAACCTGGACGCTCAAGCGCGAAGGCAATGTGAAACAGGTCGAGCTGGTCAGCGGACGCGGGAACGACAAGTTCCTGGTCGCAAAGCTCAAGGGTCTCGATGATCGTGAAGAAGCGCGTCTTCTGGCCGGTTATGAGATCTGCGTGCCGCGCAACCTGTTCCCTGAATTGACCGACGGCGAGTACTACTGGTACCAGCTGGAAGGTCTGAAGGTCATTGATCAACTCGGGCAATTGCTCGGGAAAATCGATCATCTTCTGGAAACCGGCGCCAATGATGTAATGGTGGTCAAGCCTTGCGCTGGCAGCCTGGATGATCGCGAACGCCTGTTGCCCTATACGGAGCAATGCGTGTTGGCTGTCGACCTTGCCGCAGGCGAGATGAAGGTGGAATGGGATGCGGACTTCTAAGCGTGGCTAACTTGCGCGTAGAAGTGATCAGTTTGTTTCCCGAGATGTTTTCCGCCATCAGCGAGTACGGCATCACCAGTCGTGCGGTGAAACAGGGGCTCTTGCAGCTCACCTGTTGGAATCCGCGAGACTACACGACGGATCGACATCACACTGTGGACGATCGCCCATTTGGCGGTGGTCCGGGCATGGTGATGAAGATCAAGCCCCTGGAAGATGCGTTGGTTCAGGCCAAGGCAGCAGCCGGGGAGGCGGCGAAGGTGATTTACCTGTCCCCCCAAGGCCGTCAACTGACTCAGTCGGCGGTACGCGAGTTGGCGAATCTGGATGCATTGATCCTGATTGCCGGCCGCTATGAAGGCATTGACGAGCGTTTTATTGATGCTCATGTCGATGAAGAGTGGTCGATTGGCGACTATGTACTGTCTGGCGGCGAGCTGCCGGCGATGGTCCTGATCGATGCGGTTACACGACTGCTGCCTGGAGCTTTAGGGCATGCGGACTCCGCCGAGGAAGATTCCTTTACGGATGGTTTGCTGGATTGCCCGCACTACACCCGACCGGAGGTGTATGCGGATCAGCGTGTTCCCGACGTATTGCTAAGTGGCAATCACGCGCATATCCGGCGTTGGCGTTTACAGCAGTCCCTTGGTAGGACCTTTGAACGACGCGCCGATCTTCTGGAAAGCCGCTCGCTTTCTGGAGAAGAGAAGAAGCTGCTCGAGGAATACATCCGCGAGCGGGACGATAGTTAACAACGTATCGATGGTAGATCCGACGATTTACCTTAGGAGCACAGCATGACTAACAAAATCATCCTTGCACTCGAAGCAGAGCAGATGACCAAAGAGATCCCTACCTTTGCCCCGGGCGACACCATTGTCGTTCAGGTGAAAGTGAAGGAAGGCGACCGTTCGCGTCTGCAAGCGTTCGAAGGTGTTGTTATCGCCAAGCGTAACCGCGGCGTAAACAGTGCTTTCACCGTTCGTAAAATCTCCAACGGTGTTGGCGTAGAGCGTACTTTCCAGACCTACAGCCCGCAAATCGACAGCATGGCCGTTAAACGTCGCGGTGACGTACGTAAAGCCAAGCTGTACTACCTGCGTGACCTGTCCGGTAAAGCAGCTCGCATCAAGGAAAAACTGGCTTAAGTCCAGCTTCCGATGCAGAAAAAAGCAGCCTACGGGCTGCTTTTTTGTTGCCTGCGATTTATCTTCCCTGACCGTACTGTCGGTCTTGCCTGAGCCTTTATGCCCGCCATCGATCATCCTTTGATAGACCAGTTTCTCGACGCGCTGTGGCTGGAGAAAGGTCTTTCCGATAACACCCGCGATGCCTATCGCAGCGACCTTGCTCTGTTCAACGGCTGGCTGCAGGAAAAAAACCTGGAGCTGATCAACGCCGGACGCGAGTTGATCCTCGATCACCTGGCCTGGCGTCTGGAGCAAAATTACAAGCCCCGTTCCACCGCGAGGTTTCTCTCGGGTGTGCGCGGCTTTTATCGTTATCTGCTGCGGGAAAAGTTGATCGCGGTCGACCCCACGTTGCGGGTCGATATGCCTCAACTCGGTAGGCCATTGCCCAAATCCCTGTCGGAAGCAGACGTAGAAGCGCTGTTGAAGGCTCCGGATTTGAGCGAAGCCATCGGCCAACGCGACCGCGCCATGCTCGAAGTGCTTTATGCCTGCGGCTTGCGCGTGACGGAACTGATCAGCCTGACGCTGGAGCAGGTCAACCTGCGCCAAGGCGTGCTGCGAGTGATGGGCAAGGGCAGCAAGGAGCGGCTGGTGCCGATGGGCGAAGAGGCGATTGTCTGGGTCGAGCGTTACCTGCGCGATGGCCGCCAGGAGCTGCTTGGCGGGCGTCCCAGCGATGTCATGTTCCCCAGCCAGCGCGGCGAGCAGATGACGCGGCAAACCTTCTGGCATCGCATCAAGCACCAGGCCAAGGTTGCCGGGATCGGCAAGTCGCTGTCGCCGCATACCCTGCGTCATGCCTTTGCCACCCACTTGCTCAACCACGGCGCCGACCTGCGGGTGGTGCAAATGCTGCTCGGCCACAGCGATCTGTCGACCACGCAGATCTACACCCACGTCGCCCGCGCCCGCTTGCAGGACCTGCACGCCAAACACCACCCGCGCGGATGAACACAACCCTTGTAGCAGCTGGCGGAGCCTGCGTTCGGCTGCGCAGCAGTCGTGAAATCAAACACCGCAGTGTTTCAGTTAAACCGCGAGCTTCAGGGTTTACGACTGCTTCGCAGCCGAACGCAGGCTTCGCCAGCTGCTACATAAAGGCGTCGTGCACCGTGAGCGAGATGTCCTGCATCAGGCGCATTCGGCCACAGGGGCCTTATGTGGTAGGCTTTGCCGGTTTGCACGATGGGCGTTTATGACCCGGTGTTTCGGCACGGGCGTTCTGATCGTCCCATTTGTCCGCCTTCAGGAGTTCTCATGCGTCTGACCCAGATTTTCGCCGCCGCAGCCATTGCGTTGGTCAGCACCTTTGCCGTCGCCGATGACGCGGCCGACAAAGCCATTCGTAAAAGCCTGGAAAACCTCCAGCTCGAAGTGCCGGTAGAAAGCATCTCCGCCAGCCCGCTGCCGGGCCTGTACGAAGTCAAGCTCAAGGGCAGCCGCGTACTCTATGCCAGCGCCGATGGCCAGTACGTCGTTCAGGGTTATATGTTCCAGCTCAAGGACGGCAAACCGGTCAACCTGACCGAGAAGACCGAACGCCTGGGCGTGTCCAAACTGGTCAACGCCATTCCAGTCGCGGAAACCGTGGTCTACCCCGCGATCGGCGAAACCAAATCGCACATCACCGTGTTCACCGACACCACCTGCCCGTACTGCCACAAGTTGCACGCTGAAGTGCCTGAGCTGAACAAGCGCGGCATCGAAGTGCGTTATGTTGCGTTCCCACGCCAGGGCCTGGGCTCGCCGGGTGATGAGCAGCTGCAAGCGGTCTGGTGCTCCAAAGACAAGAAAGCGGCGATGGACAAGATGGTCGACGGCAAGGAAATCAAGGCCGCCAAGTGCGATAACCCGGTTTCCAAGCAGTTCGCCCTCGGCCAGTCGATTGGCGTGAACGGTACACCGGCCATCGTTTTGGCCGACGGCCAGGTCATTCCGGGCTACCAGCCAGCGCCACAAGTCGCCAAACTGGCGCTGGACGCGAAATAAATTCGCATCGTCACGGTCAGCCATTGACGATCATGGTTCGACGGCAGCGTTCGCCGAGCCATTAATAGAGAGCCGCGAGTATGCGGTTGTTTTCACGGCCGGCCTTGAGTCGGCCGTTTTATGGGGAGTTCACAGTGAAACCGGTCAAAGTAGGCATCTGTGGGTTAGGGACCGTCGGTGGCGGTACCTTCAACGTACTTCAGCGTAACGCCGAGGAAATTTCTCGTCGTGCCGGGCGTGGAATCGAAGTGGCACAAATTGCCATGCGCACGCCAAAGCCTCAGTTCCAGACGACCGGTATTGCGATTACCAACGATGTCTTCGAAGTGGCCACGAACCCTGAGATCGACATCGTCATAGAGCTGATGGGCGGCTACACCGTTGCCCGCGAGCTGGTACTCAAAGCGATCGAGAACGGAAAACATGTGGTGACCGCGAACAAGGCGTTGATCGCCGTTCACGGTAATGAAATTTTCGCCAAGGCCCGCGAGAAGGGCGTGATTGTGGCGTTCGAAGCCGCCGTGGCCGGTGGCATCCCGGTGATCAAAGCGATCCGTGAAGGCCTGTCGGCCAACCGCATCAACTGGGTCGCCGGCATCATCAACGGCACCGGTAACTTCATCCTCACTGAAATGCGTGAGAAGGGCCGCACCTTCGAAGACGTACTCGCCGAGGCACAGGCCCTGGGTTACGCCGAGGCCGATCCGACCTTCGACGTTGAAGGCATCGACGCGGCCCACAAGCTGACGATCCTGGCGTCCATTGCGTTCGGTATTCCGCTGCAATTCGACAAGGCCTACACCGAAGGCATCACCAAGCTGACCACCGCTGACGTGAACTACGCCGAAGCGCTGGGCTATCGCATCAAGCACCTGGGCGTGGCGCGCAGCACCGCGGCCGGCATCGAACTGCGTGTGCATCCGACGCTGATCCCGGCCGACCGCCTGATCGCCAATGTCAACGGCGTGATGAACGCAGTGATGGTCAACGGTGATGCTGCCGGTTCGACCCTGTTCTACGGCGCTGGCGCTGGCATGGAACCGACCGCTTCGTCGGTGATCGCCGACCTGGTGGACGTGGTTCGCGCCATGACGTCCGACCCGGAAAACCGCGTACCGCACCTGGCGTTCCAGCCGGATTCGCTGTCGGCCCACCCGATCCTGCCGATCGAGGCCTGCGAAAGCTCCTATTACCTGCGCATCCAGGCCAAGGATCATCCGGGCGTGTTGGCGCAGGTGGCGAGCATCCTGTCGGAACGCGGCATCAACATCGAATCGATCATGCAGAAGGAAGTCGAAGAACACGACGGCCTGGTGCCGATGATCCTGCTGACTCACCGCGTGCTGGAACAGCACATGAACGACGCGATCGCCGCCCTGGAAGCCTTGGCGGGCGTAGTCGGTCCGGTCGTACGGATCCGCGTCGAGCACCTGAACTAAGCCGTTATCGTTCACCGGGCTCGCCTGCGGGCCCGGGTTTGCGAACACTGTCTATTGGAGCCAGTCATGCGTTATATCAGTACCCGCGGCCAGGCACCGGCCCTGAATTTCGAAGACGTCCTGCTGGCCGGTCTGGCCACGGACGGTGGTCTGTACGTCCCGGAAAACCTGCCACGTTTCACCCAGGAAGAAATCGCTTCGTGGGCCGGCCTGCCGTATCACGAGCTGGCTTTCCGGGTGATGCGCCCGTTCGTCACCGGCAGCATCCCGGATGCCGATTTCAAAAAGATCCTCGAAGAAACCTACGGCGTGTTTTCCCACAACGCCGTGGCACCATTGCGTCAGCTGAACGGTAACGAATGGGTGCTGGAGCTGTTCCACGGCCCGACCCTCGCGTTCAAAGACTTCGCCTTGCAGCTGCTGGGTCGTCTGCTCGACTACGTGCTGGAAAAACGGGGTGAGCGCGTAGTGATTGTCGGCGCCACCTCCGGCGACACCGGTTCGGCCGCCATCGAAGGCTGCAAGCATTGCGAAAACGTCGACATCTTCATCCTGCACCCGCACAACCGTGTGTCCGAAGTGCAGCGTCGCCAGATGACCACCATCTTCGGCGAGAACATCCATAACATCGCCATCGAAGGCAACTTCGATGACTGCCAGGAAATGGTCAAGGCCAGCTTCGCCGACCAGAGTTTCCTCAAAGGCACGCGTCTGGTGGCCGTGAACTCGATCAACTGGGCGCGAATCATGGCCCAGATCGTTTACTACTTCCATGCAGCCCTGCAGTTGGGCGGCCCGGCACGTTCGGTATCGTTCTCGGTGCCGACCGGCAACTTCGGCGACATTTTCGCCGGTTACCTGGCGCGCAACATGGGCCTGCCGATCAACCAGTTGATCGTCGCTACCAATCGCAACGACATCCTGCACCGCTTCATGAGCGGCAATCAGTACGTCAAGGACACCCTGCACGCCACGCTGTCGCCGTCGATGGACATCATGGTGTCGTCCAACTTCGAACGTCTGCTGTTCGACCTGCACGGTCGCAATGGCGCAGCGATCGCCGGGTTGATGGACACCTTCAAGCAAGGTGGCGGTTTCAGTGTCGAACAGGAACGCTGGACCGAGGCTCGCAAACTGTTCGATTCGCTGGCCGTGGACGACGCTCAAACTTGCGAAACCATTGCCGAGGTTTTCGAGCAAACCGGTGAACTGCTGGATCCGCACACTGCCATCGGCGTGAAGGCAGCGCGCGAGTGCCGTCGCAACCTGGATATCCCGATGGTGATCCTCGGTACGGCGCATCCGGTCAAATTCCCCGACGCAGTGGAAAAAGCAGGTGTAGGAAAAGCACTCGAACTACCTGCACATCTTTCTGATTTGTTTGAGCGAGATGAGCGCTGCACCGTGCTGCCAAATGACTTGAAAGCCGTGCAGGCCTTTGTCAGCAAGCATGGCAACCGCGGCAAGCCTCTGTAACCAATTAAATCTGTCACATTTTGAAGCCCGTCTCCTGACGGGCTTTCTCATTTCTGCATGTCACACTTGCTGGGTTTTCGCCCTATGAAGGACGGGCGAGTTGATCACGAAGGAAGTGGCAATGCTGTTTTTCAGAGGGTTAAAACCAGCCGCGTGCTGGATGTTTTTTTTACTTGGCACCCTGGGCTTTGCTCAATCGGGGAGCGCGTCGCAATTGGCGGCAACTGATACTAAAGGATTGGTTGCTGGCCCAAGGATCGAGCTGGATGCTCAGGAGTTGAAATGGATTGCCGAGCATTCAAATGTCGTCGTCGCCTCGGTGCAATATCCGTTGTACCTGTTCAAGGATAAGCACGGCCAATGGAATGGCTTGAACAATGATCTGCTCAACCGCATCAGCGCGATGACGGGGTTGCGGTTTGTTCACGAAGAATCGTTTTCCACCGATCAGTTGCTCGGGCGCCTGGAAAGTGGTGCGGCGGACATGAGTACGACGCTGGCGATGAATGACGAACGCAAGATGTTTCTGGATTTCAGTCATGCGTTCGGTGGTGCTGGCTGGGTGTTCGTCGGGCGGGCCGGAGCGCCAGAGGTGCAATCCCTGAAGCAGCTGTCGGGAAGGGTTCTGGTGTTGCCGACCCGGCATGCGCTGGAGGCTACGATTCGCCGCGACTATTCGGACATCGAGCTGCGCTCGGTCAAAACCTACGCGGAGGCCCGGGCGCTGGTCGAGAGCGGCGAGGCCTATGCCACCATCGAAAACGAAACCGGAGCCCACCTCTATCCGTCCGGGCAACTCAAGGTCGGGTATACGGTGGAGGGCAAATGGGAGGCGGACCACCTGGCCGTTCGCAAAGGTCAACCTCAGCTGTCGAGCATCCTCAACAAGGCGCTTGAGGCGCTTGATCCTGCCGAACTGCGCGCCATGCGCCTGAAATGGCTCAATGGGATTGTCCCCGTCAAGGTGCCCGGCACCTGGCATCGACTCGCCGAGTGGGGCTGCTGGGGAATGTTTATTGTCAGTCTGTTCGGCTTGTTGTCCCTGCTCTGGAACCGACGGCTCACGATATTGATCCAGCAGCGCCTGGATGCCGAAAAAAGTCTGAGCGATCAACTCGCCTTCCAGCACGCGTTGATGGACGCCATGCCCGATCCGATGTTTGTTCGTGATCTGGAAGGGCGATTGATCATGTGCAACAAAAGTTATGAGGAGGGCTTGTCGACTCGTTTCGACCAGGTTCAGGGACGACAGTTGATTGAACTGGACGTCTTGCCCAAAGAGACCGCTGAACTGCTGCACGCAGAGTTCATGGCCCAGCTCGGTACGCGCAAGACGCGCTTCAGTGAGCGTCAATTGAAGTTCAACAACGGCGTCAGGCATATCTATCAGTGGACGGTGCCTTTTTACGGTGCCGACGGACAATTGCGAGGCCTGCTGGGTGGATGGACCGATATCGGCAAGCGAAAGCAGCAGGCATGACGCGGCTGTTTTTTATCTGTCATCTTGGCCGTGCATGCTCTATTGACCCGCAGCGCAGGGTTCACCAGCAGTCGGTATCCAGAACTTTCTTCTCGAGCCCGTGGTCATCTACTGTAGGAACGCCTCTGGCACTTTGTTTTCGGACTATTGAGTGGTGATCGAGATGGAAAGTATCAGTCTATTGCTCGGTGAAGCTCTGAGCCCGTATCAGGTAACGTTGACCCCGTCGGGAACCCATGGCGAATGCCTGGTGACACTGAAAAATGCGACCGGCGCGATCGTGGTCGAACGGGCGTTCAATCAGGCCCAGCTGACCAGCAAGCGTCTGCTGACGGATGTCGTCGACGGATTGCATCGCGACGTGCTGATCGCCGAAGGCAGGCTGGAGCCCTGTGTCATCGCGGCGTTGCGCAATGCTGCCCAGGACAAGATCCTGGCCAACCGAAATTGAATTGTTTTTTGTGGGAACCTTCCTTCGCTCAGGTCAGTCAGACCTTGTAACAGCAGGATCGAGCATTGTGCTCCGGTGCTTGTAGCTTGCTGCCACTGGTCTTTATGTAGGCCACGTTTAACCCCGAGTCGTCTCCCCACTTCTCGGGGTTTCTTTTTGTCTGCGATTTGTCATTGCTCGGCCTGCTGCAGGAAAAATACCCGGCTGGCTTCCAGGTAGTCGCTGCGGCTTTCGGGGTCCAGCCAGGCGGCATATGCCTCGCTCAAGTGATCGTGGGGCAGGGTGCGCAACAGCTGGTTGATTTCGATGATCGCCTGCCGGCCCTGAGGGGTGTCAGTACAGCCGATGTAACCGGACAGGTATTTGCCCGTGCCGCGAATCGGGTAGAACTGCAATTCATCTTCCGCGATCCCTTGCTGCTGGGCCTGGTAGCGGATCTCCGAGCGGTATCCCAATAGCATCCGCAAGCGCCCCAGGCGTTGCATTTGCAACAGGCTGCCCAACGCATCGTTTCCGTAATGGAGAGTCAGTGAATTGGCTGGCGCTTGTTTGAGCAGTGCGTCGAGATATTCGCCGTAATTGCGCTCGGCAATAATGCCCAGTTTCTCTCGGCCACTGGCCAACAGGGCCGCCAGGTCCACTTCGCCGTCCTTGATAAAGGGCGTCAGCACCTCCCGATCGATGCGCCGCACTGCCAGGCCGTTACTCATGGCGCGAAAGACCGGAATGGAAAACGCGATCCAGCCAGCGCGCTCCTTGCTCCAGTTCAGCGCCGCATCGCACGTGAGGGAGGGCTCGTGGAGCATTTGCAAGCCGCGAGCGCGATTGACTCGCATCAGGGTGTGTTCGTATTGCGGCATGCGGGCGATCAGCATGGGTAATAGCTGATCGATGACTCCCTGGCCCTTTTTCGAACCCTCGAAAATCATCAGCGGTGGAAGGTCGCGCAGTAACCAGACCAGGGTTTCTTTCGGTTGCGCCAACGTTGGCTGAGCCTGGCCAGCGAGCAGCAAGAAAAACGCAAACGCGCACAATGCTCGCCCGCCGCGCAACAGGCAGTGGTTGATGGGGCGCGCCAGCAGGCAGCCCAGCTTAGATGGCCCCGTCTTCACGCAGCTTTGCGATCTGTTCCTTGTCATAACCAAGATCGTTGAGTACCTGCGCATTGTGTTCGCCCAACTGCGGCCCGACCCATTCCGATGTTCCGGGTGTCTCTGAGAGTTTCGGCACGATTCCCGGCATCTTGAAATCTTTGCCGTCCGGCAACTTGGCCTTGAGGAACATTTCCCTGGCCAGGTACTGCGGATCACTGAACATGTCCTCGGCACTGAAGATCCGGCTGGCCGGTACGTCGGCCTGATTCAACTGCTCGATGAGGGTGTCCAGCGGCAGCGAGTTGGCCCAGCGATCAATCACCCCATAAATCTCGTCGCGACGGTTATCGCGTCCGTCGTTGCTGGCCAGCGCAGGGTCGTTGGCCAGATCCTCGCGTCCAATGACCAGCATGAAACGCTTGAAAATCGCGTCGCCATTGGCGCCGATCTGCACATGTTTGCCGTCGGCACTGGTGTGGATCGACGAGGGCGTGATGCCCGGCATGATGTTGCCGGTGCGTTCGCGGATGAAACCGAACACGTCGAATTCCGGGACCATGCTTTCCATCATGGCGAATATCGCTTCATACAGCGCCACATCCACCACTTGGCCAAGGCCACCGTTGACCTCGCGATGACGCAGGGCCATCAATGCGCCGATCACACCCCAGAGCGCGGCAATAGAGTCGCCGATGGAAATCCCGGTGCGCACCGGTGGTCGGTCTTCGAACCCGGTGATGTAGCGCAAGCCGCCCATGGATTCACCGACGGCGCCAAAGCCTGGCTGATCCTTCATCGGCCCGGTCTGACCGAAACCCGAGAGACGCACCATCACCAGTTTCGGGTTCAGTGCGTGCAAGACTTCCCAGCCCAGGCCGAGCTTTTCCAGCACGCCAGGGCGAAAGTTCTCGATCAGGATGTCCGCTTCGCTGAGCAGTTTTTTCAGAATCGCCAGCCCGTCGGGGTGTTTGAGGTTCAGGGTCAGGGATTTCTTGTTGCGCGCCTGGACGAACCACCACAGCGAGGTGCCTTCATACAGTTTTCGCCATTTGCGCAACGGATCGCCGCCATCGGGGGACTCGATTTTGATCACCTCGGCACCGAACTCGCCGCAAATGCGCGAGGCAAACGGCCCGGCGATCAACGTACCCAATTCAATGACTTTCAGCCCTGAGAGCGGTTTTCCGGTGAGCGGCATGCTGGATCCTGTAGGACAAAGGTTGAGCGAAGACAGGGTTTTAACATAGCCGAACGTCAGACGACCAAGGTTGATCGCCTTCAATTCGTGGATTGCCTACCGCATCGGTTAGACTTGCCGCCTTTCCCCGTATCAAGAAGCCCGTTCATGGCCCAGCCGTCCACGACCTACAAGTTTGAACTGAACCTTACCGACCTCGACCGCAGCGTGTACGAGAGCGTGAAGCAGACCATCGCCCGTCACCCTTCGGAGACCGAAGAGCGTATGACCGTGCGGCTGCTGGCCTACGCCTTTTGGTACAACGAGCAGTTGTCGTTCGGTCGCGGTCTGTCAGACGTGGACGAACCTGCCCTGTGGGAAAAGAGCCTGGACGACCGCGTCCTGCACTGGATCGAAGTCGGCCAGCCAGACGCCGATCGCCTGACCTGGTGCTCGCGTCGCACCGAGCGCACCAGCCTGCTGGCCTACGGCAGCCTGCGCGTCTGGGAGACCAAAGTGATCCCGGCGATCAAAAACCTGAAAAACGTGCACATCGCTGCAGTTCCGCAGGAAGTGCTGGAAACCCTGGCCAAAGACATGCCCCGGGTTATCAAGTGGGACGTGATGATCAGCGAAGGAACGATTTTCGTCACCGACGACCGTGGTCAGCACGAAGTCCAGTTGCAGTGGCTGAGCGGCGAACGCGGCTGATTATTCGCTGCTGGTCCGCGTTATCCGGTTTTGTCCTACGTCTCCAAGAGAAGCACCTGTCACCCCATGCGCATCGAACCTCGCCTGTTGCCCGATACCCTGCCATTCCTCGGTGATCTGCCGCCACTGCTGACCCGTCTGTACGCGGCGCGGGGCGTGCTGTCCGAGGCTGAACTGGACAAGAGCCTGGCGCGGCTGATTCCGTTCCAGCAACTCAAAGGCATCGATGCCGCGGTGGATTTGCTGGTGACGGCGCTCGAGCAGCGTCAGCGGATTCTGATCGTCGGTGACTTCGACGCCGATGGCGCGACGGCCAGCACCGTGGGCATGTTGGGCTTGCGCCTGCTGGGCGCGGCGCACGTCGACTATTTGGTGCCGAACCGGTTTGAGTATGGCTACGGCCTGACGCCGGAAATCGTCGAAGTGGCGCTGACCCGTACACCCCAGTTGCTGATCACTGTGGACAACGGGATCTCCAGCGTTGAAGGCGTGGCGGCGGCGAAAAAGGCCGGGCTCCAAGTGCTGGTCACCGACCACCACTTGCCCGGTGACGCGTTGCCGCTGGCCGATGCCATCGTCAATCCGAATCAGCCGGGTTGCGGGTTTGCGAGCAAGGCGCTGGCCGGCGTCGGAGTGATCTTCTATGTACTGATGGCCCTGCGCGCGCGTTTGCGTAGCCTCGGCTGGTACGAGAGCAAGCCGCAGCCGAACATCGGCGAGTTGCTGGACCTTGTGGCTCTTGGCAGCGTCGCCGACGTGGTACCGCTGGATGCCAACAACCGGATTCTGGTGCACCAAGGCCTGGAGCGGATTCGCGCCGGGCGTGCGCGGCCGGGGATCAAGGCGATCCTCGAGGTCGCCAAACGTGATCACACGCGCATCACCTCTACCGACCTGGGTTTCATTGTTGGTCCGCGTCTGAACGCGGCGGGGCGGCTGGATGACATGAGCCTGGGCATCGAATGCCTGCTCACCGAAGACGCTGGTCTGGCACGTGAAATGGCCGCACAACTCGACGGCATGAACCAGGACCGCAAATCCATTGAGCAGGGCATGCAGCGTGAAGCGCTGGCTCAACTCAAGGATTTGCCGGTCGAGTCGATGCCGTTCGGCCTGTGCCTGTTCGATCCCGAGTGGCACCAAGGTGTCATCGGAATCCTTGCATCGCGTATGAAAGATCGCTATTTCCGTCCGACCATTGCCTTTGCCGATGCCGGCGATGGTTTGCTCAAGGGCTCGGGACGTTCGGTTCAGGGTTTTCATATTCGCGACGCATTGAGCGTGGTGGCGGCGCAGCATCCGAATTTGATCAGCAAATATGGTGGCCATGCGATGGCCGCCGGCCTGACGCTGCCGGAAGCGAATTTTCCGTTGTTCGCCGAAGCCTTTGACGCGGAAGTGCGTAGGCAATTGCGCGAAGAAGACCTGACCGGGCGATTGTTGTCGGACGGCACGCTGGCGGTCGAGGAATTCCACCTGGAACTGGCCCGCGCCCTGCGCCATGCCGGACCTTGGGGGCAGCACTTCCCGGAGCCGTTGTTCCACGGCGTGTTCCAGCTGGTCGAGCAGCGAGTGGTCGGCGAGCGGCACCTCAAAGTGGTACTGAAGAGTGAATGCGGTTCGGTAAAACTGGATGGCATTGCCTTCGGAATCGACCGCGACATCTGGCCGAATCCGACCATCAAGTGGGTGGAATTGGCCTACAAACTCGACCTCAACGAGTTTCGTGGCAACGAAACGGTGCAGTTGATGATTGCCCACATCGAACCGCGTTAAGCCCTTCGCGGGCAGGCTCACTCCCACAGGATTTGCGCAAACCCTGTGGGAGTGAGCCTGCTCGCGATAGCGATCTTTCTGACACCGAATCCCTCGGAACCCTCCCTCATCCCCCGATGTCGACTAGTCTCTAAGCACTGCTTGATTCTCCTTGTGACGTCTTGTCGAATTTTTTGCCCGCGGGGGCGGGTGCTGCACCTTTTTCCTGTCACTCGTCGACTTTCAAACAGAACCCTGGAGCCTGCCCACTGATTCGAGAGGTGCCCCATGAGTCTGCTGCTTGAACCCTATACCCTTCGTCAATTGACCCTGCTCAACCGCATTGCGGTATCGCCGATGTGCCAGTACTCCAGCGTCGATGGACTGGCCAATGACTGGCACCTCGTCCACCTCGGCAGCCGTGCTGTCGGCGGCGCCGGCCTGGTGTTTACCGAAGCCACGGCGGTCACGGCCGACGGGCGCATCACCGCCGAGGACCTCGGCCTGTGGAACGATGAACAGATCGAACCGTTGCAACGCATCACGCGCTTCATTGCGGCGCAAGGCGCTGTGGCCGGCATTCAGTTGGCTCACGCCGGGCGCAAGGCCAGCACCCATCGGCCGTGGATCGGAAAACATGGCAGCGTCAAACCCGAAGACGGTGGCTGGATGCCGGTGGGGCCGTCGCCGATAGCTTTTGACCCGCAGCACACCCATCCCAAGCAGCTCGATGAAAGCGAGATTGCCGAGGTCATTCAGGCCTTTGTCGCTTCGGCCAAGCGAGCGCTGACCGCCGGTTTCAAAGTGGTGGAAATACACGCTGCCCACGGCTACCTGTTGCATCAGTTTCTTTCGCCCCTGAGCAATCAGCGGCGCGATCAATATGGTGGCTCGTTCGAGAATCGCATCCGGCTGGTGCTGCAAGTCACCGAAGCGGTGCGTGCGGTATGGCCTGAAGAGCTACCGCTGTTCGTGCGGGTGTCGGCCACCGATTGGGTGGAAGACGGCTGGAACCCGGATGAAACCGTAGAGCTGGCGCGACGCCTCCACGCGTTGGGCGTAGATCTGATTGACGTCTCGTCGGGCGGTACGGCGGTCAACGCCGAGATTCCTACAGGTCCCGGTTATCAGACCCGCTTCGCTGAACGTGTACGCAAAGAGTCAGGCATTGCCACCGGCACGGTAGGAATGATTACCGAGCCGGCGCAGGCCGAGCACATTCTGCGCACCTGTCAGGCTGACATCATCTTTCTGGCCCGCGAGCTGCTGCGTGATCCGTACTGGCCGCTGCATGCCGATGATGACCTGGGTGGACGCAAGGCCATCTGGCCGGCGCAGTATCATCGGGCTACCCATCGTGAGCAGCCGATTCATGAGTCGGATTTGCGCGACTGATTGAGGCGGTAAAACCAAAAAGCCCCGGTCGTTGTGATCGGGGCTTTTGCGTTTCTGTGCAGGAGTGTTTGTTGCCTGTTCGGCCGTCTTCGCGGGCAAGCCCGCTCCCACAGGGGTGTAGTGGAGTTCACTCATTTTGTGCGACACCGCCGATCCTTGTGGGAGCGGGCTTGCCCGCGAAGAGGCCCGCCCAGACAACCAATTACCCTCAGGTGTACTTACGCTTCTCAGGCGCCGGCGGGAAATACTGGTACAACCAGGTTTCACTCAACGTCCGGTCATTGGTGCGAATGAACAGCCGCAGCTCCACCGGCTCCACGCTGTCATTGGTCGGGTACCAGTCAAAGGTAATCCGGTAGCCCTTGATGTCATCGAGCACCAGCACGTTGAAATCCTTGACCTGCCCGTTCGAGCACGTGACCACCGGCTCGATCCCCGTGCCTTCAGGCAAGCGATCCAGGCCGCCTCCGGTGAAGTCCACGGCAAACCGTCGAGCCCAGACTTCCGGGTAATGCTCGCCAGGTGCCCAGCCTTCGATGAAACCGCCCATGCCCGAACGAGTGGCGTTGACCCGCGCCAACGGTGTGCTGACCGGTGGCAGTGCGCTCCAGTACAGCTTGTAGCCATAGTTCAGTGAGTCGCCGGCCGCGACCGGTTTCTTCGGGGTCCAGAACGCGACGATGTTATCCAGGGTTTCGCCCGTCGTAGGAATTTCCAACAGATCGATAGAGCCTTCGCCCCACGCGGTCGTAGGTTCTACCCACAGGCTCGGACGCTTGCTGTACCAGTCGACGGTGTCTTGATAGCTGTCGAACTCATGATCGGTCTGCACCAGACCGAAACCTTTCGGGTCGGTGTCGGCGAAAGCGTTGAATTGCAGGGTGGCCGGGTTGTTCAGCGGGCGGCAGATCCACTCGCCGTTGCCGCGCCACATGGCCAGGCGATCAGAGTCGTGGATTTGCGGGTGAATCGTGTCGCACATGCGCCGTTCATGGGTGCCGCAGCTGAACATGCTGGTCATCGGCGCGATGCCCAGTTGTTCGATGGCAGTGCGGGCATTGATGTGGGCATCGATGGCCATGACAACCTGGCTGGCCTGGCAGTCGATGTCGAAACGGTAGGCACCGGTGGCGCTCGGCGAATCCAGCAGGGCATAGACCACGAAGCGGGTGCTGTTTTTGTCCGGGGTCTCGAACCAGAACTTGGTGAAGTCCGGGAACTCTTCACGCTTCTTGGCATAGGTATCGATCGCCAGCCCGCGTGCCGACAGACCGTACTGGCCTGAGGCATCGACCGCGCGGAAATAGCTGGCGCCGAGGAAGGACAGTACGTCGTGCCGGTCCAGCTCCGGTGCCTTGAACAGCTTGAATCCGGAAAACCCCAGGTCGCCCGTGAGCTGTTTGGTGTCGACCGTGGTTTTTTCATAATTGAACAGGGAAGGGCGGAAATGCACTTCCCGCGCCTGACGCGTCTTGGGGTCGACGCTGTACATGCGCACCGGCTGCTTGAACCCCATGCCCACATGGAAGAACTGCACATCCAGCTGACCCTTGAGGTCATGCCAGAGCGAGTGGTTGCCGTCGTAGCGGATCGCGTTGAAGTTCTGCGGCGTCATGGTCGCCAGGGTCGGCGGCAACACCTGCTTGGTGTCCTGATAGCGATTGCCGGCGAGCTGCTTGGCCTGGATCTTCAGCGCTTCGAAATCGAATGCCTGAGCCTCGCCATCTGCCGCGCCGGTACCGGCCCAGGCCCGCGAAGCCAGCAGGCCGGTGGCTGATAAACCGGTGTAGGCGGCGATGGCCATGGATGCTTTGAGCAAATTCCTGCGGTGCATAAGTTCAACCTGTCGTGAACAATCCCGCGCCGTTCCTGGCACGTGCTGGATCAAAAATAAAGGTTCGGACATGCCTTCGGCCAAACGCAACGGACATTAAACAGATAACAAATAGCTTAAACCGTTCGGTTGTGTAGAAAAAATGATTGGTAGCACTTTGGCTTCGCGGCAATGAAACAAGAAATGTCGGTTAAGTTTTCTGACAGTGCTTTCTGATTTATAGGGCATTTCTGCTTTTTTCGACTAATTACTCTAAAAATCGCTTTTCACCGCCGTGATAGTTCCTATTCTGTGTTCATGACCGACCCTGCCCTTCAGGCCGGCGACTACAAAAAGGAGAGGGCGATGCGGTTTTTGAAGTTTTCTCGGGCTTATAGAAGGACATCGTCCATGACGAAAGTACAAGGCATCACTCAGTTGCTGGGAATCCTACCTTGCCTGAGCACTGCGCGCCGAAGGCGTCGGGTCAGCTCGGACGAGATGAAGTTGTTGGAGCGCTATCGGGAGCTGTCGGAAAGCGACCAGATTGCGATGCGGTATCTGGTGGAGGCGATGAGGAGTGTTTCGCGGTTTTAAGGGGGTACGACATTCAGCCGCGGCGATAGTGTTGCGGCTGAATGTCGCCGATTACCAATTTTGCGATCGCTCTGCCCGCTGGTGCAGAACACGCAGTACCTGTATCTGGCCATGCATCAATCGATAGGGAGCGATAAATGGATAACGGCCAAATACCAGCTCACGTACATCCGGTACTACTGAAGGCCTTCCTGACCCTGGAAACTGCTCCAGTTGATGGAAGGATTGCAGAAAAATCGCTATGACCTCCAGTGCGGCATCAGCACCAAGGATGCCTTGGTAATACTCATGAATAGAATCGAGGTCACTTTCAGCTTTTTCAGTCAGTACTACGCTCGGCACGTTTTGCCCACTTAGCCTTTACGGCATCCAGATCGGTGAGATTTCCTGCGTCGGCGTCTTTTATGCCGTCGCTTATGGCTTGCAGATGCCATGACTCGGCTTCTACATATCGAACCAATGCACGCTTGAGATGGTACTGACGGTCTCGATCGGTGGCCGCTGCCAGATTATCCAGCTGTTGGGCCAGCGATTCTTCAACTCGAAAGGACAAAACGGGTGAGGCCATGGTGGCTCTCCTAGAGGTGTATACGCTGTAAACGACGTAAACACCCTAGGTCTTACCGGCTTGTTCGTCAACCGATTGCCTTGCATTGGTTTGAAGAAACCTTAGCGGGCGAAAGAAGAATGGGAGGAGGGGATGTATTTCGAAATGCTCTGAGTGCCCCGCTGCCATTGGTGGCACAGGTTTCGGTTTTCCGGGACGAAGTGGTGCACCAGAAGCCATCGCGGGCAAGCCTTGCTCCTACAGGTTTTGTGGTCGTGCACCAGTCTTGCGAACGACATCAATCCTGTAGGAGCAAAGCCTGCTCACGATGCTTTTAGTGCTTGAACATCACATGCCGAACGACGGTGTAGTCCTCCAGCCCGTACATGGACATGTCCTTGCCATAACCGGACAGTTTCTGACCGCCGTGGGGCATTTCGCTGACCAGCATGAAGTGCGTATTCACCCAGGTGCAGCCGTACTGCAAACGCGCAGACAGGCGATGCGCACGACCGACGTCCGAGGTCCAGACCGACGACGCCAGGCCGTAGTTCGAATCGTTGGCCCAGCCCAGCACCTGCGCTTCATCGGCGAATTTGGTCACCGACACCACCGGCCCGAACACTTCACGACGGACGATTTCGTCGTCCTGTTGCGCGTCGGCCAACACGGTGGGTTCGAAGAAGAAACCATTGCCTTCCACAGCCTTGCCGCCGGTGATCAATCGGATATGCGGCTGCGCCACTGCACGCTCGACGAACCCGGCCACGCGGTCGCGATGTTGCGCGGTGATCAACGGGCCCAACTCGGTCGACGGATCATCCTGCACACCGTACTTGATGCTGCTGACCGCTTCGCCGAGCTTCTCGACGAACGTGTCGTAGATGCCTTCCTGCGCGTAGATGCGGCAGGCGGCGGTGCAGTCCTGGCCGGCGTTGTAGAAACCGAAGGTGCGAATGCCTTCCACGGCGGCGTCGATGTCGGCGTCGTCGAAGATGATCACCGGGGCCTTGCCGCCCAGTTCCATGTGCATGCGTTTGACGCTGTCGGCGGTGCTGGAAATGATGTTGGAACCGGTGGCGATCGAACCGGTCAACGAGACCATGCGCACTTTCGGGTGTGTGACCAGGGGATTGCCAACCGTAGGACCACGACCGAACACCAGGTTAAGCACGCCGGCCGGGAAAATATCCGACGCCAGTTCCGCCAGGCGCAACGCGGTCAACGGGGTTTGTTCCGACGGCTTGAGCACCACGGTATTACCCGCGGCGAGGGCCGGGGCGATTTTCCAGGCGACCATCATCAGCGGGTAGTTCCATGGTGCGATGGACGCGATCACACCGACCGGGTCGCGACGGATCATCGAGGTGTGACCGGGGAGGTATTCACCGCCCGCCGAACCGCTCATGCAACGGCTGGCGCCAGCGAAGAAACGGAACACGTCGGCAATCGCCGGGATTTCGTCGTTCAATGCGGCGCTGTAGGGTTTGCCGCAGTTGTCCGATTCCAGTTTGGCCAGCTCTTCGCCATGGGCTTCGATAGCGTCGGCAAGTTTGAGCAGCAGCAGCGAACGTTCTTTCGGCGTGGTTTGCGACCAGCCTTCGAAGGCACTGTCGGCGGCACGCACGGCGGCATCGACCTGCGCTTCGCTGGCTTCGTGGATTTCCACCAACACACGACCGATAGCCGGGTTGAACACCGGTTGGGCGGGGCCTTCGCCGTCGATCAGTTGGCCATTGATCAAGAGTTTGGTTTGCATGGCGTTGTCCTCTTCGCAACTGTTGTTTTTTCTCTGTAGGAGCCCGATCAAATTGTGGGAGTAAGCCTGCTCGCGATAGCGGTGTATCAGCTGACATCAATGTTGAATGTGATGTCCTCATCGCGAGCAGGCTCACTCCTACAGAGATTCGATTCCTTCAGTGGTCATTCGGTTATTTCCCGCCACTGCCCGCAACGCTTTCGCCGCCACGGGTCAGGTAATAGGCGCCGAGGATCGGCAGCATGGTCACCATCATCACCAGCATCGCGACGACGTTGGTCACCGGCACGTCCCGTGGGCGGCTGAGTTGGTTGAGCAGCCACAGCGGCAGGGTGCGTTCATGGCCGGCGGTGAAGGTGGTAACGATGATTTCGTCGAACGACAGGGCAAACGCCAACATGCCGCCGGCCAGCAACGCCGAGCCGAGGTTCGGCAGGACGATGTAGCGGAAGGTCTGCCAGCCGTCGGCACCGAGGTCCATCGAAGCCTCGATCAAACTGTGAGACGTGCGACGCAAGCGGGCGATGACGTTGTTGTAGACGATCACCACACAGAAGGTCGCGTGGCCGACAATGATGGTGAACATTCCCGGCTCGATCCCCAGCGTCTTGAAGGTCGCCAGCAAGGCGATGCCGGTGATGATCCCCGGCAAGGCAATCGGCAGGATCAGCATCAGCGAAATGCCTTGCTTGCCGAAGAAATCCCGCCGGTACAAGGCCGCCGACGCTAGCGTGCCGAGGATCAGCGCAATCAACGTCGCGACGGAAGCGATTTGCAGTGACAGCTTGATCGCTTCCAGTACATCCGGCCGGGAGAACGCCACGCCGATCCACTTCAACGTGAAGCCTTTAGGCGGAAAACTGAACGCCGCGTCTTCGGTGTTGAAGGCGTACAGGAAGATGATCAGGATCGGAAAGTGCAGAAACAGCAACCCGCCCCAGGCGGCGATGCGCAGGCCAAGCGAGGCTTTCTCCCCGTGGGTTTGCGGCACTGGTTTTTTTGCATCAGAGCGCATCGAAGGCCCCCAGTCGTTTCACGATAGTCAGGTAAATGGCGATCAAAACAATCGGCACCAGCGTGAAGGCCGCGGCCATCGGCATGTTGCCGATCGCGCCTTGCTGGGCGTACACCATGCTGCCGACGAAGTAGCCCGGCGGGCCCACCAGTTGCGGCACGATGAAGTCGCCCAGGGTCAGCGAAAAAGTGAAGATCGAACCGGCCGCGATGCCCGGGATCGACAACGGCAGAATCACTTGCATGAACGTCTGGCGTGGCTTGGCGCCGAGGTCGGCCGAGGCTTGCAGCAACGAGGGCGGCAGACGTTCCAGCGAGGCCTGGATCGGCAGGATCATGAACGGCAGCCAGATGTAGACGAACACCATGAACCGGCCCAGGTGCGAGGTCGACAAGGTGCTGCCGCCGACGCCCGGAATGCCCAAAACGAATTGCAACACCGGCTCAAGCCCCAGGTGTTGAACGAACCATTGCGCCACGCCACCCTTGGCCAGCAGCAAGGTCCAGGCATACGCCTTGACGATGTAACTGGCCCACATCGGCATCATCACCGCGATGTAGAAAAACGCCTTGGTTTTGCCGGTGGTGTAGCGCGCCATGTAGTAGGCGATCGGGAACGCGACGATGGCGCTGGCGATCGACACGACGACGGCCATGCTCAAGGTGCGCAGGATGATGTCGAAGTTCGACGGTTGGAACAGCGCAGCGAAGTTCGCCAGGGTCAGGTCGGGCGTGACCGCCATGGTGAAGTCATCGAAGGTGTAGAAGCCTTGCCACAGCAGAACCAGCAGCGATCCGAGGTAGATCGCGCCGAACCACAGCAGCGGCGGCACCAGCAGCAGCGACAGGTAAAAATTAGGCCGGCGATACAGCAGGTTGGAAAACCTGCGCAACGGCGAGCCGCCGGCCGGGGTTTGAGGGAGAGTCACGCTGTTCATCTCACACCCCGCCGACAGCGTTGTCGTGCAGCGGGATCATCGCTTCCCGTGCCCAGCGTGCGCTGATGCGTTGTCCGGTCTGATGCTGCGCGCTGACGTCGAGCCACTGGACGTTGGCCTGGCTGATGTTCAGGGTCTGGCCGTTTTCCAGTTTCACTTCATAGCGCGTGGCGCTGCCCTGGTACTGAATGTCGTGGAGCAAGCCGCTGACTTCGATTTCATGACTGGCCAACGGTCCTTCGGCGAAACGCACGTGTTCCGGGCGAATCGAAAACGGCTGTGGATTGCCACTCAATTGTTTCGCCAGGTCGCCGCGGATCACGTTGGAGGTGCCGACGAATTCGGCGACAAAGGTTGTGGCCGGTTTCATATAGAGGTTGCGCGGGGTATCGACCTGCTCGATGCGCCCCTTGTTGAACACCGCCACGCGATCCGACATGGACAGCGCTTCGGTCTGGTCGTGGGTGACGAAGATGAAGGTGATGCCGAGCTGGCGTTGCAGCTTCTTCAATTCACTCTGCATTTGCTCGCGCAGTTTTAAATCGAGCGCGCCCAACGGTTCATCGAGCAGCAGCACGCGCGGACGATTGACCAGGGCGCGGGCCAGGGCCACACGCTGGCGCTGACCGCCGGACAGTTGCACCGGTTTACGCGCGCCGTAGCCGCCGAGGGCGACCATGTCGAGGGCTTCTTCGGCGCGTTTCTGGCGTTCGGTTTTGCCGACGCCTTTGACCTTCAAACCGTAGGCGACGTTGTCGAGTACGTTCATGTGCGGGAACAGTGCGTAATCCTGGAACACGGTGTTCACGTCACGCTGATACGGCGGCAGCCCGGCGGCCTCGAAGCCGTGAATCCGGATAGAACCTGCACTCGGTTGTTCGAAACCGGCGATCAGGCGCAGACAGGTGGTTTTGCCCGAGCCGGAAGGGCCCAGCATGGAAAAGAACTCGCCGTCCTGAATGTCGATGGAAACCCGGTCAACGGCCTTCACGTCGCCGAACTGACGGGAAACGTTGGTGAACTGGACTGCAAGCGTCATGGTGCGGTGCTCCAAAAAATCGAGGGCTGGTGATGATCGTTCCCACGCTCTGCGTGGGAATGCAGCCCGTGACGCTCTGCGTCACTTTTGCGCGAATGGACGCGGAGCGTCCGGTGATGCATTCCCACGCAGAGCGTGGGAACGATCGGTACGGGGTGTGTCAGCGACCACCCATGATCGAGATGTAGTCCTGGGTCCAGCGGCTGTATGGCACGAATTTGCCGCCCTCAGCCTGTGGGGTTTTCCAGAAGGCGATCTTCTCGAACTGGTCGAAGCCGTTGGTTTTACAGCCCTCGGCGCCGAGCAATTCGCTTTCTTTGCAGCCCGCAGGAACCGCCGGCAACGAACCGAACCAGGCCGCCAGGTCACCCTGGACTTTCGGTTGCAGCGACCAGTCCATCCACTTGTAGGCGCAGTTCGGGTGCTTGGCTTCGGCGTGCAACATGGTGGTGTCGGCCCAACCCGTTGCACCTTCTTTTGGAATGACCGAGGCCACCGGCTGCTTGTCCGCCACCAGGCCGTTGACCATGTAGCCCCAAGTGCTGGACGCCGCCACGCCTTCGTTCTTGACGTCACTCATCTGGACCGTTGCGTCGTGCCAGTAGCGGTGGACCAAGGGCTGTTGCTTGCGAAGCAGGTCCAGCGCCGCTTTGTATTGCGCTTCATTGAGCTGGTACGGGTCCTTGATGCCCAGCTCCGGCTGTTTCGATTTGAGGTAAAGCGCCGCATCGGCGATATAGATCGGGCCGTCGTAGGCCTGGACCCGGCCCTTGTTGGACTTGCCGTCCGGCAGGGTTTGCTCTTCGAACACCACACTCCAGCTGTCCGGCGCCGTTTTGAAGATATTGGTGTTGTACATCAGCACGTTCGGCCCCCATTGGTACGGGGTGCCGTAGGTTTGCTGGTTAACGACATACCACGGGCCATCCTTGAGCCGAGGGTCAATGGTCTTCCAGTTCGGGATCAACGCCGTATTGATCGGCTGCACACGCTTGCCGGCGATCAACCGCAGGGAGGCGTCGCCGGATGCCGTCACCAGGTCGTAACCACCCTTGGACATCAGGCTGACCATCTCATCGGAGGTTGCAGCAGTCTTGACGTTGATCTTGCAACCGGTTTCCTTTTCGAAACCGGTGACCCAGTCGTAGGCCTTGTCGCTTTCGCCACGTTCGATGTAGCCAGGCCAGGCCACAATATCCAGCTGACCTTCGCCGGCACCGACGGCTTTCAGCGGTTCGGCGGCCTGGATACTGGCACTGGCCAGCAGCGCGGTGGTAATAGCACTGAGCAGTGCGGTCTTGTGCACGAACATGGGGTTTCCCTCTTCTTTAATTATGGTCGGGGCAGTTTTGAACGTGGTGAAGCAGGCCGTTAGCGGCTTGTTATAAGCGTAGTCAGAGATGCTGGCCGTGGCGGGCCATGATGTGCCGCACCACGCTGTAGTCCTGGAGCGAATCGCTGGATAAGTCTTTGCCGTAGCCCGAACGCTTCAGGCCGCCGTGGGGCATTTCGCTGACCAACATGAAATGGCTGTTGATCCAGGTGCAGCCGTACTGCAAGCGCGCCGCGACCTGCATCGCCTTGTCGAGGTTCTGGGTCCAGACCGAGGAGGCGAGGCCGTATTCCGAGTCGTTGGCCCAGTCCACGGCTTGTTCGAGCTGATCGAAGCGGGTCACGGTGACCACTGGCCCGAACACTTCGCGCTGGACGATCTCATCAGTCTGTTTGCAACCGGCCAGCAAGGTTGGCTGGTAATAGAAGCCGGCACCGGAATGCACCGCCGCGCCGGTCACTCGTTCGATGTGCGGCTGACCGAGGGCGCGCTCGACGAAACTGGCCACGCGGTCACGCTGGCGGGTGCTGATCAGCGGGCCGATCTCGTTGTCGGCGTCGCGCTTGCCGGCGAAGCGCAAACTGCTGACCGCCGCCCCGAGTTCGGCCACCAAGCGATCATGAATCCCGGCCTGTGCATAAATCCGGCAGGCCGCGGTGCAGTCCTGGCCGGCGTTGTAATAGCCATAAGTGCGCACGCCTTCGACCACGGCTTGTATGTCCGCATCGTTGCAAACGATCACCGGGGCCTTGCCACCGAGTTCGAGGTGAGTGCGTTTCAGGGTTTTCGCCGCGGCCTGGAGGATTTTTTGCCCGGTGACGATATCGCCGGTCAGCGACACCATGCGCACTTTAGGGTGACTGACCAAGTGGCTGCCGACGCCTTCACCGCCGCCGCAAATGATGTTGATCACACCGCGCGGCAGAATCTCGGCCAGCGCGGGCGCCAGGGCCAGAATCGACAGCGGCGTGTGTTCGGAGGGCTTGAACACCAGCGTATTGCCGGCGGCCAGGGCCGGGGCGATTTTCCACGCGGCCATCATGATCGGGTAGTTCCACGGCGCAATCGACGCCACCACACCAATCGGATCGCGGCGAACCATGCTGGTGTAGCCCGGCAGGTATTCGCCGCTGAGCTGGCCAGTCTGGCAACGCACGGCGCCAGCGAAGAAGCGGAACACATCGACCGTGGCGCTCAAGTCATCTTGACGCGCCAGGTGCAACGGCTTGCCACAGTTCAGGGATTCGAGGCGGGCGAGGAGGTCGGCTTGTTTTTCGATGGCGTTGGCGATGTCCAGCAACAGGTTCGAGCGTTGTTGCGGCGTGGTTCGCGACCATCCGGCGAAGGCACGGTGGGCAGCGAGAATGGCGGCTTCGACTTGCTCGGTGCTCGCTTCGGCGATGTGCGTCAGCACTTCCCCGGTGGCCGGGTTGAGGATCGGTTCGACAAAGCCCTGGCCCGCGACCAATTCGCCATCGATCAACAACGCGGTGAACAACGGGGTCTGCGCGCCAGCCATTTTTCGGGTTCTCTTTTCTTGTGTGGCCATGCTGCTCCCTGTGACCGGGGCGCGACCGTCTTCTAGATGTACCAAGACTAGGCGCCGCACCTGAGGTCGACAAATTCTAAATACTGAAGGTGGCGTTCGATTAAATAGATGGCTTGCGCCCGCCGGGAGGTTGCTCGCGGGCGACGGTCAGGAACGGGTCCACCAGCGCCGGGCGCGCGGTGCCGCGACGCCAGGCCAGACCGACGTCGAGGGTCTGGCTCAAGTCGGCAATCGGCCGCGCTTCGATGATGTCGCCCTCCAGTGACCATGGGCGATAAGTCATGTCGGGCTGGATCGACACGCCCAATCCGGCTGCCACCAGGCTTCGCACCGCTTCCGTCGATGCCGTTCGCAAGGTGATGCGCGGTTGCAGGGAGGCCGCGGCCCACATGCGCTGGGCGTTGCGATCCATTTCATCGACGTTCAGCTGAATCAACGGCTCACGGGCCACATCGGCGAGGTTGATGCTGTCGTGTTCCAGCAGCGGATGCTGGGCCGGCAACCACAGCCGATGGGGCGAGTGAGTCAGCACTTCGGTCTGCAAGGCGTGGCGGTCTTCGAGGTTGGAGAGGATCAGCACGCCGACATCGATCTCACCGCTGACCAGCAAATGCTCGATGTAAGGGCGCTCGTCCTCCATCACCCGGATCTCGACATTGGGATAGGCGCGCTGGAAACGAGTGAGTAGATCCGCGAGGTAATAACCGGCCACCAGGCTGGTCACGCCGATGATCAACTGCCCGGCGACCTGATCGGTGCTCTGTTGCAGGCTGCGTTTGGCGTTGTCGACCGTTGCCAGAATCAGGTGCGCCTGGCGTAGGAATTGGTGACCCTGGTGGGTCAGCGTCATGCCCTTGGCGTGGCGGTTGAACAGGCCGACGCCGATTTCCTGCTCCAGTTGCTGGATCGCCAGGGTCAGTGTCGATTGGGAAATGAACGCGGTTTGCGCGGCGGCGGAGATCGAGCCGGTCTCGGCCACGGCGATGAAGTGGCGGATCTGACGCAAGGTCATCATGTGGAATTATCCGGTGGGCGGTTTTTATAGATTTGCTTGAGTGTATATCCATTTTTCTGAAGGGCCCGTGATCAGCGCAAAGGCGCTACGCAACATCTCGAAGCACTCTCGCTCCCGAATGCCGGGCACTTTCGATCTAGGCTGGTGGCCTTATTGATCCGGTTAACCCCTTTTTTGGAGGCGGAAAATGAACACGCGTGGATTGCTCGATCAGCTACTCAAGTCCGGTCAGGACATGTTGCAGAACAAGGCCGGCGGCTCACAGAACAAATCCTCCGGCGGTGGTTTGGGCGGATTGCTCGGCGGCAGCAGCGGTTCGGGCGGCCTCGGCGGCTTGCTCTCGGGCGCAGGCGGCGGTGCGTTGGCAGCCGGAGCCATGGGCCTGTTGCTCGGCAGCAAGAAGGCACGCAACGTCGGCGGCAAAGTCGCCATCTACGGCGGCCTCGCGGCGCTCGGCGTCATTGCCTACAAAGCCTACGGTAATTGGCAGGCCCAGCAGGGCACCGTGTCAAAGACTGAACCGCAGACCCTCGACCGCCTGCCTCCAGCGCAAGTCGAATTGCACAGCCAGGCGATCCTCAAGGCGCTGGTTGCAGCGGCCAAAGCCGATGGCCACGTTGATGAGCGCGAGCGTGCATTGATCGAAGGCGAATTCAGCAAGCTTGATAACGATCAGGAACTGCAGCAGTGGCTGCATGCCGAACTCAGCAAGCCGCTCGACCCGACAGAAGTCGCCCGCGCCGCCAGCACGCCGGAAATGGCTGCCGAGATGTACATCGCCAGTGTGATGTTGGTGGATGAGGAGAGCTTCATGGAGAAATCCTACCTCGATGAGCTTGCACGTCAGCTGAAGCTTGAGCCGGGGTTGAAGGCAGAGCTGGAGAAGCAGGTTCGCCAGGCTTCTATCTAAGCCCTCATATAGGTTTACAGCTGTTTACCCCAACGCCCGATGCCCCGCATCGGGCGTTTTGTATTTAAGGACCGCTCGGTCGAGTGTGGGAGCGAGCCTGCTCGCGATGGCATTTTCAGCGGCACCACAGATTCTTTTGTCATCCACGACCCGTTTCTTGCGATTCAACCCAGACAACAGTCTTATAAATGAAACACAGCCCTCAGCTATACTCCGCAACATTTGAACCGCACCCGAGGACTGACTGTGAAGAACTGGACGTTGCGCCAACGCATCTTGGCGAGCTTTGCGGTGATTATCACCATCATGTTGCTGATGGTCGTGGTGTCGTATTCCCGTTTGCTGTCGATTGAGTCCAGCGAGAACGTTGTGCGCTCGGACAGTGTTCCCGGGATTCACTACAGCTCCCTGATTCGCGGTGCCTGGGTCGATGATTACGTGCTGACCCAGCAACTGATCGGGCTGGGTGGCGGTCGAGACATGACCCAGGCTGACAAGGATATGTACCAGCGTATTGAGGAACGGCTGGAACGCGCGATGGCCAGCTACCAGGGCACCATTTTCGAGAAAGATGATCAGGCAAGGTTCGACGAGTTTGAAAAGCTGCACGACCAATATGACGAGCAGCTCGAAGCGGTACTCGATGTCTACCAGAAAAAGGACTTCGAACAGGCCCGTCGCCTACTCGCCGAACAGTTGACCCCAGCCTGGACTGCCGGCCGCAAACAGCTGGATGAACTCATTGAATTCAACAGGCTGGCGGCTGAAGCGGCCACTGACTCGATCATTTCATCGGTCGCGGTGGCGAAGCTGATCATGGGCATTTCGTTGCTGGTCGCAGTCCTGTGTGCCGGGTTGTGTGGTCTTTTGTTGATGCGCGCGATCATGGCGCCGATGAATCGCATTGTGCAGATCCTCGAAATAATGCGTACCGGCGATCTCAGCGGTCGCCTCAACCTGGCGCGCAAGGACGAATTCGGCGCTGTGGAAACCGGCTTCAACGACATGATGGCCGAGCTGACGTCCCTGGTGTCCCAGGCCCAGCGTTCCTCGGTACAGGTCACCACCTCGGTGACCGAGATCGCCGCCACCTCCAAGCAACAGCAAGCGACCGCCACCGAAACCGCCGCCACCACCACCGAAATCGGCGCGACGTCCCGTGAGATTGCGGCCACTTCGCGGGATCTGGTGCGCACGATGATCGAAGTCTCCACCGCCGCCGATCAGGCCTCGGTGCTCGCCGGTTCCGGGCAGCAAGGCCTGGCGCGGATGGAAGAGACCATGCACTCGGTGATGGGCGCGGCCGATCTGGTCAACGCCAAACTGGCGATCCTCAATGAGAAGGCCGGCAACATCAATCAGGTGGTGGTGACCATCGTCAAGGTCGCCGACCAGACCAATCTGCTGTCGCTCAACGCGGCGATCGAGGCCGAAAAGGCCGGTGAATATGGCCGCGGTTTTGCCGTGGTCGCCACCGAAGTGCGGCGTCTGGCAGACCAGACCGCCGTCGCCACGTACGACATCGAGCAGATGGTGCGCGAGATCCAGTCGGCGGTGTCGGCCGGGGTGATGGGCATGGACAAGTTCTCTGAAGAAGTGCGGCGCGGCATGTCCGAAGTGCAGCAAATCGGCGAGCAGTTGTCGCAGATCATTCATCAGGTTCAGGCATTGGCGCCGCGGGTGTTGATGGTCAACGAAGGCATGCAGGCCCAGGCCACGGGCGCCGAACAGATCAACCACGCGCTGGTGCAGTTGGGCGATGCCAGCAGCCAAACCGTCGAGTCCTTGCGTCAGGCCAGTTTCGCCATCGATGAGCTGAGCCAGGTGGCCGTAGGGCTGCGCAGCGGCGTTTCGCGATTCAAAGTCTGATGAGCGAGCCCTCGGCCAAACGCACCGCCGTGAAGCCGGCGCTGCAATCATTGTTTCTGGTGTTCCGCATCGGCAGCGAGCGTTATGCCCTGCAGGCGATCGAGGTGGCGGAAGTGCTGCCGCGTCTGCCGTTGAAACCGATTCCCCGCGCGCCGGAATGGGTGGCCGGGGTGTTCGCCTACCGCGGCGCGGTGGTGCCGGTGATCGACCTCAGTGCGCTGACGTTCGGCCAACCGGCCCAGGCCCGCACCAGCACCCGCCTGGTGCTGGTCAACTACTGCCCGGATGAGTTCGCTGAGGCGCAATTGCTCGGGCTGATTCTGGAGCAGGCCACCGATACCTTGCGCTGCAACCCGGCGGATTTTCAGCCCTATGGCCTGGACAATCGTCAGGCGCCGTACCTCGGGCCAGTGCGTGAAGATGACCAGGGTTTGCTGCAATGGGTGCGGGTCGCCGACTTGCTTGACGATCAGGTTCGCGCGCTGCTGTTTCCAGCGCAGCCGTTGGACCTGGCGCTGCTTGAGGAGCGGCCATGAGCAACGATCAACGGTTTTTCGATTTTCTCAAAGAGCGCATCGGTCTCGATGTGACCTCGGTGGGCCCGGCGATCATCGAGCGTGCGGTGCGCCAGCGCAGCACGGCATCCAAAGCGCTGACGGCCGATGAGTACTGGCACACCTTGCAGGGTTCGCAGGACGAGCAGCAGGCGCTGATCGAAGCGGTGATTGTCCCCGAGACCTGGTTTTTCCGTTACCCGGAATCCTTCGCCACGTTGGCGAAACTGGCCAGCAAACGCCTGAGCGACATCAACAACATGCGCGCGCTGCGGGTTCTCAGCCTGCCGTGTTCCACCGGTGAAGAACCGTATTCCATCGCCATGGCGTTGCTCGATGCCGGGTTACAGCCGCACCAGTTCAAGGTCGAAGGCATGGACGTCAGCCCGTTGTCGGTGGAAAAAGCCCGGCGCGCGCTGTATGGCAAGAATTCGTTTCGGGGCCAGGACATCGCCTTTCGTGACCGGCATTTCACCGCCGAAGGCGAGGAGGGCTATCGCCTCAGCGGGCGAGTGCTCGAACAGGTGCGTTTGCAGGTCGGCAATCTGCTGGATCCGACGTTGCTGGCCAACGAACCGCCGTATGACTTTGTGTTTTGCCGCAACCTGCTGATCTATTTCGATCAGCCGACCCAGCAGCAAGTGTTCGAAGTGCTCAAGCGTCTGACTCATGTGGATGGCGTGCTGTTTATCGGCCCGGCCGAGGGCAGCTTGCTCGGCCGTTTCGGCATGCGTTCGATCGGCATCCCGCAGTCCTTTGCGTTCAGTCGTCAAAGCGCACCGGAGCCTTTGCCCATTGCGACGTTCGTGCCGACGCCACTGCCCGTGCGCCAACCGGTGCCCAGCGTGGCACCACCGCCCATTCGCAACCGCCCCTTCGCAACGTTGGTGCCGCTACCTGCCGTGACGAAAGTCGCCAACCCGGACACCGCCACACTGCTGGCAAACATCGCCGCGCTGGCCAACGAAGGCAAAAGTGCCGAGGCCCGCGCCGCGTGCGATAGCTATTTGCGCAGTCATGAACCCGTGGCCCAGGTCTTCTACTGGCTGGGCTTGCTCAGCGATGTCGCCGGCAGAGTCCTTGAAGCCCAGGGGTTTTATCGCAAGGCGTTGTACCTCGACCCGCAACATCCCGACGCGTTGATGCACCTCGCGGCATTACTGCAGTCCTTGGGCGACACCGCGGGAGCCAGACGATTGCAGGACCGCGCCGCCCGCAGCGAGCGCGCCGCTGACAGTGAGCGTAAACGATGAACGCCGCCGACACCTTTAGCCTCACCCATGAAGATGCCCAGGCCATCGACGACTGCTGGAACCGCATCGGTATCCACGGCGACAAGTCCTGCCCGCTTCTGAGCGATCACATTCACTGCCGCAATTGCGCGGTGTATTCGGCCGCGGCGACGCGCTTACTCGACCGCTACGCGTTGCAGCAGGAAGACCGTGGGCAAGCCTCCAGCACGCTCGAGAGCGAGGTGAAAACCCGTTCACTGCTGATGTTCCGCCTGGGTGAAGAATGGCTGGCCCTGGCCACTCGCAGTCTGGTGGAAGTGGCGCCGCTGCAAGCGATTCATTCCCTGCCGCACCAACGCTCCCGGGCTTTGCTCGGCGTGGCGAATGTGCGCGGCGCGTTGGTGGCGTGCCTGTCGCTGGTGGAATTGCTCGGGCTCGATGGCGCCAGCAGCACGGCGTCCGGTGCGCGGGTCATGCCGCGCATGCTGATCATCGCCGCACACGGCGGGCCGGTGGTGGTGCCGGTGGATGAAGTGGACGGGATTCACGCCATCGACGAGCGCGTCCTCGAGGCGGCGTCCCGCTCTGGTACGCAGGCCAGCGCCAAATACACCCGTGGCGTGTTGCAATTCAAAAGTCGCAGCCTGCGTTGGCTGGATGAAGAACAGCTGTTGTCCGCCGTGACCCGGAGCCTTACATGACCCCCGAGCAAATGCGCGACGCCTCTTTGCTGGAACTGTTCAGTATGGAAGCCGAGGCCCAGACGCTGGTGCTGAGCGCAGGTCTTCTGGCGCTGGAGCGCGACCCGACCCAGGCCGATCATCTCGAATCGTGCATGCGCGCGGCGCACTCGCTCAAGGGGGCGGCGCGGATTGTCGGCGTCGATGCCGGGGTCAGCGTCGCGCATGTGATGGAGGATTGCCTGGTCAGTGCCCAGGAAGGGCGCCTGTACCTGCGGCCCGAGCACATCGATGCCTTGTTGCAAGGCACCGATTTGCTGATGCGCATTGCGACGCCGGACAACAACCCTGAACCGGCGGAAATCGAGGCCTATGGGGTGTTGATGGCGCTGTTGCTGGATCCGATGGCGGCGCCCGCTCCGGTCACTGCGCCAGTCGCGCCGGTGATGGCGGAACTTCAGCTCGAAGCACCTGCGCCCAAGGCCGAAGCGCCAATTCCGGTCGCCGAACCGCAACCCGCAGAACCGCCACGCAAGGCCAAGCGCACTACCGAAAATGGCGAGCGGGTGCTGCGAGTCACGGCCGAACGCCTGAACAGCCTGCTTGATCTGTCGAGCAAATCATTGGTGGAAACCCTGCGGCTCAAACCGCACCTGGCCACCATGCAACGCCTCAAGCGCATGCAGAACAATGGCCTGCGAGCCCTGGAAAATCTCAACGTCCACCTCAAGGAACATGCCTTGAGCCTGGAAGCACAGGAAGCCCTCGAAGTCGCTCGTCGGCTATTGGCTGAGTCTCAGCAATTGCTGGCGGAAAAGAACGCCGAACTGGATGAGTTCGCCTGGCAGGCCAGTCAACGGGCGCAAGTGTTGTACGACACCGCGTTGGCTTGCCGCATGCGGCCGTTTGCCGATGTGTTGACCGGGCAGGAGCGCATGGTCCGCGACCTCGGTCGCAGCCTCGGCAAGCATGTGCGGCTGGAGATCGAGGGCGAGAAAACCCAGGTCGACCGTGACGTCTTGGAAAAGCTGGAAGCGCCGCTGACGCACCTGCTGCGCAATGCCGTGGATCACGGCATCGAATCCCCGGAACAACGGCTATTGGCGGGCAAACCCGCTGAAGGCCTGATCCGTTTGCGCGCTTCCCATCAGGCCGGTTTGCTGGTGCTGGAGTTGAGCGATGACGGCAATGGCGTCGACCTGGAAAAGGTCCGCCGCAGCATCATCGAACGCCAATTGTCCCCGGCCGAAACCGCCGCGCAATTGAGTGAGGAAGAGCTGCTGACCTTCCTGTTCTTGCCGGGTTTCAGCCTGCGCGACACGGTCACCGAAGTCTCCGGGCGCGGCGTCGGGCTGGATGCGGTCCAGCACATGGTCCGCCAGGTGCGCGGCGCGGTCGTGCTGGAGCAGGTGGCGGGCGAGGGCAGTCGTTTTCACCTCGAAGTGCCGCTGACCCTGTCGGTGGTGCGCAGCCTGGTGGTGGAAGTCGGTGATGAGGCGTATGCCTTCCCGCTGGCCCATATCGAACGGATGTGCGATCTGGAGCCGGCGGACATTGTCCAGGTCGAAGGTCGTCAGCATTTCTGGCACGAAGGCCGGCATGTCGGGCTGGTCGCCGCCAGTCAGCTGTTGCAGCGCCCAGCGGGCCAGAACAGTCAGCAAACCCTAAAAGTGGTGGTGATTCGCGAACGCGAGGCGATTTACGGCGTGGCGGTCGAGCGGTTTATCGGCGAACGAACGTTGGTCGTGTTGCCGCTGGACGAGCGTCTGGGCAAGGTGCAGGACATTTCCGCCGGGGCCTTGCTCGACGATGGTTCCGTGGTGCTGATCGTCGATGTCGAAGACATGCTGCGTTCGGTGGACAAACTGCTCAATACCGGGCGTCTTGAGCGCATCGCCCGACAGGGCAACCAGGCGGTTGAAGCGGCTCGAAAACGGATTCTGGTGGTCGACGATTCGCTGACGGTGCGTGAGCTGCAACGCAAGTTGCTACTCAATCGCGGCTACGACGTGGCGGTGGCGGTGGACGGAATGGATGGCTGGAACGCATTGCGATCGGAGGATTTCGATCTGCTGATCACCGATATCGATATGCCGCGCATGGATGGCATCGAGCTGGTGTCTTTGCTGCGTCGGGACAATCGCCTGCAATCCCTGCCGGTGATGGTGGTGTCTTACAAGGATCGTGAAGAGGACCGTCGCCGTGGACTGGACGCTGGAGCCGACTATTATCTAGCCAAGGCCAGTTTTCATGACGACGCCCTGCTTGACGCGGTGGTTGAGCTCATTGGAGGAGCGCGTGCATGAAAATAGCGATCGTCAACGACATGCCCATGGCGGTGGAGGCTCTACGCCGCGCCTTGGCTTTCGATCCGGCGCACGAAGTGGTCTGGGTCGCCAGCAATGGGGCCGAGGCGGTGCAGCGGTGCGCTGAAAATACGCCGGATCTGATTCTGATGGACCTGATCATGCCCGTGATGGACGGCGTGGAGGCGACCCGGCGGATCATGGCCGAGACGCCGTGCGCGATTGTCATCGTTACGGTCGACCGCGAGCAGAACGTGCATCGGGTGTTCGAGGCCATGGGCCACGGAGCGCTGGATGTGGTCGATACGCCGGCCATCGGTGCCGGCAATGCCCAGGAGGCAGCAGCCCCGTTACTGCGCAAGATCATGAACATCGGTTGGCTGATCGGTGACCGGGGCAATCGCGAGCGAGCCGCCCCGAGCCCGCACCGCAGTTCAGGTTCGCGCCAGCGCCTGGTCGCCATTGGCTCATCGGCAGGTGGGCCGGCGGCGCTGGAAGTCTTGCTCAAGGGGCTGCCGCAAAATTTTTCGGCGGCCATCGTGCTGGTGCAGCATGTCGACCAGGTGTTCGCCGCCGGCATGGCCGAATGGCTCAGCAGCGCCAGCGGCCTGGATGTGCGCCTGGCCCAGGAAGGTGAGCCTCCGCAGGCCGGCTCGGTGTTGCTGGCGGGCACCAACCACCATATTCGCTTGTTGAAAAACGGCACGCTGGCCTACACCGCCGAACCGGTCAACGAGATCTACCGGCCCTCGATCGATGTGTTTTTCGAGAGTGTGGCCAGTTACTGGAACGGCGATGCCGTGGGTGTTTTGCTCACCGGCATGGGACGCGATGGCGCACAGGGGCTTAAACTCATGCGCCAACAGGGCTACCTGACCATCGCTCAGGATCAGAACAGCAGTGCGGTGTACGGAATGCCGAAGGCGGCAGCGGCCATCGATGCCGCGATGGAAATCCGTCCACTGGACAAGATAGCGCCACGATTGCTGGAGATATTCCCCAAATGAAGAACTTTCACAGCAATCCTGGACCAAGTAGTACTCAGGTGACTGCCTATGAATGACTTACAGCTCGACGGCTTCAAAACCGACGAAAACGCCGCCATGGTGTTGTTGGTGGACGATCAGGCAATGATCGGCGAGGCGGTGCGCCGCGGGTTGTCGAACGAAGAAAACATCGACTTCCACTTCTGCTCCGACCCGCACCAGGCCATCGCCCAGGCGATCCGAATAAAACCGACGGTGATTCTCCAGGATCTGGTGATGCCCGGTCTTGACGGCTTGAGCCTGGTGCGCGAATACCGCAACCATCCGGCGACCAAGGACATCCCGATCATTGTCCTGTCGACCAAGGAAGACCCGCTGATCAAGAGCGCGGCGTTTGCGGCCGGGGCCAATGATTACCTGGTCAAGTTGCCGGACAACATCGAACTGGTGGCGCGCATCCGCTATCACTCGCGCTCCTACATGACGTTGCTGCAGCGTGACGCCGCGTATCGCGCGCTGCGGGTCAGCCAGCAGCAGTTGCTGGACACCAACCTGGTGCTGCAACGCTTGATGAACTCGGATGGCCTGACCGGGCTGTCGAACCGTCGGCATTTCGACGAATACCTGGAGCTTGAGTGGCGCCGTTCGCTGCGCGACCAGAGTCAACTGTCCCTGCTGATGATCGATGTGGATTACTTCAAGTCCTACAACGACAGTTTCGGTCACCTTGAAGGCGATGAAGCCTTGCGCAAAGTGGCCACGGCGATCCGTGATGCCAGCGCCCGACCTTCGGACCTGCCGGCCCGTTACGGCGGCGAAGAATTCGCCCTGGTGCTGCCCAATACGTCGCAGGGCGGTGCCCGGATGGTGGCGGAAAAACTGCGCCAGACCGTAGCGTCGCTAAAAATTCCGCATATTTCCCCGATTGAAGGATCGAGCCTGACCATCAGCATCGGCCTGTCGACCATGACCCCGCAACCGGGGGGCGATTGCCGTCAACTGATCTCGGCGGCGGACAAGGGGCTGTATCTGGCGAAGAACAATGGGCGCAATCAGGTTGGGATCGAATAACCCACAAACCACCTCACGCCGTAGCACCGTAGCTGCTGTCGAGCCCCGCGAGGCTGCGTTCGGTGCGGGCCGCGTTCGGACGCAGCCGTCGTAAAACCAGGCAACGCGATCTTCCAGACAAACCGCGTGCGCAGGACTGGCGAGGACTTCGTCCTCGAACGCGGCCTCGCGGGGCTCGACCGCTGCTACAAGTGTTCGCCGTTTAGCCAAAACCATTCGCCCCTAAAGCCGCCAGGCGGGCTGCCGTGACAGCCTGATTACGTTATACTCGCCGGCTTTCAAAAGTTCGCCAACGAGTGCTGCCCGCCATGGAAATCAACCCGATCCTTAACAGTATCAAGGACCTGTCCGAGCGCTCCGAAACTATTCGGGGGTATCTTTGACTACGATCAAAAGCATGAGCGTCTGACTGAAGTCAATCGCGAGCTTGAAGATCCGTCTGTCTGGAACAACCCGACGTACGCTCAGGAGCTGGGCCGCGAGCGGTCGCTGCTGGCTCAGATCGTCGAAACCCTCGACGAAATGCACACAGGCCTGGCCGATGCCAAAGACCTGCTGCTGATGTCCGCCGAAGAAGAAGACCAGGCCGCCGTCGATGACGTCGCTGCCGAAGTCGAGCGTTTGCGCGAATCCCTGGAAAAACTCGAATTCCGTCGCATGTTCAGCGGTGAGATGGACGCCAACAACGCTTACCTGGACATCCAGGCCGGCTCTGGCGGTACCGAGGCTCAGGACTGGGCCAACATCCTGCTGCGCATGTACCTGCGCTGGGCCGACAAACGCGGTTTCGACGCGACCATCATGGAACTGTCGGCCGGTGAAGTCGCCGGTATCAAAGGCGCTACCGTGCACATCAAGGGCGAATACGCCTTTGGCTGGTTGCGTACCGAAATCGGCGTGCACCGCCTGGTGCGCAAGAGCCCGTACGATTCCGGCAACCGTCGCCACACCTCGTTCTCGGCCGTGTTCGTGTCGCCGGAAATCGATGACAACATCGAAATCGACATCAACCCGTCGGACCTGCGCATCGATACCTATCGCTCCTCCGGTGCCGGTGGTCAGCACGTAAACACCACCGACTCGGCCGTGCGTATTACGCACGTACCGTCCAACACCGTGGTCAGCTGCCAGAACGAACGCTCCCAGCACGCCAACAAAGACACCGCGATGAAAATGTTGCGGGCGCGCTTGTACGAGCAGGAAGTACAGAAACGCAATGCCGCCTCCCAGGCCCTGGAAGACACCAAGTCGGACATCGGCTGGGGTCACCAGATCCGCTCGTATGTACTCGATGCGTCGCGAATCAAGGATTTGCGCACTAACATCGAACGCAGCGACTGCGACAAGGTGCTCGACGGCGATATCGACGAATACCTGGTGGCCAGCCTGAAACAAGGCTTGTAAACCGCCAGTCAAGACCTTAAGTCCCCTGCCACCCGCGGGGGCAACGAACCTGTGATGGAATTTTTAAAGACATGAGCGACCTAGAACTCGACCCGCAAGCCCTGCAACAGGAAGAAAACTCCCTGATCGCCCTGCGCAAGGAAAAGCTGGCTGCCGAGCGCGCCAAGGGCAATGCCTTCCCGAACGACTTCCGCCGCGACAACTACTGCGAAGACTTGCAGAAACAGTACGCGGACAAGACCAAGGAAGAGCTGGCAGAGGCTGCGATCCCGGTCAAGGTTGCCGGTCGCATCATGCTCAACCGTGGCTCGTTCATGGTGATCCAGGACATGACCGGTCGCATTCAGGTCTACGTCAACCGTAAAACCCTGTCCGAAGAAACCCTGGCCTCGGTGAAAACCTGGGACATGGGCGACATCATCGCAGCTGTTGGCACCCTGGCGCGTTCCGGCAAGGGCGACCTGTACGTCGAAATGACTGAAGTGCGCCTGCTGACCAAATCCCTGCGCCCGCTGCCGGACAAGCACCACGGCCTGACCGACACCGAGCAGCGCTATCGCCAGCGTTACGTTGACCTGATCGTCAACGAAGAAGTGCGCCAGACCTTCCGCGTACGTTCGCAGGTGATTGCGCACATCCGCAGTTTCCTGATGCAGCGCGACTTCCTGGAAGTGGAAACGCCGATGCTGCAAACCATTCCGGGTGGCGCGGCAGCCAAGCCGTTCGAGACTCACCACAACGCGCTGGACCTGGAAATGTTCCTGCGTATCGCGCCTGAGCTGTACCTCAAGCGTCTGGTGGTCGGTGGTTTTGAAAAGGTCTTCGAGATCAACCGCA
The DNA here is from genome assembly GCF_900105495.1 of Pseudomonas frederiksbergensis. Taxonomy (NCBI): domain Bacteria; kingdom Pseudomonadati; phylum Pseudomonadota; class Gammaproteobacteria; order Pseudomonadales; family Pseudomonadaceae; genus Pseudomonas; species Pseudomonas frederiksbergensis. The sequence continues at coordinate 6,060,909 of NZ_FNTF01000002.1, read as the reverse complement.
ACTTCCGTAACGAAGGCGTTTCCACTCGTCACAACCCTGAATTCACCATGTTGGAGTTCTACCAGGCTTACGCCGACTACGAAGACAACATGGACCTGACCGAAGAACTGTTCCGCGAACTGGCGCAGCTGGTTCTGGGCAGCACCGACGTGCCGTACGGCGACAAGGTGTTCCACTTCGGCGAACCGTTCGTGCGTCTGTCGGTGTTCGACTCGATCCTCAAGTACAACCCTGAGCTGACTGCTGACGACCTGACTGATATCGAGAAGGCCCGCGCCATCGCCAAGAAGGCCGGCGCCAAGGTGCTGGGCTTCGAAGGTCTGGGCAAATTGCAGGTGATGATTTTCGAAGAGCTGGTCGAGCACAAGCTGGAGCAGCCGCACTTCATCACTCAGTACCCGTTCGAAGTGTCGCCGCTGGCCCGTCGTAACGACGACAACCCGAACGTCACCGACCGTTTCGAACTGTTCATCGGTGGCCGTGAAATCGCCAACGCCTACTCCGAGTTGAACGACGCGGAAGACCAGGCCGAGCGCTTCATGGCGCAGGTGGCTGACAAGGACGCTGGCGACGACGAGGCCATGCACTACGACGCCGACTTCGTTCGCGCGCTGGAGTACGGCATGCCGCCAACGGCCGGTGAAGGTATCGGCATCGACCGTCTGGTGATGCTGCTGACCAACTCCCCGTCGATCCGCGACGTGATCCTGTTCCCGCACATGCGGCCACAAGCGTAAGTGTTTCGATAAAAAAGCCGCCTAAAACAGGCGGCTTTTTATTGCCTGTCTGGTACAAACGTATCAATTGGTTACTTTTCAAGTAAGAGAGGAATACCTGTCGTGAACCGTGCAATTGCTCAAGAGGGTGCAGCGGACGTCGCCACTGCGGTCGCTGAAAGTGTTCAGTACCAGGGTCGCAAGGCCAGCCGACAGGGCAGTGAACAGCGTCGACAGGACATTCTCGATGCGGCGATGCGCATTGTCGTGCGCGATGGCGTACGGGCCGTGCGTCACCGCGCGGTGGCCGCCGAGGCCGGTGTGCCGCTGTCGGCCACCACTTACTATTTCAAGGACATCGATGACCTGCTCACCGATACCTTTGCCCAATACGTGGAACGCAGCGCGGCGTTCATGGCCAAGTTGTGGACCAGCAACGAAGGCCTGCTGCGCGAGATGGTTGCTTATGGCGATGGCAGCCCCGAGTCGCGTTCGCAGCTGGCCGACGATATCGCGCGACTGACCGCCGATTATGTGCAGCGTCAGTTGCACACCCGTCGCGAACACTTGATGGCCGAACAGGCGTTCCGTCAGGAAGCCCTGTTGAACCCGCGTCTGGCGGAGTTGGTGCGCTCGCATCAGCAAATTCTTCTGCAAGGCACCTGCCATTTTTTCGAGGTGTTGGGTTCCCGCGAACCACAACAGGATGCCAAAGTGTTGACGGCGATTATCGGACGGATGGAATATCAGGGCCTGCTCAACGACGCCGAGCCTGTCGCCGAAGCCGAAATGCTCGGCATCCTGACCCGCTACATGCATTTGGTATTGGCGTCGGTGTAACCCCAGTGGGCGCCACACCTCCTGTGGGAGTGAGCCTGCTCGCGATAGCGGTTTAACATTCAACATTGATGTTGGCTGACACACCGCTATCGCGAGCAGGCTCGCTCCCACAGGGGGAGGTGGTGTTCACTTGAGGTCCGCGTGTATTCAAAGGGAGTGTTGAATGAAAGCCTGGCGTGTCGTTGTGATCGCCTTGTCGTTCCTGCTGCTCAGCGGCTGTCTGGTGACCTTCAAGGAGCCGCTGCCCTCGAGCGAGCCCGCGCCTGAAGGGTTGCTCGGCAAATGGACCAGCACCAACGCCTGGGGCGAGCCGATGAATCTGGAACTGACACGCCTGGGCGACAATCACTATCAGGCCGTCAGCTACTTCAAGACCAAACCCAAGGAGCGCGAAGCCTATCCCTTCACGGTGACCCGCCATGGCAGTCGCTGGTACTTGTCGGCCAAAGTACCGGCGCAGTTCGGTGGGCATTTCACTATCGCCGGTTTTGAACTCACCGATAAGCATGAGCTGGTGGTCTATAACCTCGACCTCGAGCAGATCAACCAGGCCCTGAGGCAAAAAATCCTCAACGGCGAAGGCTTCCAGACCGACGACGGCGACGGCGTATTGATCAACAACACGCTGGACCAGGTCTTCGCCTACCTCGACGACCCGGCCAATTCCGATGTGTTCGTCGAGGCCGTGCGCTATCAGCGCCTGGCCAAAGCCAAATAAACCCAGCACGTAAACGGTTTTTCTACAGGAGTTTCGGGTGGACGATTACCAGCAGTCGATACGCATTTTGTCCGATCGCATTGTGCTGGCGCAGACGCCGATTCGCGTCCTGGATGCGGTGAAGTGGGACGACAACATCCGCAAGGGTTTCCTCAAGGCCAAGGGCAAGGAAATGCCGGCGGTGGACCGCGATTACTACCTGAACCGGCCGCTGGCATTCGACTCCAGCAAGGTGAAGCTGGAATTCCAGAACATCGAACGCGACATCACCCGACAGCTTGGTCAGTTCAACCCGGTCGGCCAGATCATGCGCCGCATGTGCAAGGAATACCGCATGGTGGTGCGCATGCTCGAAGCGCGCGGCACCGAGGATTTCGGGCTGATTTCACAGGAGCTTTACGGTGCCGCTTCCGACGCGTTCCACGCCGGTGATCCGACCCTTTCCGACCTGGGCCTGATGCTCTCGGATTACCTGAACAATATCGATGGCCGTGGCGACCTGAAGGACGAACCGAAACTCCTCACCGCCAAGGAAGCTGTCCACCTGCTGCAAACCCGCTTGAACAAGGTGTTCGGCGAGGCCGAGGAAACCATTCGCGTATTCGAGTCCGACGGAATCGTCGCCGATGCGGCGGCTGGCGCCGACTACATCAAGATCCGCGCCGACGCGATGTTCAACGACCGTGACGTGCGCGCCCTGGAAGTCCACGAAGGGCTGGTGCATGTGGGAACCACGCTCAATGGTCTGAACCAGCCGATCTGCACCTTCCTCTCCAAAGGTCCGCCGTCGTCGACGGTGACTCAGGAAGGCCTGGCGATCCTGATGGAAATCATCACCTTCGCCTCGTACCCGAGTCGCCTGCGCAAACTGACCAACCGCACCCGCGCCATTCACATGGTGGAAGAGGGCGCGGACTTCCTGCAGATCTTCGAGTTCTTCCGTGAGCAAGGCTTTGAGATGGCTGAAAGCTACGGCAATGCCAGTCGGGTGTTCCGTGGCTCGGTGCCGACAGGTCTGCCATTTACCAAAGACTTGTCCTACCTCAAGGGCTTCATCATGGTTTACAACTACATTCAGTTGGCCGTGCGTAAAGGCAAGCTTGAGCAGATACCGCTGCTGTTTTGCGGCAAGACCACGCTGGAAGACATGCGGACCTTGCGCCAGTTGGTGGATGAAGGGCTGGTGGTGCCACCCAAATATTTGCCGGATCAGTTCCGTGACCTGAACGCGTTGTCGGCGTGGATGTGCTTCTCCAACTTCCTCAATCACCTGAGCCTAGACCGGATCGAAGCGGATTACTCCAACATTTTGTGAACAATGAGATCCCTGTGGGAGCCGAGCTTGCTCGCGATAGCGGTCTAACATTCAACACTTCTGTTGTCTGACACGCCGCCATCGCGAGCAAGCTCGGCTCCCACAGGTACTGTGTTCAGTCTCCAATTTTTGCGAGGTTTCATCGGATGAGAATCCTCGGTTTCTTCTGCCTTCTCCTGACCTTGAGCGGCTGCAGTTCGCTGTTGTTCTACCCTGAGCCCGGCCAGCTGTTTACCCCGGAAAAAGCCAAACTCGAATACCGCGACGTCACCCTGACCACCGCCGATGGCCTCAAGCTGCACGGCTGGTGGTTGCCGGCCAAACAAGGTGTCGAGGTCAAAGGCACGGTGCTGCATTTGCACGGTAACGGTGGCAACCTGCCCATGCACCTTGGGGGCAGTTGGTGGTTGCCGGCGGAAGGTTATCAAGTGCTGCTGGTGGACTATCGCGGTTACGGGCTGTCTGAAGGCGAACCGAGTTTGCCGGCGATCTATCAGGACATCGACGCCGCGTTCAAATGGCTCGACCATGCGCCGGAGGTCAAAGACAAGCCGCTGATCCTTCTGGGCCAGAGCCTGGGTGGTTCGATGGCCGTTCACTATCTCGTTCAACACCCCGAGCGACAGAAGCAACTCAAGGCCTTCGTGCTTGACGGCGTGCCCGCCAGTTATCGCAGTGTCGGTCGCTTTGCGTTGAGCAATTCATGGGTTTTCTGGACGTTCCAGGTCCCGCTGTCCTGGCTGGTGCCGGACGGCGACAGCGCGATCAACTCCATGGCGCAGCTCAATGGCGTGCCGAAACTGATCTACCACAGCATCGACGATCCGATCGTGCCCCTTTCCAACGGCATCCGTCTGTATCAAGCTGCGCCGCCGCCGCGAGTGCTGCAACTGACCCGTGGCGGTCATGTGCAGACGTTCGCCGACCCGGTCTGGCGCAAAGTCATGCTGCGTTATCTCGACGACCCGCAGCATTTCAACGGTCTGCGCCGCCTGGGCGAAGTGCCGAATTACCCGGCGCCGAACAATTCTGAAGATGAACCACCAGAGAGTCCGCAATGAGTGAAGAACGTAATGCCATCCCGCTGATCATCACCGGTATCTGCAGCATCCTCGGCACCGTCGGAGCCCTGTGGTTCTACGGCTACTTGCACTTCGCCAAACCCGAAGATGCACTGCTGCTCAGCGATTTCACCATGCTCAAGACGGTGCCGGGCGAAGACTACAAAGTCTCCCTGGAACCGGCCGCGCAAGTCGCGCAGTGCATCGACGGCGTGCTGGTGATGTTCGACACCGAACAGAAAGGCCTGAGCGGTGTGTTGATCAACAACAAGAAAAAAGCGGTGCGCTGCATGGGCGAGGAAACCCCGCAGAAGCTGCAACCGTAACGCTCCTTTTGATCTTAAAAACAAAAGCCCCGCCTGATCAGATCAGGCGGGGCTTTTGTGTTTCAGCAGGCGAAGCTTAGTTCGAGCTGACCGCCGAACGCGGGATCACTGGCTGGTTGTCGTTGGAAATGGTCACTTCCACCCGACGGTTCATCGCACGGCCCGAGACGCTGCTGTTCTCGGCCACCGGGTATTCCTTGCCGTAACCCTGCGCCACGATACGCGCCGGATCAACGCCCATTTTCACCAGCGCCATGCGCACGGAACCGGCACGACGCTCGGACAGCGACTGGTTGTGGTTGGCGGCGCCCGTGCTGTCGGTGTAGCCCTCAACGATCACTTTGCGATCAGGGTTTTCCGAAAGGAACTGCGCCAGTTTGTTGATATTCACCAGACCGCTGGACTTCAGGTCAGCCCTGTCAGTGGCAAACAACACATCACCGAACGTTACCAAGGTGCCGCGATCGGTCTGCTTGGCGTTCAGGCTGTCCTGCAATTGCTTGATTTGCGCATCGCGGGCATCTAGACGAGCCTGGGCACGTTGCGCGGAAGCATTTTTCAGATTGGCTTCGGCGGTGCGCAGGGCGATGGTCTGCTTCGCCACTTCCACACGTTGATTGGTCAGGTAAGCCAGTTGATCGACCTTGGCCTGGTCTTGTTTGTCCTGGTAAGCCTTGTCGGCCTTGTCCAGGTAATCGCTGGCTTCTTTGGTTTCCAGTGCCGCCACTTTGCTGGCTTGCGGGTTGGTCTGCAGGCCGGTGTAGTTGCTGCGGGCCTGTTCCAGGTTCGCGTTCGGCGGCGTGGAGCAGGCGGCCAGTGCAACACTTGCAGCCAGCAGGGCAGGGATCATCAATTGTGTACGCATGGTGGTTTCGTCCTTTTAATCGAGTAAGAAGTGCGTCGTGCCGGCCGTTTATTGAACGGTGCGCTGGCTTTCCTGACGCAGTTCTTGAACACCTTTCTGAGAGTCCTTCACAGCCTGTTCAGCTTTGATCGCCTGGGCTTTGCGCTCAGCCACGCGAGCGTCCCACTCGGCCTGTTCGGCCAGGACTTTGGCTTCGTCATACTTTTTGTCGTGCATGGCGATTTCGGCTTGTTTGAGCTTGTCCTGTGCGGACTTCATTTCCACTGCCGCGAATTCTGTACCGCCGGCACTGACGGCGCTGTTGACTGCCGATTCCGTCACGGCGAATTGCTCGCTTGGCGGGTTACCGGCACAACCGGCCAGAACGAGGCTGCTGCCGATGGCCAGTGCTGCCAGTTTCAGGCTGCGCAGAGGGGGGAACGAGGATTTGGCAATTCGGGTTTTCATAGTCTTCAACTCCATTGGAATAACTCCTGAGAAACTTAAAAATCCATCCTGGGTATGGAGCCGCAACCTTCAATTTCCGGGGGTGTTTTGAAACGGCCGTCCCAGGCGTGGTTAATGGGTGTGACCCGAGGGGTTTTTCGAAAGTTCAGAGAATATGGCTCATTGCCCAAAAAAATTGACCGGGTGGACAAGGCTCTAAACCGGGAGTTCTTGCCGCAAGTAGCCGTATTCCGGGCCCTGTAGGGGTCAGGAATACGCATTTTGGAGGGGGAAAGAAGTGCGGTAATCAGTGTTTTTGTTTGTCGTCGACGTCCGATAAATCATGCAAATGACGACGGGACAATGCGAGAAAGCGCGGAGTCGGGCCAATGTCTTCGTACAGCGGGTCACCTTCTTCGTCGGTGGCCACGACGGTTGAGCCCTTCACGTACGGGAAGCTTTTTTCGAGTTCTTCCAGGGCGGCGCCGATCAGTTCGCCGAGCAGTTCTTCGGGCTGCCGTTTGGGATACATCTCGATAATGGCCGCCAACCGAGCGGCGGCCTCCACATCCAGATGAATCGAGTATCCGGTGTCGGTCAGGCGACCTTTGGCGTTTTCTTCCCAATGTTGGGCAAGCTCGCGGATTTTCATAGTGACCTCAATGCGCACCTGCTCGTGGCAGGCAGTGTCAGTGTCCGGCCATTGCCGGTGGCAGCCGTTGTACGGCTTATTCTTCAGACTAGCTTTAACGCTCAGGGTTTAAAGTCCCTTCGTCGTCTTATGGCGTTGGGAGGCATGGGGGGCATGGGGTTCATTGGGGAATTGGGTGTATATCCGTTTTTGGGGTGATGGCTGATTACGGTTTCGCTTTTACAGCGAGTCACTTGGAAGAGCCCCAAGTAACCAAGGGCTCTTGCCCCTGTCGTTCGGTGCCTCGCTAAGGCTCGCCATGCCCTCGCTCCGGTCCTGCTCCGTGGGCCCGCCGCCATCGGCCATCCATGGCCGGGGGCGGCTAACCCGGCATCCATGCCGGGTTGCCCACTGCGCAGAACCTCCACTCGGCCTCCCGAGGGGGCGTGCACCGCAAAAGCAAAGCAAGGCGGCCTACCGGCCGGCCTGTTTCCTCAACGCTTGCACGTATTGATCGTTCCCATGCTCCGCGTGGGAATGCCGCCGGGGACGCTCCGCGTTCCGCTGTCGACGCAAGGCTCGAGTCTTGCGCAGGGGTGACGCGGAGCGTCACGGGATGCATTCCCACGCAGAGCGTGGGAACGATCAGTTGGGTGTCGGGAGCTGTTGATCTGGCTCTGGCTCTGGCTCTGGCTCTGGCTCTGGCTTTTGATCTTGATCTGCCTGCCCCTTTCCCAGAGGCCGAACGCAGGCGTTGCGCAGGGGGCACCGCGGCAAGGATGCCGCGGTAGCCGCCCCCGGCCATGGATGGCCGATGGCGGCGGGCCCCCGGAGCAATGCCGGAGTGAGGGCATGCCGAGCCTAGGCGAGGCACCGAATGGCGGGGCAGGAGCCCTTGGTTACTTGGGGCTTTTCCAAGTGACTCGCTGTAAAAGCGAAACCGCCAGCAGCCGTTACCGCAGAAACGGATATGCCCCCAGCAATCCCAATCCCCACCCACAACCCCAAACTTTCTCAGGCGAACAGCATTCCCATTCTCGTCCGCTTGTAAGAACCGCTTTACAGCGGCACTCTCTAACCCAAGAGCATGGACCTCAAGTCACCCGGATTTTCGCTGGAGAACTGCTGATGACCGATATTGATGCACGCTTGCGCGAGGATGTTCACCTGTTGGGTGAGCTGTTGGGCAACACCATTCGTGAACAGTACGGGGACGGTTTTCTCGACAAGATCGAGCAGATCCGCAAAGGCGCCAAGGCCGACCGTCGCGGTTCGATGGACGCTGAACTGAGCGCCAGCCTCAACCAATTGAGCGAAGCAGAGTTGCTGCCGGTGGCGCGGGCGTTCAACCAGTTTCTCAACCTGGCCAATATCGCCGAGCAATATCAGCTGATTCACCGTCGCGAAGAGTCACAACCTGCGCCGTTCGAAGCGCGGGTACTGCCAGAACTGCTCGCCCGCCTGAGTGCTGAAGGTCATGGCGCCGACTCCCTGGCCCGGCAACTGGGACGGCTGGAGATCGAGTTGGTCCTCACCGCGCACCCGACCGAAGTCGCGCGCCGCACGCTGATCCAGAAGTACGACGCGATTGCCGCGCAACTGGCCGCCCAGGACCATCGCGACCTGACCACTGCCGAACGCGAGCAGATCCATACGAAGTTGCAGCGCCTGATCGCCGAAGCCTGGCACACCGAAGAAATCCGCCGCACTCGCCCAACCCCAGTGGATGAAGCCAAGTGGGGCTTCGCGGTGATCGAGCATTCGCTGTGGCAGGCGATCCCCAATTATTTGCGCAAGGCCGATAAAGCCCTGCATGACGCCACGGGCCTGCACCTCCCACTGGAGGCAGCGCCGATTCGCTTTGCCTCGTGGATGGGCGGCGACCGCGATGGCAACCCCAACGTGACCGCCGCCGTGACCCGTGAAGTCTTGCTGCTGGCGCGCTGGATGGCCGCCGACTTGTACCTGCGCGATGTCGATCATCTGGCGGCCGAGTTGTCGATGCAGCAGGCCAGCGACGACTTGAAGGCCAAGGCCGGGGACAGCGCCGAACCTTACCGTGCGGTGCTTAAACAGCTGCGTGAACGCCTGCGCGCGACGCGTAACTGGGCTCACGCCTCCTTGACTAAGACCACGCCGGCACCTGCCGATGTGTTGCAAAACAACCGCGAGCTGCTTGATCCGCTGGAGTTGTGCTACCACTCGCTGCATGAGTGCGGCATGAGCGTGATCGCTGATGGGCCGTTGCTCGATTGCCTGCGCCGGGCGGTGACGTTCGGGTTGTTCCTGGTGCGGCTCGATGTGCGTCAGGACTCGACGCGACATACCGCGGCGATGACCGAGATCACCGACTACTTGGGCCTGGGACGCTACGAGGACTGGAGCGAGGAAGAGCGCATCGCTTTCTTGATGCGCGAGCTGAATAACCGCCGACCGTTACTGCCGGCGTACTTCAAGCCATCGGCCGACACCGCCGAAGTGTTGGCGACCTGCCGGGAAATCGCTGCTGCACCGAGTGCTTCGCTCGGTTCGTATGTGATTTCCATGGCCGGCGCCGCTTCCGACGTGCTGGCCGTGCAACTGCTGCTCAAAGAGTCTGGCGTATTGCGGCCGATGCGCGTGGTGCCGTTGTTCGAGACCCTTGCCGACCTCGACAACGCCGGCCCGGTGATCGAACAGCTGTTGCTGCTGCCCGGTTATCGCTCGCGCCTGCAAGGGCCGCAGGAAGTGATGATTGGCTACTCGGACTCGGCCAAGGACGCCGGCACGACGGCGGCGGCCTGGGCGCAGTATCGGGCGCAGGAGCGCTTGGTCGACATCTGCCGCGAGCAGCAAGTGGAACTGCTGTTGTTCCACGGTCGCGGTGGCACCGTGGGGCGCGGCGGCGGTCCGGCACACGCGGCGATTCTGTCGCAGCCGCCGGGTTCGGTGGCGGGGCGTTTCCGCACCACCGAGCAGGGGGAAATGATTCGTTTCAAATTTGGCCTGCCGGACATCGCCGAGCAGAACCTCAATCTGTACCTGGCAGCGGTACTGGAAGCGACCTTGCTGCCGCCACCACCACCGGAGCCTGCCTGGCGCAATCTGATGGACGAATTGGCCGCTGACGGTGTCAGCGCTTATCGTGCCGTGGTGCGGGAAAATCCGCAGTTCGTCGAGTATTTCCGCCAGTCCACTCCAGAGCAGGAACTGGGACGCTTGCCGCTGGGCAGTCGCCCGGCCAAGCGCCGCGCCGGCGGGATTGAAAGCCTGCGGGCGATCCCGTGGATCTTCGGCTGGACCCAGACGCGCCTGATGTTACCGGCCTGGCTCGGCTGGGAAGCAGCGCTGAGCAAGGCGCTGGAGCGTGGCGAAGGCGAGCTGCTGGGGCAGATGCGCGAGCAGTGGCCGTTCTTCCGTACGCGCATCGATATGCTGGAAATGGTGTTGGCCAAGGCCGATGCCGATATCGCCCGGTCTTACGATGAGCGTTTGGTCGAGCCGGATCTGCTCCCTTTGGGTGCGCATTTACGCGACCTATTGTCGCAGGCCTGCTCGGTGGTCCTGGGGCTGACCGGTCAGTCGCAGCTACTGGCACATAGCCCAGCCACACTTGAATTCATCCGCTTGCGCAACACTTACCTCGACCCGCTTCATCTATTGCAGGCTGAGTTGTTGGCGCGTTCGCGACAACAGGAAGTGGCGCAGGGCAGCCCTGTAGAACAGGCGCTGCTGGTGTCTGTGGCGGGGATTGCCGCCGGTTTGCGTAATACCGGCTAAGGTTTTTGTCGTCGGCAAGGCACTCGGCGCGAGCGTCGGGTTGCCGGTGGGCGAGGGGTTGAAAAGTGCTGCCAGGCGACAGTTAGTGATGGGGTTGCGACTAGGGTTACCCCGACGAAAGGCCACATCAGACGCGGGTTTCTCCGACTTTCGGCGGCTTGTGTGGTCCGGGCCTGCTGTGTATCTTGATCAGCCTTTGGCCGTTTGGGCGGTCACGACCCTTTTTTTGAGATTGGCCCCACGAGGCGAATCTGACGTTATCCATATAAAAAATTGAGGAGCACATCGATGCGCGTCATTCTGCTGGGAGCTCCCGGGGCCGGTAAAGGTACTCAGGCTAAGTTCATCACCGAAAAATTCGGCATTCCGCAAATCTCCACCGGCGACATGCTGCGTGCCGCGGTCAAGGCCGGCACCGAGCTGGGCCTGATCGCCAAGAGCGTCATGGACAGCGGTGGTCTGGTTTCCGATGACCTGATCATCAACCTGGTCAAGGAACGCATCAGCCAGGCCGATTGCGCCAACGGTTTCCTGTTCGACGGTTTCCCGCGCACCATTCCTCAGGCTGAAGCCCTGGTGAAAGCCGGCGTCGAGCTGGATCACGTGTTGGAAATCGACGTTAAAGACGAAGACATCGTTCAGCGTATCGCTGGCCGTCGTGTTCACGAGGCCAGCGGCCGCGTGTACCACATCGTCTACAACCCGCCAAAAATTGCCGGTAAAGACGACATCACCGGCGACGAGCTGGTGCAGCGCAAAGACGACACTGAAGAAACCGTGCGTCATCGCCTGTCGGTCTACCACGCCCAGACCGAGCCTCTGGTGAAGTTTTACCAGGAGCTGTCCGTCGCTCAAGGCAAACCGAAGTACAGCCACGTCGAAGGTGTTGGCTCGGTTGAAGCGATCACCGGCAAAGTGCTTGAAGCACTGAGCTAAAAAAACGCTTCATCTTCTACGGCCCGCTTGCGGGCCGTAGTTGTTTATACTGGCGCACTTTTTCTGACCTCTCTTACGGAAACATCGATGAGCACCTTGCTGGCCCTGGACACCGCGACTGAAGCTTGCTCCGTTGCCTTGCTGCATGACGGCAAAGTCACGAGCCATTACGAGGTGATCCCGCGCCTGCATGCGCAGAAGCTGCTGCCGATGATTCAGCAGTTGCTGGCGGATGCCGGGACCACCCTGCAAGCGGTCGATGCCATCGCTTTCGGCCGTGGTCCGGGGGCGTTCACCGGCGTGCGGATCGCCATCGGCGTGGTGCAGGGGCTGGCGTTTGCGCTGGATCGCCCGGTATTGCCGGTGTCGAACCTGGCCGTGTTGGCGCAGCGGGCCTATCGCGAACATGGCGTGAGCCAGGTCGCGGCCGCCATCGATGCGCGCATGGACGAAGTGTATTGGGGTTGCTATCGCGAAACGGCGGGGGAGATGCGCCTGGTCGGCAATGAGGCAGTGCTGTCGCCGGAAGTGGCCGCGTTGCCGGCTGACGCCAGCGGTGAGTGGTTTGGCGCCGGCACTGGCTGGGGTTATGCCGAGCGAATCGCCGTCAGCCTGACCGGGCAGGATGCGGGCATGTTGCCTCACGCTGAGGACCTGCTGACCCTGGCACGTTTTGCCTGGGCGCGGGGTGAGGCGATCGTGGCTGATGAGGCTCAGCCGGTGTACTTGCGCGATAAAGTCGCGACGCCCAAAGCACGATAATCCGCATTGCTTTTGTGGCGAGGGAGCTTGCTCCCGCTGGGCTGCGAAGCGGCCCCAATCGTAGGCAAGTACACCCCCGCCGTCTGATTTTACGACTGCTTCGCAGCCGAGCGGGAGCAAGCTCCCTCGCCACAATGTGTACCAACGCAGCCAATCGTCGTTTTATATCCCCCAGCTTTTAAACCTTTTCCATTTTCTGTGTTCTAGTTATCACTCGGCGGTTTGCGAAGCGGGCTATGCGCCACTAAACTGCCATCATTGATACCGGACATGTACTCATGCGTATAGACGGCGTTCCCTCTCAGTCCTACCCCATCAAGCGCAAGCCTCGCAAAGGCCCCGTGGCGGATGACGACTACGTCGATATCGACGGCGAGCTGGAAATTCCATCCGAAGAGCAAATGGCCGCCCGCGCCGCCAAGGCCTCTGCGCAACGCTTGAGTAATCTCCCCGCCCGTCAACAAGACATGCTTTATCACCGTGCCATGAGCAGCAGTGTCGCCAAGGCCCTGGCCAGCTACCTGAGCACCGCCGGTTTTGTCGATTGGGATTCGGATGTGCTGGGCCTCGACCTGTACATCTGATGCGGTTGCCTTACTACCTGGGCTGTCCGTCCTGGAGTGAAAACGCCTGGCGCGACTACTTGTATCCGCAAGACGCAAAACCCACCGAATTTCTGAATCTCTATTCCCAGGTTTTCAACGCCGTGGAAGGCAACACGACCTTCTACGCGAGCCCGGCTGCGACCACCGTGCAGCGTTGGGCCGAGACCATGCCCGAACACTTTCGCTTCACTGCCAAGTTCCCCGGTGACATCAGCCACAGCGGTGACCTGCGCGAACAATTGGCCGCTGCCGAAACCTTCCTGCAATTGCTCAGCCCCCTCGGCGAACGGGTTTCACCGCTGTGGCTGCAACTGTCGAAAAGCTTCACGCCGCAGCGACTGTCGGAACTTGCCGGTTTTATTGATGCGGTGGACCGGCCTCTGGCGGTTGAAGTGCGGCATGACGAGTTCTTCGCCAAGGGCGATGCCGAGAGAATGCTCAATCGCCTGCTATTGGATCGCGGTGTCGAGCGTATCTGCCTCGATCCCCGCGCGCTGTTCAGTTGCACATCGACCGACCCCTCGGTTCTTCACGCCCAATCGAAAAAGCCCCGGGTGCCACCCCGTCCGGCCGCCTTCACGCAATGTCCGCAGGTGCGTTTTATCGGCCATCCGCAGCTCGAGGCCAACGATCCGTTCCTGATGCCGTGGGTCGAGAAAATCGCCGTGTGGATCGAAGAGGGGCGTACGCCCTATATCTTCCTGCACACCGCCGACAATTTGCTGGCCGCCAAACTGGCGCAACGTTTTCACGCAAAACTGATGCTGCGTTTACCTGGCCTGCCGCCGCTGCCTGAGCTATACAGAGAGCCCGCTGCCGAGCAACTTGGCCTGCTCTGAAGCGGATTCCTTGTCTTTTTCAGGAGCCTGCCAATGGATGCGCAAACCCTTCGAGCCCAAGCGTTCAAAGCACTGCACGAACGCGCGGGGCTTTTGTCATTCCCAACCCGTGGGATGCCGGCTCGGCGAAGATGCTCGCCAGCCTTGGTTTCGAAGCGCTGGCGACTACCAGCGCCGGATACGCTTTTTCCAACGCCCGCCCCGATGGCGGGCTGACGCTGGACGACACCCTGGCAAACGTTCGGGCGATTGTGGCGGCAACTGATCTGCCCGTCGCCGTCGACCTGGAAAACGGCTTCGCTGACGATCCCGCCGAATGCGCACAGAGCATTTTGCGTGCGGCAGAGGCCGGGGCGGTCGGCGGCTCTATCGAAGATGCCACCGGCCGTGAAGAAGCGCCGATCTACTGTTTTGAGCACGCCGTCGCGCGCATTGAGGCTGCCGTGGCCGCCGCTCGCAGCTTGCCGTTCCCGTTCATGCTCACAGCCCGAGCGGAAAACTTTTTGCACGGCAATCCTGATCTCGCCGATACCATTCGCCGCTTGCAGGCATTTGCCGAGGCGGGCGCCGACGTGCTTTATGCGCCGGGGCTGCGCAGCGCTGAAGAGGTGTTGGCGGTGGTCCGTGCCGTGGCGCCGAAACCGGTCAATGTGTTGATGTCTGGCGGACTGAAATTGACGGTCGAGCAGTTGAGCGAAATGGGCGTCAAACGCATCAGCGTCGGTTCGGCACTGGCCTTGGCCGCCTACGGCGAGTTTTTCCGCGCGGCCGAAGAGATCAAGACGTCGGGCACCTTCGGCTTCACGTCGCGTTCCATGCCGTACGCCCAGGCCAATAAATTGTTCAAAGGCTGACGATGCGGTTTCGGTGGTGGCTGCTGTTGATGCTGTTGATCATCGGCATGGCGGCCGTGAGCGTCTGGCGTGGCTGGGTCTCAGTGCCGGCGCAGTGGAATCCCTGGGCACCGCTGGACGTGAAGGCCGCGCCCAATTTTCTGACCCGCTACAAACTGATGCGCCTGCGCAATGATCAGCAGTTGTGCGATCAAGCCCTGAGCAGCTCCGGATTACGCGTAACCCATCAGGCCGACAGCCCCGATGCGACGTGCCCGTTGCTCAACACCTTGCGTGTGCAGGGCGGCGAGGTGGCGCTGAGCAGCAGTTTCCTCGCCAGTTGCCGCCTGGCGGTGTCGTTCGCCCTGTTCGAACACCACGCCCTGCAACCCGCCGCACAAGCGGTCTACGGCCAAGCGGTCACGCGAGTCGACCATCTCGGCAGCTTTGCCTGTCGCAACGTCTACAGCCGCGAGAACGGCAGGCGCAGCCAGCATGCCAGTGCCGATGCGCTGGATATCGCCGGTTTTCGCTTGGCCGATGGCCGCACCATCAACGTGCTCAAGGATTGGTCGAAGGATAATCAGGACGCGCGGTTTTTACGTCAGGTCCGCGATGGCGCCTGCGACATGTTCAGTGTGGTCTTGAGTCCGGATTACAACGCCGCCCACCGCAATCACTTTCATGTGGATGTCGGGCCGTGGTGGGTGTGTCGCTGAGGGCTTGTTATTGAAAGTCAGGCGGCGATGCGCAGGTTTTGCAGGACGATCGGGCGAGCCCAGCCGTTATCGAAGTCGAATTGTTTCTGTTGTTCCATCAGCTCTTCGGGCGAGAACGGCGGGAAGGGCTTGTCCAGCAGATCGAGTTCGAATTCGGCGATTGGCAGGTGCAGCGCACGCGGTTGTGGCGCCGGACCTGCTTGCGGCACAGGCTGACCTGCGGTGAGCACGATCGGGCGAACCCAGCGGCTTTCGAAGTCCTGTTGTTTCTGCTGAGCGACGATTTCTTGCGGCGGGAACGGTGGGAAAGGTTTGTCGGCCAGCTCCATTTCGAACTCGGCAATCGGCAGGAACAGTGGCTCGGGCGGGCGGACCTCGGTTTCTTTCACATCGCATTCGCGTTGGGAAATGATGTGCGCCAGCAGTTCGCTGCCAACGGTGGGTTCGACCGGGCTGTCGAGATCGACCGGTGGAAAGTTGAGAGAAGCCGGTACGACATCGCCCGACTGATCGGCCAGGGCCTGGGCAAAGAAATCCTGCCACAGGTGACTGACGCCGCTCAGTGCTTGGGAGTTTCGCAGGCCAAAATCGCCGTGGGGCGAGATGTAGCCTATCGATGTGCGTTGAATGTCTGACATTTCTCTCGGTCGACGCTCAGCTCTGGCAAAATGCTCGATAGTTTTGTTATCGGCCGTTTTTGCCGATCATTAATTTTTTGAGCGTGTTTTCTCATGATTGAGCAACCTGCGGCCTGCCGCATCCATGTCGAGGCCCTGGCCGCGACTTTTCAGCCACAGGCCGAACAATGGGCCGAGCGCCTGGGTTTGCCGATGCAGGTGGATGACGGTGAGTTCGCCTTGCAGGTCGGCGACCAGGGGTTGCAGCTGCAGCAACTGGGCCCGGACGCGCCGGGGCCGGTGCGGGTGGACTTTGTCGAGGGCGGTGCGGCCCATCGCCGCTTGTACGGCGGCGGCAGCGGTCAGATGATCGCCAAGGCTGTCGGGGTTGCCCAAGGCGTGCGTCCGCGCGTGCTGGATGCCACGGCGGGGCTGGGCAAAGATGCGTTCGTGCTGGCGAGCCTGGGCTGCGAGATGAGCCTGATCGAGCGTCAGCCGCTGATTGGCGCGTTGCTTGAAGATGGCCTGGCGCGCGGCGCGGAAGACTTTGAGGTAGCGCCGATCGTGGCGCGGATGCGCTTGCTCAAGGGCAATTCGATCGAGGTGATGCGCAATTGGGAAGGCGAGCCGCCACAGGTGATCTACCTCGACCCGATGTTTCCCCATCGTGAGAAAACCGCCTTGGTGAAGAAGGAAATGCGCCTGTTCCGGCCGCTGGTAGGTGATGATCCGGATGCGCCTGCGCTGCTCGAAGCGGCGTTGGCGTTGGCCAGCCATCGGGTGGTGGTCAAGCGCCCGCGCAAGGCGCCCTGCATCGAAGGGCCGAAGCCGAGTCATGCGCTGGACGGTAAATCCAGCCGGTATGACATTTATCCGAAGAAAGCGCTCAAGCCCTGACTCAACACTGATCGTTCCCACGCTCTGCGTGGGAATGCCTCAACGGACGCTCCGCGTTCGGCTTTGGATGGGACGCAGAGCGTCCCGGCTGCATTCCCACGCAGAGCGTGGGAACGATCATTGCTCAGGCCGATACGCCCGCATAAACAATTCCACCACTTCCTGCACATGGCTCTCGGCCGCATCCCCGATCAACGGTTCGCCACAACCATAAAGCAGCCTGAAATTCCCTGCCCCCTTGAGCAGGCAGAAGAAATGCTCGGCCGCATTGCGCGGTTTGTCGATGCTCAGCGCGCCGCTGTGATCAACCTTGCTCAGCAACCGCTCCATGCCTTGCAGCATGCGCTCAGGTCCGGCCTCGAAGAAGATCAGCGATAGTTTCGGGTCCTGGCTGCCCAGCGTCATCATCAGCCGATGCAGGTTGACCGATTCGTCGCTGTTGATCAGCTGATGAAAGCCGCGCGCGATGTTCAACAGCACCGTTTCTACGGCAACGCCGTCCGGCAATTCGAAAAACAGCGTCGGCAATTGCTCTTCGCACTTGGCCATCACGGCGGCGGAGAACAGCGTCTCCTTGTCGTTGAAATGGCTGTAGACCGTTAGCTTCGACACACCGGCCTCGGCCGCGACGGCGTCCATGCTGGTATTCGCATAACCCTTGCTCAGAAACAGAATTTTCGCCGCATCGAGGATTGCCTGGCGCTTGGCCAGATCCTTGGGACGGCCCGGACCGTTGGGTACTGAGAGATTGTTCGACATTCTTCGCTTTTAATACTGGACTGGTGAGTTTGCTATTAATAACATACCGCCCAGTATAATTATTCCAAGCACCATTAGCGAAAGGTCCTTCACCATGTTCCGCTATGCCTTGCCCCTCGCGTTGCCAGTCAGCCTGGCGTTTTTATTGTCTGCGTGTGGTCACGAAGAGGCGCCTCAAGTCACCGTTCGTCCGGCCATGGTCGTGCAGCCAGAGCCGTCATCCCAGGCGATGGAGAGTTTCCCCGGTGAAGTCCGAGCACGGTATGAGCCGGAGCTGGCGTTTCGCATTGGCGGTAAGGTCAGTCGACGACTGGTCGAAGAGGGGCAGCGGGTCAAGGCCGACCAGCCTCTGGCGGAACTCGATCCTCAGGACGTGCGCCTGCAACTGGAAGCCACTCGCGCCCAGGTCGCCGCTGCCGAGGCCAACCTGAGCCTGGTGCGCGCCGAACGTGACCGCTACAAGACCCTGATGGAACGTCAGATGGTCAGCCGTTCGCAGTACGACAATGCCGAAAACCTTTACCGATCCGGTGAAGCACGCCTCAAGCAAATCAAAGCCGAATTCAACGTCTCGACCAACCAGGCCAGTTACGCGGTGCTGCGTGCGCCGCAGGATGGTGTGGTGGCGAAACGCTCGGTTGAAGTCGGGCAAGTCGTGGCGGCGGGGCAAACCGTATTTACCCTCGCCACCGATGGCGAGCGCGAAGTGTTGATCAGCTTGCCGGAGCAAAGCTTTGGCCGCTTCAAGGTCGGTCAGCCAGTGTCGGTGGAACTCTGGACCCAACCCGACCAACGTTTCGCCGGGCGCATCCGTGAGCTGTCGCCCGCTGCCGACCCAAAATCGCGCACCTTTGCCGCCCGCATCGCCTTCACTGCCGGCAAGGTGCCTGCCGAACTCGGCCAGAGTGCCCGGGTGTTCGTTCAGACCTCCGATGTGGTGCCGCTGTCGGTGCCGCTTTCCGCGCTGACTGCGGAAAACGGCGCGACCTACGTCTGGGTCGTCAATGCCAACAACACCCTGAAGAAAACCCCGGTACGGGTCGGTGCCTTCGGCGAGAAAACCGTCCCGGTACTCGAAGGACTGAGCGCCAGCGACTGGGTGGTGGCCGCTGGCGTCCATGTGCTGCTGGAAGGGCAGCAGGTGCGTCCGGTGGATCGCTCCAACCGCGTGGTCAATCTGGCGGACAAGGAGTAATCCCCGATGGGTTTCAATCTTTCCGAATGGGCGCTGCGCAATCGCCAGATCGTACTGTTCCTGATGCTCTTGCTGGCCATTGTCGGCGCACTGTCCTACACCAAGCTCGGCCAAAGTGAAGACCCGCCGTTCACCTTCAAGGCCATGGTGATTCGGACCATCTGGCCAGGGGCCACGGCGCAGGAAGTGTCGCGCCAGGTCACCGAGCGCATTGAAAAGAAACTGATGGAAACCGGCGAGTACGAACGCATCGTTTCGTTCTCCCGTCCGGGCGAATCCCAAGTGACGTTCGTTGCCCGTGATTCCATGCACTCGGTGGAAATCCCGGAGCTCTGGTACCAGGCTCGCAAGAAGATCAACGACATTCGTCATACTCTGCCACCGGGCATCCAGGGGCCGTTCTTCAATGATGAGTTCGGCACGACGTTTGGCAATATCTACGCCCTGACCGGCGAAGGTTTTGATTACGCGGTGCTCAAGGACTACGCCGATCGCGTGCAGATTCAGCTGCAACGGGTCAAGGATGTGGGCAAGGTCGATCTGCTCGGGTTGCAGGACGAGAAAGTCTGGATCGAACTCTCCAACGTCAAACTCGCCACCCTTGGCCTGCCTTTGTCGGCGGTGCAGCAGGCCCTTGAAGAGCAGAATGCGGTGTCCACCGCCGGGTTCTTCGAGACCTCCAGCGAGCGATTGCAGCTACGTGTCTCGGGGAATTTTCAGACGGTCGAAGAGATCAAGAACTTCCCGATCCGCGTCGGTGATCGTACGTTCCGTATCGCCGATGTGGCCGATGTGCGTCGCGGTTTCAACGATCCGCCAGCGCCGAGCATGCGCTTCATGGCGGAAAACGCCATTGGCCTGGCCGTTGCCATGAAGGACGGTGGCGACATTCTGGTGCTGGGCAAGGCACTGGAAATCGAGTTCGACCGAATCCAGAAAAACCTTCCTGCCGGTATGCAGCTGCGCAAGGTCTCCGACCAGCCCGCCGCCGTGAAAAGCAGTGTCGGCGAATTTGTTCAGGTGCTGGTGGAAGCGCTGGCAATCGTCCTGCTGGTGAGTTTCTTCTCCCTCGGCGTGCGCACCGGCATGGTGGTTGCGCTGGCGATTCCTTTGGTATTGGCGATGACGTTCGCCTGCATGTATTACCTGGGAATCGGCCTGCACAAGATTTCCCTCGGGGCGTTGGTACTGGCGCTGGGTTTGTTGGTGGACGACGCGATCATCGCCGTGGAAATGATGGCGATCAAAATGGAGCAGGGCTTCGACCGCATCAAGGCAGCCAGCTACGCCTGGACCAGCACCGCATTCCCGATGCTCACCGGTACGCTGATCACCGCTGCCGGCTTCCTGCCGATTGCCACTGCGCAATCGGGCACGGGTGAATACACCCGTTCGATCTTCCAGGTGGTGACCATCGCGTTGCTGGCCTCGTGGGTGGCCGCGGTTGTGTTTGTGCCTTATCTGGGGGAAAAACTCCTGCCGGATCTGGCGAAGATTCATGCCGCCAAACATGGCACCGGCAATGGCCAGCCCGACCCTTATGGCACGCCGTTCTATCAGCGCGTCAGGCGCCTGGTGGAGTGGTGCGTACGGCGGCGCAAGACGGTCATTGTCCTGACGGCGGTGTTGTTTATCGGTTCTGTCATCCTGTTTCGCTTCGTGCCGCAACAGTTCTTCCCTGCGTCGGGTCGTCTGGAATTGATGGTCGATCTGAAGCTGGCGGAAGGCGCTTCGTTGAGCAACACCCGCGATGAGGTCAAACGACTCGAAGCCCTGCTCAAGGATCACGCCGGTATCGACAACTATGTCGCGTACGTCGGTACCGGTTCGCCACGTTTTTACCTGCCCCTGGATCAACAACTTCCTGCCGCGAGCTTTGCGCAGTTTGTTGTCCTGGCCAAAACCATCGAAGAGCGCGAAGTCCTGCGCACCTGGCTGATCGAAGCCCTCAAGGAACAATTCCCGGCCCTGCGCGCGCGGGTGACACGTCTGGAGAACGGGCCTCCGGTTGGCTATCCGGTGCAGTTCCGGGTCACCGGTGAGCACATCGAGGAAGTTCGCGCGCTGGCCCGTAAAGTCGCGGCCAAGGTTCGCGAGAACCCGCACGTGGTCAACGTCCATCTGGATTGGGAAGAGCCAAGCAAAGTCGTTTATCTGAACGTCGATCAGGACCGCGCCCGGGCGCTTGGCGTGAGCACTGCGAACCTGTCGAGGTTCCTGCAAAGCTCTCTGACCGGTTCCAGCGTCAGCCAGTACCGTGAAGACAACGAGTTGATCGAGATTCTGTTGCGCGGCACGTTGCACGAACGCACCGAACTGTCGCTGCTGCCAAGCCTGGCGGTGCCGACCGACAATGGTCGCAGTGTTGCACTGTCGCAAGTCGCGACCCTGGAATACGGTTTCGAAGAAGGCATCATCTGGCACCGCAACCGCTTGCCGAACGTGACGGTCCGCGCTGACATCTACGGCAAGGAACAACCGGCGACGCTGGTGAAGCAGATCATGCCGACCCTCGATCCGATTCGCGCCGAACTGCCGGACGGGTATTTGCTGGATGTCGGCGGTACGGTGGAAGACTCGGCTCGCGGGCAGAATTCGGTGAAGGCCGGTGTGCCGCTTTTCATCGTGGTGGTGCTGACGTTACTGATGCTGCAACTGCGCAGTTTCTCACGCACGGTGATGGTGTTTCTGACGGCGCCGTTGGGGTTGATCGGTGTGACCATGTTCCTGATGGTGTTCCGTCAGCCGTTCGGTTTCGTTGCCATGCTCGGCACCATCGCGCTGTCCGGGATGATCATGCGTAACTCGGTGATTCTGGTTGACCAGATCGAGCAGGATATCGCTTCCGGGCTCAAGCCCTGGCAGGCGATTATTGAAGCCACGGTGCGGCGTTTCCGGCCGATTGTGTTGACTGCTCTCGCGGCGGTGCTGGCGATGATTCCGCTGTCGCGCAGCGTGTTCTTCGGTCCGATGGCGGTGGCGATCATGGGCGGGTTGATTGTCGCGACGGCGCTGACGTTGCTGTTTCTGCCAGCGCTGTATGCGGCGTGGTTCCGAATCAAAAAGGACCCTGCCTGACCTCTGTAGGAGCAAAGCTTGCTCGCGATGCAGGCGCCTCGGTTCAAATGGCCGACCGAGGTGCAGCCATCGCGAGCAAGCTTTGCTCCTACAGTTGTTTCAGAATCTTCCGATATTGAGTCAAAGGGATCGGAATGCTGTACTCAAAACTCGGTTTTACGAGTGTTTGAGACAACAATAATGAAAAAGCCGCCCATTTTTAGGGGAAGGACCGACCCGGTATTCGACCTGTTGGGGAAGTCGCCCCACAAGGAACGCCTCTCGGATTACCTCGGCTTGCTCAAGCCGATGGACGACCAGGGGCGTTATCTGCCGTTCGATGAATTGCGCTACCGCTGGGCGCCGGGGCTGGATTCGAATCTGTGCTGGGCGTTGGTGAAGAAAGCACGGACTGCGCAGTACTCAAGTCTTTTGCCTTTGGGCGAGCCGCTTCAATGGGGCAACTTCGTGCTCACTCCGCTCGCGCAGAAAGCTATTTCCGCTGTCGATCGAAAAGCCACGACGGCCGCGCTGGAGTACATGACCAGTCAGATCGGTGAGCATGCGCATTTCAGCTACCTGTTGAATGACTTGATCGAAGACGAAGCCATCAGCAGCAGTCAGCTCGAAGGCGCAGCGACCACCACGCGGGTGGCCAAGGACATGCTCAAGCGCAATCGCCTGCCGCGCACACCGGATGAGCGAATGGTGATCGGCAACTACAAGATGATGAATTTCGCCTGGGAAAAGCGTTATGACGCCCTGAGTGCCGAACTGATTTCAGCCATGCACCGGGTGGGTGTCGAGGGCATTGATGACACGCAATATTCGCCGGGGGCGTTCAGGGGCAACGATGATGTGGTGGTGCAGGACGGTGAGGGAAACACCGTGCATACACCGCCGCCCGCCGTAGGGCTGGCGTCACGATTGCGGGTGCTGTCGACGTGGATCAATCAGCCCCACAACGATCCCGATCAAGAGGATTACCTTCATCCACTGATCAAAGGCATCGCACTGCATTTTGCTCTGGGTTATGAGCATCCTTTTCGTGATGGCAACGGCCGGGTGGCGCGGGCGCTGTTTTATTGGTTCATGTTCAAGAATGACTTCTCTGCCTTTCGCTACATTGCGATCAGCATTTTGCTGCGTAGTGCGCCGGTGAAATACGGACGGTCGTATCTGAATACTGAGGCTGATGACCTCGATCTGACTTATTTCATCGACTTCCAGTGTTCGGTCATCCTGCGGGCTGTCAGCGGTTTTACCGATGCTTATCGGAAAAGGCTGGCGTATGCCGAAAGCTTTGATCGTTGGTTGTTGGAATCCGGTTTGTTAGACCGATTGACCGAGAAGCAACGAGCCGTATTCCAGGTGGCCAAGAGTGGAATGGCCAAGGAGTTTACGGCGGTCAATTTGAAGGAGAACCTGGGCTGTTCCTACAACACCGCGTCGGCCACATTGAATGGCCTGGTCGAGCTGGAGGTGTTTGAGAAAAGGAAGATGGGACGCGAGTGGGTGTTCTTTCTGCGGGTTCAAAACACAACCCCGTTCTGATCATTCCCACGCAGAGCGTGTGAATGATCAGCGGGAGAGAGTACTAGAGGGTGCCAAACACCTTCTTCGCCAAACTGGTCGCTGCCGCCGCAGGATTCTGGCGAATGGTTTCTTCCTGTTTACCAATCATTTCGAACAAACCGTTCAACGCCTGCTCGGTCACGTAGCTTTCGATGTTGGCGTTCTTCGCATCCACCACACCCAGCGTCGCGGCTTGCCCGGCGAACGAGTTGTACTGCTTGGCCAGGCCCACCTGGTCGGTGGCTTGCTTGACGATCGGCAGGAACTTGACGCGGATCTGTTCGCGGCTGGTTTTGCTCAGGTACTGCGTGGCCGAGTCCTTGCCGCCGCTGAGAATGCCCTTGGCGTCCTCCACGCTCATCTTCTTCACCGCGTCCACCAGGATCGGCTGGGCTTGCGTCACCGCGGTTTCAGCCGCTTTGTTCATGCTGGTTTCCAGCTGATCGACCTGGGCGCCCATGCCGAACTGTTTCATCTTGCTGGCGACTTTGCCCAGTTTGCCCGGCAATTCGATTTTCACGTCCGGGTTGTTGCTGAAGCCGCCCGGCGTGCCGAGTTGTTTCACGGCCAGTTGCGCACCTTGGGTCAGGGCATCCTTGAGGCCGCCGGTGGCGTCTTGTTGGGACAGGTCGTTGAGCGACAGTGCCAGGGCGCTGGCGGAGATCATCAAGCCTGCGCACAGGCCGGCGAAGCGAAGGGTAGGACGGAACATGGCAGCTTCCTTGTTCAAAATAGAAAGTTAGCGGGCGGCGTCGACGCGGATTTTCAGTGGCTGCGGATCGCTGCCATCCAGCTGAACGGCGTGATGTTCGGTGGTGATGAACATCAGTTCGCCATTCACTTCGATCCGTGCGCTGACCGAATAACGATGGCCCGGTTTGACCTGCGTTGGATCGTAACTCAGATGAAACGGCAGCGGCACCTGGCCTTTGACCGGGCCTTTGTGTTCGTCGAGGACCACGGCGGGCGCGTCGGCCAGGGAAACGTCCTGCAAGCTGACGCTTAAGGTCGCACTCGGCGGCAGGGCGATGCGTTGCAGGTAGAACACTTCGCCATTGAGGCTGGTTTTCGCAGCAGGTTGTATTGATTGGCAGGCAGCGAGTAGAGCCGTAAGCCCTAGAAGCGAGCGTTTTTTCATGAGTTGAATCCCTGTCGTTGGCGCCCGAAGTAGACGAGCGCCAACAGCAATTTAACGGATTTTCCCGGTGATTTCTCCCCATGAATCTTTTGATAAACGCTTTTTTCAGGTTCTACTAAAGGGTTTCAATACAACGGATCCTGGATAGACCGTAATTGAATTGTGGTACTCATTTTCAGTGGCTGCCAGCGTATAGCGCTTGCCGGGTACGACAGTGTCCGGATCGTATTCCAGATAAAACGCCTCCGCCATTTTTTCGCTGATATGTATTTGCGTCAGTTGTGCAGCCGTATCGTCGTGTTCGTGGGCGACAACAGTCACTGCGTGTTCAGGTTGTACTGCCCGAGGTTCCTGTGCCTGGAGATAGAGGCGGCCGATGGGGCTAAGGTGAAGGGTTTGTCGGTGCGGCGCACGGTGGACGATCACGAAGTAGTCCAGGTCAATCAGCAGTGGAGCGCCGTTGTGGGTCATGTTGACGGTGACAAGGTATTTAACGCTGACATCGGAATAGTTGTGTGCAAAGTAAAAGTTCCAGCGCCCACTGCGCAGTACGGGTTCACGAGATTGCGCCACTTTGATGGGGGTGGAAGAGTTTGCGGTATGAACGCTTATATAAGTTTCGCCTTCGCCCCCCCGCTGGGCGGCAGATAGTCTTCAGGCAAACTAAAGGTGAGGGTTACATGTGGGGTGGTGTTTTCTAATGGGTTCATCGCGATATCCGTATCGGGATTAGTTGTAGAGGGTCTTTATTAATTCATAACTGGGTGATTATAAAAACATCCTTGTTCTTATAATCATTGTCAGAAAGTTACAGCTAATCTCAACTAAACTTGATCCGCCGCATCTTCACTGCGATGCAACGCAACTTGACGAATCGACAAGCGAATCTCCGCTGGCAGCACTCGCTTGGCCGCACCTTCGGCCAGTTCGCCGAGCAGTTCGTGATAGCTCAGCTTGCCGGCTTCGTCGCGCTTGAGCACGTCGAGGTCGAGCAGAGTCTGGATGAAGTGGCGGAACAGGCTCTTGTCGAAAAACTCCGGGGCGTTGAGGCCATGGAGGATCGACAGGCGCTGGGCCATGACCGTGCACAAGTCTTCCAGCTCTTCGGCGCTGATGCTGTTCTGACCGCTGTTGAGCAGCAGCGAGACCGTCATGTAGAAGCGTTGCAGGGTCTGGGCGATGCTTTTCGACAGCAGGGTCAGCAGCACGAAATGCCGCGAGCTCGGCGCCGGCCGCAGGTAGACGTCGTTCTCGAAGCGAAGCAGACCTTGCTCGACGAAGGCTTCGAGCCATTGATCGATCACCGCATCCAGTTCGTCCAGCGACCAGCGAATGAACAGCTCCGATTGCAGGTACGGATACAGCGCGCGGGTGTAGCGCAGGATCTGTTCGCGGCTCATGCGCGAGGCACTCTGGAAGAAGCTCGCCAGCAGCGCCGGCAAGGCGAAGATGTGCAAAACATTGTTGCGGTAGTAGGTCATCAGGACGGCGTTTTGTTCGTCCAGATACAAAATCTTGCCCAGGGCATCGCTCTGCTCGGACAGCAAATCCATGTCCTTCACATGCTCGATCAACGCGCGGCCGTTACCTTCGGGCAACGTGGTGTGCGGCGAATACGGGACCTTGCGCAGCAGTGCCAGGTACAGATCGAGGACGCGCGCCATCGCACGATCATCCAGCGCGAGACGGCTGGTGGACAGTAGCGCCAGGGCCACCAGGTTGACCGGGTTGATTGCCGCCGCCTCGTTCAGGTGTTGCGCGACTTTCTCGCCGAGGCGGTTGGTGGTTTCGTTGAGCCAGGCCGGTTTGAATTGCGGACCGAGTTCCTGTTGACGCCAGTCCGGCTGCTCGCTGTCGAGGAATTCCGCCAGTTTGATCGGCTCGCCGAAGTTCACCGCGACCTGGCCGAAGCGCTGCTTGAGCGCGCCGATGACTTTGAAGATGTCGAAAATCGATTCTTTCTTCTTGGTCGCGCCACGCAGTTCGCCAAGGTAGGTCCGGCCTTCCAGCACACGCTCGTAACCGATGTAGACCGGGATGAAAACGATCGGCATCCGTGACGAACGCAGGAAGCTGCGCAGGGTGATCGCCAGCATGCCGGTTTTCGGTTGCAGCATGCGCCCGGTGCGCGAACGGCCACCCTCGACGAAGTACTCCACCGGGAAGCCTTTGGTAAACAGGGTGTGCAGGTATTCGTTGAACACTGAGGTGTAGAGCGGGTTGCCCTTGAAGGTGCGGCGCATGAAGAACGCACCGCCACGGCGCAGCAGGCTGCCGATCACTGGCATGTTGAGGTTGATCCCGGCGGCAATGTGCGGCGGGGTCAGGCCATTGCGGAACAGCAGATAGGACAGCAGCAGGTAGTCGATGTGACTGCGATGGCACGGCACATAGATCACTTCGTGACCCTGGGCGACCTTCTGCACGCCTTCGATGTGGTTGACCTTGATCCCGTCGTAGATCTTGTTCCAGAACCAGCTCAGCACCACTTCCAGAAAGCGGATCGCGGTGTAGGTGTAGTCGGAGGCGATCTCGTTGCCGTAGCGCAGGGCCTGGGCCTTGGCTTTCTCCGGGGAGATGTTTTCACGCTCGGCTTCGTCGAGGATCGCTTGCTTGACCAAGGGCTGATTGAGCAGGCCTTTGACCAGGTTGCGGCGGTGGGAAATGTCCGGGCCGATCACCGCGGCTTTCAGGTTGCGGAAGTGCACCCGCAGAATTCGCTGGGCCATGCGCACGGTGCGCTCGTGGCCCTTGTTGTGGTCGATCAGCTCGCGCAAATGGATCGGCGCGGAGAACTGAACGCGGGTCTTGCGCCCCAGCACAATGATGCTCAGCAACCGACGCAGGCGTCCGGTGACCGCCCAGCTGTCGGCGAAGAGCAGCTTCCACGGGCTCGATTCGCTGTCCGGCGACTGGCCCCAGAACACGCTGACCGGAATGATCTGCGCATCTTCGGCGGCGTTCTGGCTGAGGGCGCTGACCAGGCGGGTGAGGGTCGGCGGCGCGCCGCGTTTGTCCTGGCGGCCGATCCAGTCTGGCTCCGGCGTCAGGTAAAAGAACGCGGCGGGTTCTTCCAGCGTACCTACTGAAACCGGCAACACCGGGCGCGGCAGGCCGGCCTTGCTGCATTCGGTGTCGACCACGGCGAGGTCGGTCAGTGAAGGATTTTGCAGGACGTAGAACACCGGGCGGCTGCGGTCGAGGTTGAGGGTGAACGACGACTGATTGATCGTCTCCGAGCGAACCCAGAGGTAGAGCAGTCGGCGCAGGGTGCCAAACACAAGACGGCGGAACGGGGAACGGGTCATACGGCTTCTGCGTGAGTGAACAAAACCAAGCAATCGCTTGGGCGGCCGATAGTGTGCCGTATTCGCCGAAAATCGGCAAAAAAGCAGCTAAGTAAAGTTGAGTTGAGAGTTTTCACGACTGTCATATACTCGGCCGTTCAAAATAAAAACAAGGGGGTACTGACATGGCTACGCGCGAAACCGGCAATGTGAAGTGGTTCAACGATGCCAAGGGCTACGGCTTCATTCAGCGCGAGGACGGGGTGGACGTGTTCGTGCATTACCGCGCAATCCGCGGCGAGGGGCATCGCTCGTTGGCCGAAGGTCAGCAGGTGGAATATGGCGTGGTGACCGGCGAGAAGGGCTTGCAGGCTGAAGACGTTGTAGGCTTGTAAACACAACCCTTCAAAATCACACAACACCCTGTGGGAGCGTGGCTTGCCCGCGATGACGGCGGCACATCCAACAATGATGTGACTGACAAACCGCAATCGCGGGCAAGCCCGCTCCCACAGGTCCGTTGTACGGATTTAAGCGGTTTTCCAGGTGATTTCTTCTTCACCGTCCGCGCTGATGCGCATCCAGCGATCCGCTGTCTCTTCACCTTCTTCCTCGACCCAGCTACCCGGTGCGCAACGCACTTCGACGTTCAGCGCGGCAAACGCGGCGCGGGCGCAGGCGATGTCGTCTTCCCACGGGGTCTGGTCGCTGTCCAGGAACAGGCTGTTCCATTTGCCCACGGCTTTCGGCAACCAGGTGACCGACACGTTGCCGGCCTTGCACTTGTAGGTCTGGCCTTTCTGGACCCAGTCGGTGCATGGGCCCAAAGCAGTGCCGAGCCAGGCCGCGACGGCCTTGTAGTCGACGTCGGCGTCTTTCAGGTAAATCTCGATATCGGGTTGGCGCATGGATGTCCTCACTGCGGGTCTGAAAAATCCATTCGCGGATTTAGCCGGCCTAGGGCAAATGCCGAAGACCAAAAAATTAAAAATTATTGAAGTACGAAGTAATCGTAGCGCATCGAAACAGTGACCTCGAACGGCTCGACCTGTTCGATGACCGCCGCCCGGCGTTCAGCACTGGCGCGCCAGCCGTGGGGCGTCATGGCCAACAGGTTTGCACGGTCCTGACCCTTTTCCAGCGTCAGTTTGAACTCCAGGGTTTCACTGTGTTGCAGCGTCATGCCTTCAGGCACCAAAGCCAGATGCTTGTCGTCGGTGTATTCACGCACTTCGTCGTACAGACGTTCGCGCAATTCCATCAGATGGCCGCTGGTCGGCCCGACTTTCATCAAGCCGCCGCCGGGGCTGAGCAGGCGCTTGGCTTCCTCCCAGTCCAGAGGGCTGAACACGCTGGCGAGAAACTGGCAGCTGCCGGAGGCCAACGGTATCCGCGCCATGCTGGCGATCAACCAGGTCAGCTGCGGGTTGCGTTTGCAGGCGCGTTTGACCGCTTCCCGGGAGATGTCCAGCGCGTAGCCGTCGGCGTTCGGCAAAGCCTCGGCGATTTGCGCGGTGTAGTAACCCTCGCCACAACCGATGTCCAGCCAGCGCTGCGGTGCGTATTGCGCTGCCAGTTCAGCCAGACGCTTGGCCACCGGCGCGTAATGGCCGGCGTTCAAAAAATCGCGTCGGGCTTCGACCATCGCCAGGTTATCCCCAGGGTCGCGGCTGTTCTTGTGCTGCACCGGCAACAGGTTCAGGTAACCCTGGCGCGCACGGTCGAAACGATGCCCGGCGGGGCAGGCCACGCCGTTGTCCACCGCGTTCAGCGGTTCACTGCAGATCGGGCAGGCGAGCATCAGGCGAGCAACTTGATCAGGGTCTGGTAGTAGATTTCGGTCAGCACATCGAGGTCGGCAGCCAGCACGCGCTCGTTGACCTGATGGATCGTCGCGTTGACCGGGCCCAGTTCAACCACCTGCGTACCCATGGTCGCGATGAAGCGCCCGTCGGAGGTGCCGCCACTGGTGGAAGCTTTGGTTTCGCGCCCGGTGATGTCCTTGATGCTCGACGCGACGGCATCCAGCAATGCCCCCGGTTCGGTGAGGAACGGCAGGCCGGACAGCGCCCAGTCGATGTGCCAGTCCAGGCCATGCTTGTCGAGGATGTCGGCGACGCGTTTTTGCAGGCCTTCAACCGTGGATTCGGTGGAGAAGCGGAAGTTGAACACCGCCACCAGGTCGCCCGGGATCACGTTGGTCGCGCCAGTGCCGGAATTCACGTTGGAGATCTGGAAGCTGGTCGGCGGGAAGAAATCGTTGCCGTGGTCCCAGTGCTCGGCGGCCAGTTCGGCCAACGCCGGGGCCGCGAGGTGGATCGGGTTCTTCGCCAGATGCGGATACGCCACGTGGCCCTGCACGCCGCGCACGGTCAATTTGGCGCCGAGGGAGCCGCGACGGCCGTTCTTGACCACGTCACCCACCAGGGTGGTGCTCGACGGTTCGCCGACGATGCACCAGTCCAGACGCTCCTTGCGGGCGGCAAGGCGTTCGATCACCGCTTTGGTGCCGTGGTGCGCCGGGCCTTCTTCGTCGCTGGTGATCAGGAAAGCGACCTTGCCTTTGTGATCCGGGTAGTCGGTGACGAAGCGCTCGGCCGCCACGGTCATGGAAGCGAGGCTGCCTTTCATGTCCGCCGCGCCGCGACCGCAGAGCATGCCGTGTTCGTCGATCACCGCGTTGAACGGATCGATCTGCCAGGCGGTCACCGGGCCGGTCGGTACCACGTCGGTGTGACCGGCGAAGCACAGTACCGGACCGTCGTGTTTACCGTGGGTCGCCCAGAAGTTATCCACATCTTCGATGCGCATGGGTTCCAGCATAAAACCGGCATCGCCCAGGCGCTGCATCATCTGCTTCTGGCAATCGGCATCGATCGGCGTCACGGAGGGACGGCGGATCAGGTCGATGGCGAGTTGAAGGGTCGGCGAAAGGTCGGCGTGGGCCGTCATGGAAAACTCCGGAAGCTTGAAATTGGGCATGGGCTATGTGGGAGCGAGCAAGCCCGCTCCCACAGGTTTTGAGTACGGTCAGAAAGACCGTATATCACGCCAAGCCCTGCAAAATGGCGGTTATCTTAAAGCAAAACGGCGGCCATTGGCCGCCGTTTAGTGCATCTGGAACGATTTAGACCGCCGGTGCCGTCTCGCCCTCGACCGCCGGTTTCGGCAGCGAAGACAAGAACGCCATGATCAGCGCCGCCAGGTACGGCAGCGACTGCACCAGCAACATGGTCACCCAGAAGCGCATGTCGTTGCTCGGCAGGCCGTTCACCACGAAAATCCCCAGCGCCGCGCTCCACAGCAGCAGCATGATGAACATTTCTTCGCGAGCCTCCGAAATCGCCACCCAGAAGCCGTGGTTATCGGCGTTTTTCGGGGTGCGGAAGAACGGAATGCTGCTGGTGAAGAAGCCGTACAGCACCGCTTTGGCGATGGTGTGCGACAACGCCAGCCCTGCCAGCGCCGCGCAGAACGCATCCTTCAGGTTCACGCCAACGGCGCGACGGTAAAGGAAGATGATCTTGCCCACCTTGAACACGAACAGCGCCAATGGCGGGATCGCGAAAATCAGCAACGGTGGATCGACCCGCTGCGGCACGATGATCATCGCCGCCGACCACAACAGGGCGCCGACGGTGAAGAAGATGTTCATGCCATCCGCGACCCACGGCAACCAGCCCGCGAGGAAGTGGTAACGCTGGCCACGGGTCAGCTCGGTGTCCTTGCCGCGCAGCAGGCTGGCGGTGTGACGCTTGATGATCTGAATCGCACCGTAAGCCCAGCGGAAACGCTGTTTCTTGAAGTCGATAAAGGTATCGGGCATCAGGCCTTTGCCGTAGCTGGTGTGGTAATACGCCGCTGACAAGCCTTTTTCGAACACGCGCAGACCCAACTCGGCGTCTTCACAGATGCACCAGTCGGCCCAGCCCAGTTCCTCGAGCACCGAGCGTCGGGTCATGGTCATGGTGCCGTGCTGAATGATCGCGTCACGGTCGTTACGGGTGACCATGCCGATGTGGAAGAAGCCTTTGTATTCCGCGTAGCAGAGCTTCTTGAAGGTGCTTTCGTTCTGGTCGCGGTAATCCTGTGGCGACTGCACCACAGCAATTTTCGGGTCGGCGAAGTGCGGCACCATGTGCTTGAGCCAGTTCGGGTCGACGCAGTAGTCCGAGTCGATCACCGCAATGACTTCGGCATCCTTGGCAGTGTGCGGAATCAGGTAATTCAGCGCGCCACCCTTGAAGCCGGCCAATGGCGCGACGTGGAAGAACTTGAAGCGCGGGCCGAGGGTTTCGCAATAGTCGCGCACCGGTTCCCAGACCGCCGGGTCCTTGGTGTTGTTGTCGATGATCAGGACTTCGAAGTCCGGATAGTCGAGGTTGGCCAGGGCGTTGAGGGTCTGTTTGACCATCTCCGGCGGCTCGTTGTAGCAAGGTACGTGAATCGATACTTTCGGTCGGTAGTCCGAATCGCCGACCACCGGCAGGAATTCGCGCCGGCGTTTGTGGGTCCAGACCGCTTCGGCCAGTTCATGGGCCTCGGTCAGCAGCACGATAAACACCCCGAGTGCGCCGAGGGCAAGCAAGAAGCCCACCGTCAGGCTGAACCAAGTGCTGTATTGCTGGCTGTAGTCGTAACCGATCCACACCAGCACCGAACCACAGAGGAACGCGATGAAGGTCAGGAAGGTGCGGCCACGCTGACGCAAGGCCGAGCCGTCGATCATCAGCAGGGTCAGGGACAGCAATGCCAACACTACCGAACCGATGGCCAGCACGCGCCATTGCGGGATCGCAACGACCGGGCCTTCAAAGTTGAATTTCTGCTGGCGTGCGGCGTTGAACACGCCCCAGTAAGCGCCCACGGAGCCTTCGTCACTGGCCTTCCACGGTTGGTCAAAGGCTTCGATCACGAAGTAGTTGAAACCCTGGCGATTGAGCTTGTTGACCAAGGTCCGCAGATAAATCGCCTGGTCTGCCGGCGACGCGTCGGCGCCACCGCGCATACGGCCGTTGCTCGGCCAGCCGACTTCCGACAGCAGCAGCGGTTTTTTCGGGAACATCTTTTTCAGGTCGCGGGCGCGGTCGAGGACGAACTGTCCGGACTGCTCCATCGGCACATGTTCCCAGTACGGCAGGACGTGGGCGGCGATCAGGTCGACGTGCTTGGCCAGGCTCGGGTTATCTTTCCAGATGTGCCATTGCTCGGAGGTCGTCACCGGTACTTTCACGGCCGCGCGGACGCGATCAAGGATCACGCTCAGTTCGGCGGCGGTAATTTCCTTACGAAAAATCGCCTCGTTACCGACCACTACACGAACCACGCTACGGGAGGTCTTGGCCAGGTCGATGGCGCGCAGGATTTCACGCTCGTTGCGTTCAAGGTCCGGGCTGATCCAGATACCCAGCGTCACGCGCAAACCGAACTCTTCGGCGAGCCTGGGAATATCACCCAGGCTGCCATCGACCGAGTAAGTACGGATGTTGTCCGTCAGCTTGCTCATGATCTCCAGATCGCGACGCATTTCATCGTCGGTCGGGTATTGCTCTTTTTGCGGGTACTGCCCTTGCTGGAACGGCGAGTACGAAAAGCCGGAGATCTGTTCAGGCCAGTTGGGGGCGGTGACCGGGCGATTGATCAGCGCCCAGAAGCCGGTAAACAAGGCGGCGATGGCGAGCACCACGACCAGGTTGAGTCCAAATTTACGCGATGACATAGCTATTTCAGGTTCCAGGAGCTGCTGAACGAAGGAACGGTCGGCGGCCGATTGCCAAGAGGCTGGGGGCGCGCATCCTACACCGGGCGTTCACTGACCGTACAGCGGACAGGGAAAGTCCGGACGTTGGGCAATCCAAGTCGACTTAAGTTCTTTGACCTGGGCGCTGCAGCTCAATTCCAATAAATTTGTCGTCAATTGAAGCCCTCAAGACTGCCGTCCATAGCCCAAAGGTGCTCTTGCCCGCTGACGGCCCTATAATGCGCGCCGGTTTTTGGGGTAATGGTCATGAGTACAGAAGATCCGCGGTTTGCAGGCATCGCCCGTTTGTATGGCATCGAAGGCCTGGAGCGTTTGCGCGCGGCCCATGTGGCGATCGTCGGCGTCGGTGGCGTCGGTTCCTGGGCGGCGGAAGCTATTGCCCGGTGTGGCGTGGGCGAGATTTCGCTGTTTGACCTGGACGACGTTTGCGTCAGCAACGCCAACCGTCAGTTGCATGCGCTGGACAGCACCGTCGGCAAACCCAAGGTTGACGTGATGGCCGAGCGCCTGCGCGGGATCAACCCGGACTGCACCGTGCATGCGGTGGCGGACTTCGTCACCCGGGAAACCATGGCCGAGTACATCACGCCGAACATCGACTGCGTGATCGATTGCATCGACAGCGTGAATGCCAAGGCGGCGCTGATCGCCTGGTGCAAGCGCCGCAAGATCCAGATCATCACCACTGGTGGTGCGGGCGGGCAGATTGATCCGACATTGATTCAGGTGTGCGATTTGAACCGGACCTTCAATGATCCGTTGGCTTCGAAAGTGCGCTCGACCTTGCGCCGGGACTACAACTTCTCACGCACCGTGACCCGCCATTACAGCGTGCCCTGCGTGTTTTCCACTGAACAACTGCGCTACCCGAAACCGGATGGCAGCATTTGCTTGCAGAAGAGTTTTGTCGGTGACGGTGTGAAGCTCGACTGCGCCGGCGGGTTCGGTGCGGTGATGATGGTGACGGCGACGTTTGGCATGGTCGCGGCGACCAAGGCTGTGGATAAGATTGTTGCCGGGGTACGTCGCCCCGCCGATCGCATCAAACCGGCCTAACCTGATCGTTCCCACGCTCTGCGTGGGAATGCAGCCCGGGGCGCTCCGCGTCCCTTTCAGGAGCTGGAACGCGGAGCGTCCCTTGAGGCATTCCCACGCAGAGCGTGGGAACGATCGGTCAGGCGGCCAGTTCACGCATCCGCTGTAGCACGGCATTCAGGCCATTACTGCGCGACGGCGACAGCTGTCTGCTCAGCCCCAACTGATTGAACCAATCCGGCAGATCCACCTGCTGCAACTCAACCGCTGACAACCCGTTAACCCGGGCCAGCAGCAACGCCACCAACCCACGAATCAACCGCGCATCGCTGCTCGCGGCAAATTGCCAGTGACCGTCATCCAGCGCGCCCATCAGCCACACCTGACTTTCACAGCCATGCACGCGGTTGGCCTCGACTTTATCCACATCGCTCAAGGCGGGCAGACGGTCGCCCCACTGCATCAACAGCCGCGCCCGTTGTTCCCAACCGGCAGCATTCTGAAAAACCTCCAGCGCCGCAACCGCATCGGCAGGCAAGCTCATCGCAACAACTCCAGCGCCTGATCCAGCGCTTCAAAGAACCGTTCCAGATCTTCGGAATCGTTGTACAACGCCAACGACACCCGAATCGCCCCGGCCAATTCAAAGCTTTTCAGCAACGGCATGGCGCAGTGATGACCGGCGCGCACCGCGATCCCCTGTTCGGTCAACAAATGCGCAAGATCAGAGTTATGCACACCCTCGACGACAAAACTGGCCAGCGCCAGTTGCGGCTTGCCCAGCAACCGAATGCCGTTGCGCGCTTCAAGGCCTTTGAGCAAATAGTCATGCAGCGCTGCTTCATGGGCGCAAACCGCGTCCTGATCAAGCCCCGCAAGATAATCCAGCGTCGCCCCCAAACCAATCACCCCGGCAATCGGCGGCGTACCTGCCTCAAAACCCAGTGGCGCCGGGCGGAACCGTGCGCTGTGGTAATCGGCATCCAGCACCATTTCACCGCCGAACTGCCAATGGCGCAGCTGCTCAAGCGATTCATTGCGACCGAACAGCACGCCCAGTCCATCGGGGCCGTAGAGCTTGTGGCTGGAAAACACATAGAAGTCGCAACCCAACGCCTGCACGTCATGCCGGCCATGCACCACGCCTTGGGCGCCATCGACCACGGTCAGCGCGTTATGCGCCTTGGCCATCGTCAAGAGGGCGGGCAACGGCTGCCAGGCGCCGAGCACGTTCGACAACTGACTGACCGCCAGCAAGCGGGTTCGCGGACCGATCAACTGCGCGGCGGCTTCAAGGTCGATCAAACCGTCGGCGTCCAGAGGCAGGATCACCAGCTTCAGGTCGCGACGCTGGGCCAGTTGCTGCCATGGCAACAGGTTGGCGTGATGCTCCAGGGCGGTGATGACAACTTCATCGCCTGGATTGAAAAGATGTTCCAGGCCATAAGCCAGGAGGTTCAGCGCCGACGTTGCGCCGTGGGTAAAGATGATCTGCCCGCAATCGCCGGCATTGAGCCAATGGGCGACTTTGCTGCGGCTGGCCTCGAACGCCTGGGTGGCGTGGGCGCCGGGCAGGTGTTGCGCCCGATGCACATTAGCCGCGCCGTTGGCGTAGTAATGCGCCAGGGCATCCAGCAGGGCTTGAGGTTTTTGCGTGGTGGCGGCGTTGTCCAGATAGGTCTGGTCTTGCCGTTGCAATGCGGCGATTGCCGGAAAATCGGCGCGCCAGGGAGAGGCAATCATCATGCTATCGAGCCCTGTTAAACATGGGCGGGTGTACGCCTGAACCTTGTAGGAGCAAAGCTTGCTCGCGATGCTTTTGGCGGCCTCAAGGGCCCCATCGCGAACAAGCCTCGCTCCTACAGGTCAGGTGATCGTTTGACGCTCTGCTTAGTTGTGAGCGTGCAGCGCTTCGTTCAGTTCGATGGCCGATTTGTGGGTTTTGCATTCCACGGCACCGGTCTCCGAATTGCGACGGAACAGCAGGTCAGGCTGACCGGCCAGTTCTCGGGCCTTCACGACCTTGACCAGTTTGTTGTTTTCGTCCAGCAGCGCCACTTTGGTACCAGCGGTCACGTACAGGCCCGACTCAACGGTGTTGCGATCGCCCAACGGAATGCCGATACCGGCGTTCGCGCCGATCAGGCAGCCTTCGCCAACCTTGATCACGATGTTGCCGCCGCCCGACAGGGTGCCCATGGTCGAGCAACCGCCGCCCAGGTCCGAACCCTTGCCGACGAATACGCCAGCGGAAACGCGGCCTTCGATCATGCCCGGGCCTTCGGTGCCGGCGTTGAAGTTGACGAAACCTTCGTGCATCACGGTGGTGCCTTCGCCGACGTAGGCGCCCAGACGAATACGTGCCGCGTCAGCGATACGCACGCCGGCCGGAACCACGTAGTCGGTCATTTTCGGGAACTTGTCCACCGAGAACACTTCCAGCAGCTCGCCACGCAGACGGGCTTCCAGTTGATGCTCGGCCAGTTCGGCCAGGTCGATTGCGCCCTGGCTGGTCCATGCCACGTTCGGCAGCAACGGGAACACACCCGCCAGGTTCAGGCCGTGCGGCTTGACCAGGCGATGGGACAGCAGGTGCAGCTTGAGGTAGGCCTCAGGGGTGGAGGTCAACTGAGCGTCTTCGGCCAGAATGGTCGCGACCAGCGGCTTGTGGCTCTCGGCCAGACGGGTCAGCAAGGCAGCCTGGGCAGCGTCGACGCTTTTCAGGGCCTCAGCCAGTTGCGAGGCCTGGGCGGTGCTGAAAGCGATGGCCTGATTGCCGTCGGTGTAGCCCAGGATTGGCGCAATGGCAGCGACCAAATCGGCCGACGGGTTGAGCAGTGGCTGCGCGTAAAACACTTCCAGCCATGCGCCTTGACGGTTTTGAGTGCCGACACCAAAGGCCAGGCTGAACAGGGTAGTGGACATGTTGATACCTCTAACAAAATGGAACGGGCTGCCTTACTTGAGTGCTGCCGCGTAGATATCTGGCTTGAAGCCAATCAGGGTTCGGTCACCGAGATCAAGCACCGGGCGCTTGATCATCGAGGGTTGTGCGAGCATCAGTTCGATGGCTTTCGGCTGGTCGAGATCGGCTTTGCGTTCGTCGTCGAGCTTGCGAAAGGTCGTGCCTGCACGGTTCAACACCACTTGCCAGCCGTGCTCGTCGCACCATTGGGTCAGGTGTTCACGGTCGATTCCGACCGCTTTGTAATCATGAAAGTCATAGCTGACAGCGTGTTCATCGAGCCAGGTGCGCGCCTTTTTCATGGTGTCGCAGGCTTTGATGCCGAAAAGGTGCAACGTTTTGCTTGAAACGGTCAAGGAATTGCCCCCTTTGCAGGTGCTGAAAATAAAAGGTGACGGATTATGCCATGACCGGACGGTTTCGCGTCGGCGATGGTCGGGTTTGTCTGTAGGTCATGGCGATCAGCTATTGCGTGCGACATGGGTGTAACGGTACGCACGCAGTCTAGACGGCGAATATGGCACTTCAGTGCTATCGATTGGCTTGGAGAATGCGCTCAGGACATTGCCGGAGTGACGGTGCAGCATTTGGAAGGGACAAGCGCAGACGTCATCACCCGCTGGTGATGACGTCTGCGAGAGGTGTCTCGGAAGAACCGGATTTAGATGAGGACAATCTTGGGGTGAGGCTCACTCGACTTGATGGACCGCTTGACTGTTAACGTTTGGGATAAAGCAACTTCATGAGTTTTTTATCTTTTTTACTGATCTTTCGGTTGATAGGTAACTCCCAATCGCCCTCTGTCAGTGTGTTAGCGACTGGGTGGTGCATGATCGACTTTCTGTCGTAAGGCGTATAAATCGCTTCGATTGTATTGAAGGGTTGAAAGAGGTTTCTATCGACTTGCTCTTTGGTCAGTGGATTCATTTCCCGATTCTGGTAGAACTCATACACCTTCGGTTTATCCCAGGGAATGTTGGCCTCCGGGTGTTGGTGTTCATGCATCGCGCCTAAAGCATGCCCAAACTCATGAGTCACGATTACTTCAAAATCTTCATGTTCAGGTTCGACCCCCAGGTTCATGGTGGGCCAGTCTGGATGGATCAATAACGCGTCAGTGCCCAGCATTGAGCTGTTGTCGTTGTTTTTGGTTGCGATCCGGATATCACCGTCGAGCCCTTCAACGAAATCGAAGCTCAGATTGATATGGGGCAGCCATTGGCGTGCTGCTTTGATGATCTTCTGTTTGTGTTCATCATCGGGGCCGTCGATAAACGCGATCTTGAGCGTGCGTCCGTTTGCCCACAGCTTTGAGTAATTGATTAGAGAGCGCTTGCGACGAGTACCGCCGCCGGTACCGGCATTCTCTGGGTTCTCGTTGATGGCGGCTTCATAGGCTTGTTGATCGTCGGGCCATTGGATAAGGGTGCAGTCTTCAATACTGTTCATTGGCTACTTCTTCCTTGAAGTGAGTGGGGTGAATACGCGCTAATGCGCTGCTTGAGAGTAAGGGGGCTCTGCAGTTCGGTGAGTTTTAATTTCGGGGGAAGTGTTACCGGTTATAAATGTGTGCCCGCACTGCGTTGCACAGTGCGGGCGGGAGATTACTTGTTACGGGTAATGAACGCGCGAATTCGTTCTGCGGCTTCTATGCATTCGGCCAACGGCGCGACTAACGCCATGCGTACACGACCAGCGCCCGGATTTGCACCGTCGACGTCACGGGACAGATAAGACCCTGGCACGACGGTCACATGCTCTTCGACAAACAGGTCGCGGCAAAACGCTTCGTCATCACCGTCAACACTTGGCCACAAGTAAAAGCCGCCGTCCGGGCGCTGCACATCCATGACCGGGCTGAGAATTTCCAGCACCGCGTCATACTTTTCGCGATACAACGCACGGTTGGCGCGCACGTGCACTTCGTCATTCCATGCGGCAACGCTGGCCAGTTGGGTCTGAACCGGCATCGCGCAACCGTGGTAGGTGCGGTACAGCAGGAAGCCTTTGAGAATGTCGGCATCACCGGCCACAAAACCCGAGCGCAGGCCTGGAAGGTTGGAACGCTTGGACAGGCTGTGGAACACCACGCAACGCTTGAAGTCCTGGCGGCCCAGTTCCACGCAAGCGCTGAGCAATCCGGCCGGCGGGGTTTGTTCATCGAAGTAAAGTTCGCTGTAGCACTCGTCGGCGGCGATCACGAAGTCGTATTCGTCGGCCAGGGCGATCAGCTTTTTCAGGGTTGCAACCGGGATCAATGCGCCGGTCGGGTTGCCCGGTGAGCACAGGAACAGGATCTGGCAGCGTTTCCAGATGTCCGGTGAAACCGCATCGAAATCCGGATTGAAGCCGTTTTCGTCCAGGCACGGCAGGTAATGCGGCTTGGCCCCGGCCAGGAACGCGGCGCCCTCGTAGATTTGATAGAACGGGTTCGGGCTGACCACCAGCGCATCGTCGCCACGGTTGACCACGGTCTGGGTGAACGCGAACAACGCTTCACGAGTGCCATTGACCGGCAGCACATTGCGCGCCGGGTCGAGCCAGCCGAGCGGAACGCTGAAACGACGTTCGCACCACGCGGCGATGGCTTCGCGCAGGGCCGGAATGCCGAGGGTGGTCGGGTACACGGCCATCTTGTCCAGATTGCTTGCCAGGGCTTCGGCGACAAAGCTTGGCGAGCTGTGTTTCGGCTCACCAATGGACAGCGCAATGGCACGCTTGTCCGGGTTTGGCGTGACGCTGCCGAGCAGGGCGCGGAGCTTCTCGAACGGGTAAGGCTGCAACTGGTTCAAAGCGTTGTTCATGGGGGCCTCGTTCAATGTGGGAGGGCTAGTCTGGTGTTGGGGGCTTGTGTGGTGAGGGGGCTTGCCCCCGTTCGGCTGCGCAGCAGTCGTAAAACCTTTGTATGCGGTGTGTCTGATACATCGCGATGCAGGTTTTGGGGCCGCTTCGCAGCCCAACGGGGGCGAGCCCCCTCGCCACAACAAGCCCCTCTCCACTGGAAGTCCATTCCCACAGGGGGAAATTTTGTTAATTCAGATACTGAGACGCGACAGTTTGATTTCTGATTCCTGATTGACAGTCAGCTGTTCCACGATCGCGTCTTGCAAGCGGCTGCACAGCAATGGATCGGACAACGGCTGGTTGTTCGCATCGGTGATGAAGAACACGTCTTCCACGCGCTCGCCCAAGGTGGCGATCTTGGCGTTCTGCAGCGACAAATCGAACTCCAGAAAGATCGTGCCGATGCGTGCGAGCAGGCCCGGGCGATC
>NZ_FNTF01000001.1 GCF_900105495.1 Pseudomonas frederiksbergensis | reverse complement strand
GCTGGATCGACGCCACGGGCGATATCGAGCCGGTACTTGTCAGCCTCCAGCCGTGCGTCTCTGAGGCTCAAAGCAGGGAATGTCCCCAGGCGCTATCAGGGTTTTCCTGACCCTACTGCCAGCGCCACGGTACGCAAGACATTGCGGGGTATTGAGGGTGCACGGGCGGCACGGCAAAAAGCCAAAGCCTTACTGTTGGAGGATCTCGAGCTCATCGGAGCGTTCCGGCGCAGCGACCGTGGCAGCCAGGGCGAATTCAACCGGTCGTCGCAACACTGGATTGTTGGATAGATTTTAGATACTCATTCAGTGCTTCGGCAGGTGTTTTCCAACCGAGTGTTTTCCGGGGTCTCGTGTTCAGCACACGAGCTACGGATTGGATCTCCTGGGCTCCCCATCGAGACAGATCGGTACCTTTCGGGAAGTATTGCCGTAGAAGACCATTCGTATTTTCGTTCGTACCGCGCTGCTATGGACTATGGGGTCGGCAAAGAAAACCTTTACTCCGGATTCGATTGTAAATCGAGCGTTATCTGATAGCTCTTTACCTCGATCCCATGTCAAAGATCGCCACAGTTCGACAGGAAGGTCACTGTTTTCTTCAGTGCGCTGGACATGCTAACAGCCCCGTAGCCAGGTGCAAGCGGGCTGCGTAAGATCACTGTCGACCGTATTGATCAGCTCGGATTTCTTCTCAATCAGAAAACAGGTCGAACATCAGTTGCCGCAACCAGATATTGGCGAGGTCCTGGTGGTATTTCGCATGCCAGAACATGTTGATGGCGATTTCCGGCAAGGCGACTGGGTGCGGCAAGACGCTCAGACCGAAGGGCTCTACGCAGCAGTCGGCGAAACGTATCGGCACAGTGGCGAGCAGCTCGGTGCGCTGGAGTATGTGGCCAACGGCGACGAAGTGCGGCACCTCCAGGCGGATGTCGCGCCGGATGCCGGCCTTCGTCAAGTATGTGTCCACCTCGCCGTGGCCTGTGCCAGCGGCGATGACACGCACGTGGCCATAGGAACAGAAGCGCTCAAGAGTCAGGGTTCGCGGGTGGCCGGATGGTCCTTGCGACACAGGCACACGTAGTGATTGTGGAGCAGCCGGCGCTGGAAGAAGCCAGTCTGCAGGTTGGGCAGCAGGCCCACGGCTAGGTCCACTGTGCCGTTCTGCAAGGCTTGCATCAGGCTCATCGAACTGTCGCGCACGGTGCTGATCGCGCAATTGGGGCTTGAAGAGTAATCGCATCCATCAGCCGCGGCATGAAGTAGATCTCGCCGATGTCGGTCATGGCCAGGGTGAAAGTACGCTCGCTGGTCAGCGGATCGAAGCGCTCATGGTGCTGCAGGGCTTCGCGCAGGGCGTGCATGGCCAAGGCGACGGGCTCGGCCAAGTTCGCGGCGTAGGGTGTGGTTCCATACCCTGGTAGGTGCGCACGAAAAGTTGGTCCTGTAGCGCTGTGCGCAGGCGTTTCAGCGCATTGCTGACAGCAGGCTGGGTCAGGCCCAGGTTCTCGGCAACGATAGAGACGCGTCTGCAGACCAGCAGCTCGTTGAACACCACCAGCAGGTTTAAATCCAGATCACGCAGTTCCATGGAGCCTCGCTCGGGTTATGCCGGCGTCCCGCCTGGCAGGCAGCAATATTCACGCTTATAATATATTGTATAGTGGTCGGTGTCTTTATCAATATTCTTTACTCCGTTATGGTTATTAACAGTCAACTGTAAACCATCATGAGTACCAGCATGAAAACAATAAACCTGGCTTGCGCTCGGTATCATCGGCGGCGGGATTTCCGGCGTTGCCTTGGCTCTGGAGCTCTGTCGCTACTCCCATTCTCAAGTACAGCTGTTCGAGTGCGCGCCGGCTTTTGGTGAGGTCGGTGCAGGAGTTTCCTTTGGCCCCAACGCGGTGCGCGCCATTGTCGGCCTAGGCTTGGGCGAGGCCTACTTGCAGGTCGCCGACCGTACCTCGGAAGCCCTGGGAGGACGTGTGGTTCGAGTGGCGGCGCGGCAGGGATGCCAGCTATCTGGGAGCGACCATCGCTCCGGGCGTGGGCCAGTCCTCGGTACACCGGGCGGATTTCCTCGATGCCCTAGTAAATCACCTCCCAAAAGGTATCGCCCCAATTCAGGAAGCGCGCCACACAGGTCGAGCAAAAGGGGGGCGAAGTGCAAGTGCTATTCGCCGACGGCACAGAGCACCGCTGTGACCTTCTAATCGGTGCCGACGGAATCAAGTCAGCGCTGCGTAGTCATGTGTGGAAGGTCAGGGGCTGGCCCCACAGGTACCGCGCTTCAGCGGCACCTGTGCCTATCGGGGGATGGTCGACAGCCTACACCTGCGCGAAGCCTATCGAGCCCAGGGCATCGACGAGCACTTGGTGGACGTACCGCAGATGTACCTAGGGCTTGACGGCCATATCCTCACTTTTCCGGTGAGGAATGGCCGCCTCATCAACGTTGTGGCCTTCATTTCCGACCGTAGTGAGCCGAAGCCGAACTGGCCGCGGATGCCCCTTGGGTGCGCGATGTGAGCCAGCGAGAGATGCTCGATGCCTTCGCGGGTTGGGGTGATGCCGCGCGCACCCTGCTGGAGTGCATCCCGGCACCAACTCTCTGGGCACTGCACGACCTGGCGGAGCTGCCGGGCTACGTGCACGGGCGGGTCGTCCTGATCGGCGACGCAGCTCACGCCATGCTGCCGCACCCAAGGCGCCGGTGCCGCCCAAGGACTTGAGGACGCCTACTTCCTCGCCCGCCTGTTGGGCGATACCCAAGTCGATGCAGACAACCTCGCCGAGCTGCTTGAAGCCTACGACGACCTGCGCCGCCCTCGTGCCTGTCGCGTGCAGCGAACCTCCCGGGAGACCGGCGAGTTATACGAGTTTCGCGACCCCGTCGTAGGTGCGAACGAGCATCTGCTGGGGGAAACCTGGCGACCCGCTTCGACTGGCTGTGGAGCCACGACCTCGACGCCGACCTGGCCGAGGCACGTGCGCGCCTGGGTTGGGAAAATGGTAGCCGGGGTGTGCTACGTCAAGGGTGACAACGTTGATAACGGTCGCGGATTCGAGGGCAAACAATTCGATTGCGTCCTGGACGTCGGCTATGTGGTGGAGAGGGGCTCGCTTAAGGGGCTGAGCGTCAGGAGTGGAATGTCACTACGGGTTCCAACCACCAGGCTGACGTCGATGAGAACCGCTTGATCTTTAACTACACGTGGAAGCTTCTAAGCATGGGCGGCCTACCGGCCCTAGCGTCAGTGGGCCGATACCACAACCGCATCCTAAACCTAATATAGTTTCCTTGCATGCTGCGCCGCTGAGCGCCGCTGGACGTGACAATGCACAACAGTAACAAGATGCCTTGCTCGTTCCGTTCCACCTTCACCGTCAGTGCTCTGGCATTGCCCTCAGCATTTCACTGGCGAGGGCGGTCAAGGCGGCCGAACCGATCAAGATTTGTCTTTTG
The DNA here is from genome assembly GCF_900105495.1 of Pseudomonas frederiksbergensis. Lineage (NCBI taxonomy): Bacteria > Pseudomonadati > Pseudomonadota > Gammaproteobacteria > Pseudomonadales > Pseudomonadaceae > Pseudomonas > Pseudomonas frederiksbergensis. The sequence goes on along the minus strand of NZ_FNTF01000001.1, from coordinate 88,431 downwards.
ATGTCCTACATCGGCACCGTCGCGGCCCAAAGTGAAGCTACTCCGGCTCTGCCTTGGTTGAACGGAGGAAGATATGTCAGAGGCCTTTGAAATCACTGTGCAGCCTGGCGGAGAGCGATTTGCCTGTCAGCCGCTGCAATCAGTGTTAAGTGCAATGGAGACGCAGGGTAAGCAATGCTTACCAGTGGGCTGTCGTGGTGGCGGTTGTGGCTTGTGCAAGGTGAGGGTTCTTGCCGGTGACTACGAGTGCGGGCGTGTGAGCTGCAAGCACCTGCCGGTAGAAGCCCGCGAACAAGGCTACGCCTTGGCCTGCCGACTGTTTGCCCGGAGCGATCTATGTATCGAGCGTTATTCAAAGCCTGGCAGTGAAAACACGGTCGATCCACAATAATAAAGAGAATAGGTGATGTCATGAAGAAAGGTGTAATGCGCCCAGGGCACGTGCAACTGCGTGTACTGGACATGGGTAAGGCGTTGGAACACTACATCGAATTGTTGGGCCTGATCGAGATGGATCGTGACGACCAGGCCGTGTCTATCTGAAGGCCTGGAGTGAGGTTGACAAATTTTCTGTAGTGCTACGCGAAGCTGATGAGCCAGGTATGGATTTCATGGGTTTCAAGGTGGTAGATGAGGTGTCTCTCCAGCAACTTGAGCAGGATCTGCAGGCACATGGCTGTTCGTCGAACAGGTACCGGCGGGGGAGCTCAATAGTTGCGGTCGGCGTGTGCGCTTCCAAGCCCCCTCAGGGCATCACTTCGAGTTGTATGCTGACAAGGAATACACTGGCAAATGGGTGTGAATGAGGTCAATCCCGAAGCCTGGCCACGCGATCTGAAAGGTATGTCGGCGGTGCGTTTCGATCATTGCCTGCTGTATGGTGATGAACTACAAGCCACTTATGAGTTGTTTACCGAGGTACTCGGCTTTTACCTGGCCGAGCAAGTGGTCGATGCCGAGGGTATACGCCTAGCACAGTTTCTAAGCTTGTCGACCAAGGCCCACGATGTGGCTTTTATCCAGCATGCGGAGAAGGGTAAGTTCCATCATGCCTCATTCCTCCTCGATACCTGGGAGGACGTGTTGCGCGCTGCCGACCTGATCAGCATGACCGACACCTCGATCGATATCGGCCCGACCAGGCACGGCCTGACCCACGGCAAGACCATTTATTTCTTCGACCCGTCCGGCAACCGCTGCGAGGTGTTCTGCGGCGGGAACTACAACTATCCGGATCACAAGCCGGTGACTTGGTTGGCCAAGGATGTGGGCAAGGCGATCTTCTATCACGACCGGGTGCTCAACGAACGATTCATGACCGTTATGACCTAAAGGCCCAGCTCGACTTATTGCAGAGATTACGCAGATGAAAGAGATCAAGCATTTCATTAACGGTGCCTTTGTCGGCTCGGCCAGCGGCCGCACCTTCGAGGACATCAACCCGGTCAATGGCCAGGTGATCGGCCGCGTCCACGAGGCCGGCCGCGCCGAGGTCGACGCTGCGGTCAAAGCTGCCCGTGCCGCGCTCAAGGGGCCCTGGGGGAAGATGACGGTGGCCGAGCGCGCTGACATTCTGCATCGCGTGGCCGATGGCATCACGGCCCGTTTCGACGAGTTTCTCGAGGCCGAATGCCTCGACACCGGAAAGCCAAAATCCCTGGCCAGCCATATCGACATCCCGCGTGGGGCGGCCAATTTCAAGGTGTTCGCCGACCTGCTGAAGAATGTCGCCAACGAAGCCTTCGAGATGGCCACCCCGGATGGCGCCGGTGCGCTCAACTACGGCGTGCGCCGGCCCAAGGGGGTGATCGGGGTCATCAGCCCGTGGAACCTGCCGCTGCTGCTGATGACCTGGAAAGTCGGACCGGCCCTGGCCTGCGGCAACTGCGTGGTGGTCAAGCCATCCGAGGAAACTCCGCTGACCGCCACCCTGCTCGGCGAGGTGATGCAGGCCGCCGGCGTACCGGCGGGCGTGTACAACGTGGTGCATGGCTTCGGCGGCGATTCGGCCGGGGCCTTCCTCACCGAGCACTCGGACGTCGACGCCTACACCTTCACCGGTGAGACCGGCACCGGCGAAACCATCATGCGCGCTGCGGCCAAGGGCGTGCGCCAGGTGTCGCTGGAACTGGGCGGGAAGAACGCCGGCATCGTGTTCGCCGACTGCGATATGGACAAGGCCATCGAGGGCACCCTGCGCTCGGCCTTCGCCAACTGCGGCCAGGTCTGCCTCGGTACCGAGCGACTGTATATCGAGCGGCCGATCTTCGACGCGTTCGTCGCCCGACTCAAGGCCGGTGCCGAAAGCCTGGTGATCGGGCCGCCGGACGACGCCAGCAGCAACTTCGGCCCGCTGGTCAGCCTCAAGCACCGCGAAAAAGTCCTCAGCTATTACCAGCAGGCAGTCGATGACGGCGCCACCGTTGTCACCGGCGGCGGCGTGCCGGAGATGCCGGCGCACCTGGCCGGCGGCGCCTGGGTGCAGCCGACTATCTGGACTGGCCTCTCCGACAATTCGGCGGTGGTCACCGAGGAAATCTTCGGCCCCTGCTGCCATATCCGCCGTTCGATACGGAAGAGGAGGCCATCGAACTGGCCAACAGCCTGCCCTATGGCCTGGCGTCGGCGATCTGGACCGAGAGCAGCTCGCGCGCCCACCGCGTCGCCGGGCAGATCGAGGCCGGCATCGTCTGGGTCAACAGCTGGTTCCTCCGCGATCTACGCACCGCCTTCGGCGGCAGCAAGCAGTCGGGCATCGGCCGCGAAGGGGGTGTGCACTCGCTGGAGTTCTACACCGAGCTGAAAAACATCTGCGTGAAACTCTGAGGCGGCCATGACTGCATCCCTGAAGGCACCCCCGCAAGCAGCGGAGCAGGCTCCGGAACCTAGCCCCGAGCTGGGTCGCGAGATCCTCGCCGCAGGCTGGCGCACCAACTTGCTGGAGCAGGGCAGCGGCTTTCCGCTGCTGCTGATCCACGGCTCCGGCCCTGGCGTCACCGCCTGGGCCAACTGGCGCCTGGTCATGCCGCAGCTGGCCCAGAATCACCGGGTGCTCGCCCCGGACATGCTCGGCTTCGGTTACAGCGAGCGCCCGGCAGATGCTCACTACAGCCTCGACACCTGGGTGCTGCATGCCCTCGGCGTGCTGGATGCCCAGGGCATCGCCCAGGCCGACCTGGTCGGCAATTCCTTCGGCGGCGCCATCGCCTTGGCCCTGGCCGTGCGTCACCCCGAGCGGGTGCGCCGGCTGGTGCTGATGGGCAGCGTCGGCGTGCCCTTCGAGCTCACGTCGGGGCTGGACGCAGCCTGGGGCTACAGGCCATCGCTAGCTAATATGCGCGCGCTGCTCGACCTGTTCGCCTTCGATCGCGGCCTGGTCAGCGAAGACCTGGCCGAACTGCGTTACCAGGCCAGCATACGCCCGGGCTTCCAGGAATCCTTCGCCGCCATGTTCCCGGCCCCGCGCCAGCGATGGATCGAGGAGCTGTGCAGCGACGAGCGGGCGATCCGCGCGTTGCCCCACCCGACCCTGGTGGTGCATGGCCGCGAAGACCAGATCATCCCGCTGCAGGCTTCGCTGACCCTAGCGCAGTGGATTCCCAACGCCCAGCTACACGTCTTCGACCAGTGTGGCCACTGGACCCAGATCGAACACGCCGAGCGTTTCGCCCGCCTGGTCGAGGATTTCCTCGCCGAGGCCGCCCCCCTTTCCTGAGAGAGACAAGCATGGACCAGATATTGATCAACGAGCTCGGCGACGAGCTGTATCAGGCGATGCTCAACCGTGAAGCGGTCAGCCCGCTGACCGAGCGCGGTTTCGCCATCGGCATCGACGACGCCTACCACATTTCCCTGCGCATGCTCGAACGCCGGCTGGCCGCCGGCGAGAAGATCATCGGCAAGAAGATCGGCGTCACCAGCAAGGCGGTGCAGAACATGCTCGGCGTGTATCAGCCAGACTTCGGCTACCTGACCGATGCCATGGTGTTCAACAGCGGCGAGGCCGTGCCGATCAGCCAGCGGCTGATGCAGCCCAAGGCCGAGGGCGAAATCGCCTTCATCCTCAAGAAGGACCTGATCGGCCCCGGCGTGACCAACGCCGACGTGCTGGCCGCCACCGAGTGCGTGATGCCCTGTTTCGAGATCGTCGATTCGCGCATCCGCGACTGGAAAATCAAGATCGAAGACACAGTAGCGGACAATGCATCCTGCGGCCTGTTCGTGCTCGGCGACACGGCAGTGTCGCCACGCCAGGTCGACCTGGTTACCTGCGGCATGCTGGTGGAGAAGAACGGCCAGTTGCTCAGCACCGGCGCCGGTGCCGCGGCCCTGGGTTCGCCGGTCAACTGCGTGGCCTGGCTGGCCAACACCTTGGGCCGCTTCGGTATCCCGCTGAAGGCTGGCGAAGTGATCCTCTCCGGCTCGCTGGTACCCCTGGAGCCGGTCAAGGCCGGCGACTTCATGCGCGTCGAGATCGGCGGCATCGGCAGCGCCTCCGTGCGCTTCACCTGATCGAACAGAGGACAAACCCATGAGCAAGAAACTCAAGGCGGCCATCATAGGCCCCGGCAATATCGGTACCGATCTGGTGATGAAGATGCTCCGTTCCGAGTGGATTGAGCCGGTGTGGATGGTCGGCATCGACCCCAACTCCGACGGCCTCAAACGCGCCCGCGATTTCGGCATGAAGACCACAGCCGAAGGCGTCGACGGCCTGCTCCCGCACGTGCTGGACGACGACATCCGCATCGCCTTCGACGCCACCTCGGCCTATGTGCATGCCGAGAATAGCCGCAAGCTCAACGCGCTTGGCGTGCTGATGGTCGACCTGACCCCGGCGGCCATCGGCCCCTACTGCGTGCCGCCGGTCAACCTCAAGCAGCATGTCGGCCGCCTGGAAATGAACGTCAACATGGTCACCTGCGGCGGCCAGGCCACCATCCCCATGGTCGCCGCGGTGTCCCGCGTGCAGCCGGTGGCCTACGCCGAGATCGTCGCCACCGTCTCCTCGCGCTCGGTCGGCCCGGGCACGCGCAAGAACATCGACGAGTTCACCCGCACCACCGCCGGCGCCATCGAGCAGGTCGGCGGCGCCAGGGAAGGCAAGGCGATCATCGTCATCAACCCGGCCGAGCCGCCGCTGATGATGCGCGACACCATCCACTGCCTGACCGACAGCGAGCCGGACCAGGCTGCGATCACCGCTTCGGTTCACGCGATGATCGCCGAGGTGCAGAAATACGTGCCCGGCTACCGCCTGAAGAACGGCCCGGTGTTCGACGGCAACCGCGTGTCGATCTTCATGGAAGTCGAAGGCCTGGGCGACTACCTGCCCAAGTACGCCGGCAACCTCGACATCATGACCGCCGCCGCGCTGCGTACCGGCGAGATGTTCGCCGAGGAAATCGCCGCCGGCACCATTCAACTGCCGCGTCGCGACATCGCGCTGGCTTGAGGAGTAGCACCATGAATTTGCACGGCAAGAGCGTCATCCTGCACGACATGAGCCTGCGCGACGGCATGCACGCCAAGCGCCACCAGATCAGCCTGGAGCAGATGGTCGCGGTCGCCACCGGCCTCGATCAAGCCGGTATGCCGCTGATCGAGATCACCCACGGCGACGGCCTCGGCGGTCGTTCGATCAACTACGGCTTCCCGGCCCACAGTGACGAGGAGTACCTGCGCGCGGTGATCCCGCAGCTCAAGCAGGCCAAAGTCTCGGCGCTGCTGCTGCCCGGCATCGGCACCGTCGACCACCTGAAGATGGCCCTGGACTGCGGCGTCTCGACTATTCGCGTGGCCACCCACTGTACCGAGGCGGATGTCTCCGAGCAGCACATCGGCATGGCGCGCAAGCTGGGGGTCGACACCGTCGGCTTCCTGATGATGGCGCACATGATCAGCGCCGAGAAAGTCCTGGAGCAGGCCAAGCTGATGGAAAGCTATGGTGCCAACTGCATCTACTGCACCGACTCGGCCGGCTACATGCTGCCTGATGAAGTCAGCGAGAAAATCGGCCTCCTGCGCGCCGAGCTGAACCCGGCCACCGAAGTCGGCTTCCACGGCCACCACAACATGGGCATGGCTATCGCCAACTCGCTGGCCGCCATCGAAGCCGGTGCCGCGCGCATCGACGGCTCGGTCGCCGGCCTCGGCGCCGGTGCCGGCAACACCCCGCTGGAAGTGTTCGTCGCAGTGTGCAAACGCATGGGCGTGGAGACCGGCATCGACCTGTACAAGATCATGGACGTGGCCGAGGACCTGGTGGTGCCGATGATGGATCAGCCGATCCGCGTCGACCGCGACGCCCTGACCCTGGGCTACGCCGGGGTGTACAGCTCGTTCCTGCTGTTCGCCCAGCGCGCCGAGAAGAAATATGGCGTGTCGGCCCGCGACATCCTGGTCGAACTGGGCCGGCGCGGCACCGTCGGTGGCCAGGAAGACATGATCGAAGACCTCGCCCTGGACATGGCCCGGGCCCGTCAGCAGCAGAAGGTGAGCGCATGAACCGTACCCTGACCCGCGAACAGGTGCTGGCCCTGGCCGAGCACATCGAAAACGCCGAGCTGAATGTCCACGACATCGGCAAGGTGACCAACGATTTTCCCGAGATGACCTTCGCCGACGCCTACGACGTGCAGTGGGAAATCCGCCGGCGCAAGGAGGCCCGCGGCAACAAGATCGTCGGCCTGAAGATGGGCCTGACCTCCTGGGCGAAGATGGCGCAGATGGGCGTGGAAACGCCGATCTACGGCTTCCTCGCCGACTACTTCAGCGTGCCGGACGGAGGCGTGGTGGATTGCTCCCAGCTGATCCATCCAAAGATCGAGGCGGAAATCTCGGTGGTGACCAAGGCGCCGCTGCACGGTCCGGGTTGCCACCTGGGTGACGTGATCGCGGCGATCGACTACGTGATCCCAACCGTAGAGGTGATCGACTCGCGTTATGAGAATTTCAAGTTCGACCTGATCAGCGTGGTCGCCGACAACGCCTCCTCGACCCGCTTCATCACTGGTGGGCGCATGGCCAGCCTGGAGGAGGTCGATTTGCGCACCCTCGGCGTGGTCATGGAGAAGAACGGCGAAGTGGTCGAACTCGGCGCCGGCGCGGCGGTGCTCGGCCATCCGCTGTCCAGCGTGGCGATGCTGGCCAACCTGCTGGCCGAGCGCGGCGAACACATCCCGGCCGGCACCTTTATCATGACCGGCGGGATCACCGCCGCCGTGCCGGTGGCGCCGGGCGACAACATCAGCGTGCGCTACCAGGGCCTCGGCTCGGTGTCCGCGCGCTTCATCTGAACCCCCGCGGTCGGCCTGCACGGTCGGCCGCCCCTATTGTTGGAGGACGAGGCCATGCCCATCGCCCAGTTGTACATTCTCGACGGTCGCAGCAACGAGCAGAAGGAAACCCTGATCCGCGAAGTCAGTGAGGCCATGTCGCGCTCGCTGGACGCGCCGATCGAACGAGTCCGGGTGATCATCACCGAGATGCCGAAGAACCACTTCGGCATCGGCGGCGAACCGGCGAGTAAGCTCAATCGCTGAGGCTGCTCTGATCATCTCGCCCCTCGAAACTAACCTCGTCTGGCAAGCAGCCCTGCGGGCCTGTGCATCGGCGGAATTGGCGTTTCCGGCGGCTCTGGAGAGCAGGACGAAACCTGAGCAGAGGCGTGTCTGCGGGCGATGCTCGGCTGAGTCCGCCCGAGCCCGCAATCAGGACCAATAAGTGCTTGCCGGATCACACATCTGCCCTAACAGCCGTACGGAATTGAATCACACTAATGCAAAAATTCACTATCCGAACCCGACTTTTAATGCTGGTCGGCGCTATGTTTACCGGCTTCATAACTATCGAGTTGATGGGATTCAGTGCTCTTGAGAGAGGCGTGGCAAGCCTTAATACAGTTTATCTAGATCGAGTCGTTTCGCTACGTGACCTGAAAACCATCGCCGACCTGTATGCAGTGAAAATCGTCGATAGCAGCCACAAGGCTCGCAGTGGCCGCATGACCTACGCCCAAGCCGAGCAAGAGGTGAAAGACGCCGGTCGGCAGATCGATATGCTATGGCACTCCTACCAAAAGACTAAAAAGATCGATGAAGAGCAACGTTCAGTGGACGCACTAGCCAAGCTTATTGAGGAAGCTCAAGACCCCATTGAACGCTTGAAAGGAATTTTGGAACGTGGCGACAAGGTGGCACTCGACACCTTTGTCGAAAATGAAATGTACCCGTTGATTGATCCGCTTTCGGAAGGGCTCAGCCATCTGACCCAAATCCAAGTGGAGGAATCAAAGCGTACCTATGACGCCGCTGTTGTCCTGTATGACTCTTCACGCACCATGTTAGCGCTGCTGCTCTTGGGAATACTGATTTGCGGTGGTGTCTTCGCCACGCGGCTTATACGTAGCATCATCCATCCTTTAACGACACTTAAGGATGCAGCGGCTCGTGTAGCACTTGGCGATCTTAGCCAGTCAATTCAGGTGAGCGGTCGCAATGAGGTTACCGACGTGCAGCTGTCTGTGCAGGCGATGCAGGCTAATCTTCGCAATACCTTGCAGGATATCCAGGGCTCGGCGACTCAATTGGCAGCTGCTGCTGAAGAACTTCAGACGGTAACTGAGAGCACAGCCCAGGGTATCCACCGGCAAAATGATGAGATGCAAATGGCGGCCACGGCAGTAACCGAAATGTCCGCTGCAGTGGATGAAGTCTCAGACAATGCCAACCGCACATCCAATGCATCACACGAAGCGATGGACCTGGCAGACGGGGGGCGCAAACAGGTTATGCTAACCTGCGAGACTATCGATCGGCTCAGCGGCAAGCTTAATGAAACCACCGGAACCGTCTTCCGCCTGGCTGAGGAAGCATCGAACATCGGTCGTGTATTGGACGTGATCCGTGCCATTGCCGAGCAAACCAAATTGCTTGCACTCAATGCTGCGATTGAGGCCGCCCATGCTGGTGAGGCAGGCCGTGGTTTTGCGGTAGTCGCTGACGAAGTTCGCAATTTGGCACAACGCACCCAGACCTCTACTCAAGAAATAGAACGAATGATTTTTTCCATTCAGAGTGTGACGCAAGAGGGGGTTCGTGACGTGCAGCAGAGCTGCGAGTTTGCTGCAGGCAGTCAGAAAATGGCTAGTGAAGCTGATCAGACACTGACCCTGATCGCCGAGCGGATCACGGAAATAAATGGTATGAATTTAGTGATTGCCAGCGCAGCAGAAGAACAAGCCCAGGTGGCGCGAGAAGTAGATCGGAACCTGGTTACTATCAGTGACATTTCTGAACAGAGTACCGCCAGCGTTCGGCAGACCGCCAAGGCCAGTGAAGAGCTGGCGCGCTTGGCCGCAAATCTTAATAATCTGGTCAATCGCTTTAATATGTAGCCCCTAGGGGGGCGCTTATATGGACTCCTCCCCCGGGCAGCGGGTCGGACGCAGTACCTCTGCATGAATGGAGGATCCTCGCTGACCCGGTATCAAGGTGCCAAAGTGGAGAGTGCCAAGAAGGTTTTCCAGTTGCACACCGTTGATCGGTGCACTGGGAGGCAGGGCGGCGGCAAAAACTGAGTGCAACACATGACATTTCCGGTACGGTGCTGTCCCTATGTCTTATTCCGAACTCAGCGTTGAAGAGCGCGCCACCATTCAAATCGGTCATGCCCAAGGCAGTCTGCGTCGGATTGCCTGCTTGATCCCCCGATCCCCTTCGACCATCAGCCGGGAACTGCGCCGCAATCGAGATGCCTGTGGCGGTTAATCGGCCCGTGTGGCCCAGTAGCAGACGCAGGCCCGCCGCCAGGTTTGTAGACCGATGCGAAAGCTGTTTCCGGGGAGTGAGCGCTTCGAGTTGGTGGCTCATATACTGAGTGAGCGTTTGTCTCCCGAACAGATTGCCGACAAGCTGCGCAGCATGAACATACCCCACCTAAGAGATGCCTACGTCTGTCGCGAGACGATCTACAACGCCATCTATGCCTTGCCGGTCGGTGAGCTGCACAAGGAGCAGATCATCTGCCTGCGCCAAAGCAAGACGACGCACCGACCGCGTTCTGGCGGCGTCGATCGCCGCGGGCAGATCCCCGAGATGGTCAGTATTCATGTGCGCCCGCCGGAGATCGAAGACCGGCTGATGACGGGGCATGGACGAGCCCCCTGAAAGACAGGACACCGTTTCCCCCTTAACATAAGGGATAGGCAAACGACTGTGTATATGACTAATAGAAACGATAAGGGTGGGGAGCTTTTGGGTCAGGAGCGGCGTCGCCGCTGGAGCCCGGAGCAAAAACTGGCCATGGTTCGCGAGAGCCTGCAACCGGGGCAAAGCGTCTCGGTGGTGGCTCGACAGAATGGCGTGAATGCCAACCAGTTGTTTCAGTGGCGCAAGCTCTATCAGAGCGGCAGTCTCTCGGCTGTCAGTGCTGGGGAGAGCGTGGTGCCCGCTTCCGAGCTGGCCGATGCGCTCAAGCAGATCCGCGAGCTACAGCGCATGCTTGGCAAGAAAACCATGCAGGTCGAGATCCTTCAGGAAGCTGTGGAGATTGCTCGGTCGCGAAAATGGATTGCGCACTCACCCTTGTTGCCGGGGGACGACCAGTGAAGCTGATCAGTGAAAGTCTCGGTGTAGCGCGCTCGCAATTGACGGTTCGACTCAACCCAAATGCTCAGGTCGAGCGGCGTCGCCCTGCACTGGACGATGCCGCACTGGTCGAAGAAATTCAGGCTGAAGTGAGTGAACTGCCCAGCTACGGGTACCGCCGTGTGTGGGGGTTGCTGCGTCGTCGGCGTGAAAAGCAGAGTCAGGCGCCGATCAACGTCAAGCGGGTTTATCGCGTCATGCGCGATCATCAGTTGCTGCTGGAGCGACGGATTAAACAACCGGGTGTGGCACGCCGTCACGAAGGCCGAATTGCCGTGGCCACCAGCGATACCCGGTGGTGCTCGGACGGGTTTGAGTTTCGCTGTGATGATAACGCCAAGCTGAGCGTGACCTTTGCCCTGGACTGCTGCGACCGCGAAGCCATCGGTTGGGTGGCCAGCCCGACCGGGTACAGCGGCGACGATATCCGTGATCTGATGCTGGAGGCGGTGGAAAAACGCTTCGGTGAAGAGGCGCCTGCCACCCCGGTGCAATGGCTGAGCGACAATGGCTCGGCCTACATCGCTGAACAGACACGCCAGTTTGCCCGACAGATCGGCTTGCAACCGCTGACCACGCCGGTGCGTAGCCCGCAGAGCAACGGCATGGCCGAGAGCTCTAGCTGAACGCTCTCCAGCTCGATCCCGCGCCGTGCAGCAGCCATAGCAATGGTGACTGTGTAGCAGGAGGCGAGTGCTTGCAGCTCGTACTCGAGAAGGCTGGCACCAGTGTCCGTACCCAATGGTACAGGCTCATCGCTGACGAGTGTGAAGCGGCCGGCTCGCGCCTCATCACGCTGCCCACCCATGAATGCAGCTCCAGTGCTTGCAGTCATTTTGCTGCCGCCGTCCCACGTCCCGTTCAAAGACAGAGTGAACTTGGTAGTTTCCCGATTTGCTCGACTGGCGTTGCCTGCCTCCACCAGAGCGTTCAGATAAATGCCGTTGAGCAAAGCAGTTGTAATCACGAGCTCCTCAGATGGCGGTGTAGGTATGTACGTCGGGTTCGGCAGCCAGCAGGGGCTTGAGGCCGCCGACTACGTCAGCGGCGAACAACTCGCTTTGCAGGTAGGCGTTGGCGTTCTCCAGCGTGTCGAAGCAATGCAGCACCTACACTTCTTCGTCGCGTACCAGCTGTGTCTTGGACTTTGCGCCTTGGATCTTCTCCAGGAACGTCTCCTTGTACTGTTGGTAAATGCAGGCAGCAGCACGATTAGTGCGCTCGATCATCAGCGTGATCTGTAGATAGACCATGTTGGATCTCCAGATTTACGAAGTGAGTGGTTCCGCATTTCCTGTCCCGATCCTTGGCAACTGGGCCCAGGTCTTAGTTGCGACCAGCCATAACACCACCATCGACGTCCCAGATTGCGCCGGTAACCCAGCTGGCTTGCTCGGAGAGGAGGAAGACAACTATACCAGCCACGTCCTGCGGAGTGCCAACACGGCCTATCGGGTGGAAACTGTTGAAGCCCTGCAGCGCGCTATGCACTTCCGCTTTCGGGATGAAGCCTTCGTAGATCGGGGTTTGCACAACTGCCGGGGAAACGGCATTCACGCGGATGTTCTTCGAAGCTAGTTCCATCGCTAGGTGCTGAGTCAGGGAATGCAGGCCGGCCTTAGCCATGGAGTAGGCAGATGACGGGGTGGCGGCGATCGCTTGCTTGGCCCACATCGAGCCGATGTTCACGATGGCGCCTGGACGGTTTTGCTCAACCAGGTTGGCGGTAACCTTTTGGGTGATAAAGAAGAACGCCTTGTTCAGCTTCATGTACTGGTCGTAGTCCGCATCCTGGTGTTCCAGGAAAGGTTTCGGGAAGAACACACCGGCAGCGTTCACTAGCATGTCGATATCCGAGTGCTGCTGGCTGATGGTCTTGATCAGTTTGGCCAGGCCTTCGTCGCTGGTCAGATCTGCAGTAAGAGCAGTCACGTTTCCCTGAGCGGAGAGGTCTTTACGAGCCTCTTCGGTTTTTTCAGGACGGTTACCGATGATGACTACGCTGCCGCCTTCAGAGAGAAACTGGCGTGCAGTTTCCAGACCCATGCCACTGGTGCCACCGACGACCAGCAGTTTCTTACCGTTGAATTGGTTGCTCATTGGGAGACCTCTTTGCACCTGCCCACGGCAGGTACCTGGTTAACGGGGATTGGGGCGAGTCACTTGCCTAAGACGCCGACACCGGCAGGCAGTTCGTGCCCTCTATGGGCCAGTGCAACGTGGCTATCTGGAAACTAAAGGGCAGGAAGAAAAATTTTCCACCTTAGCTAAACTCCAGAAACTTTCCGCCGACTTCGAGTAGTTTAGCCGCAGCACACTTTGCCTTGGAGCGAATATTCCTCGCTTTCAATTCCGCCAACAAACGAGATAAAATTTCTCACCACTAAAGAAATTCTTTATCGATATGAAGGCTCCAGTTCATCTCAACGCGCTGCGCGCTTTTGAAGCCAGTGCCCGCCACCAGAGCTTTTCTGCGGCTGCAGCCGAGCTGCACGTCACGCCGGCAGCGGTTGGTCAGCTCGTGCGCACACTCGAGGATTGGCTAGGCACTCATCTTTTTGTCCGCAGTACCAGCGGCAAAGCACGGTTGATCCCCACGGATGCGGCCGAACGTGCTCTGCCGGATATTCGAGCAGGTTTCGACAGACTGACCCTAGGGATGGAGCGGCTTCAGGAGTGCTCGGTCAGTTGCGTGCTTACCGTGGCCGTTAGCCCGGCCTTCGCCGTCAAGTGGCTGCTGCCTCGGATCGACCGCTTCCAGGCCATCTGCCCTGATACGGACGTGCGGCTAGACACCAACCTCAAGCCGGTAGATTTCGTTGCTCAGCAAGTCGACATTGGCGTGCGCTATGGCACGGGCAAGTGGCCTGGACTGGCCGCCGAGAAGATGATGGATGAAGAGATTTACCCGGTATGCTCACCACAATTGCGGCGAGAGCGCTTTTGCCTGCAGAAGCCCAATGACTTGGTCCGGGAGATATTGATCCACGATCTCTCGATGGATAACCACTCAGGCTTCCCGACCTGGGAGAGCTGGATGCAACAAGCTGGTGTGACGGAGACGACCACCCTTCGCGGCATGAAAATCAACAACTCTGCTGCTGTATTGCAGGCTGCTGCCGAAGGGCACGGAGTCGCCCTAGCACGAGGCGTTATGGCGCGTGATGACTTGGCGAGTGGCCGCCTGATTCGGCTGTTTCCAGAGATCAGCGTTGCATCAGATTTGGCTTATTACGTTGTCTACCGCCCGGAATGCGTCAGCTTGCCAAGGCTGACAACCTTCCGAGATTGGCTGCTGGCTGAGGCGGCGGAAACCTAGATACGGACTGACTGCTTATGGCCGATTCTGTTGAAAAAGTCGGTTTTTCAGCTGACCTGAATTCAGAAACGGCCATCGCCTAAGAACCGACTCACCACATTGAGTGGTTTCTCGGCCCTTCGTTGAACGTTGCTGCTCAGTTAGTGGGTTAAAAAGCAAACCGTCGGATATCGCTACCGTATGGGACTGCATCTGGCCTTGTGCAAGGGGCCCGTCGATGCTGTGCAGGAAATCCAGATGGGCGACCGTACCGCGTGGGGTGATGCCGACCGCGCGCCGCTGACCAGCCTCTCCATCAACAAGCCCACCCTGTTTGGCGGCGACGAGCGCGAGAGCGGCGTGGTCGGCACCATTGATGTGCTGTCTGGTCATGCCGGTCAGGGGCGCAACGACAACCTGATGAGTCGTCTCGGCAGTTCCATTCCGGCATTCCGGGGCGTGCTGTCCTTGGTAACGAGCAAGTTCGCGGCCAACAACCCGAACATCAAACCGTGGGCAGTGCGCGTCCGGCGCTTCACGGCGGGGTGGTTGGATGCGCCGTGGATGGAGTGGAATACCGAGGTGCGTACCTGGGATGAGGACGAAGGGCGCGAGATTAGCGTCGGCATGAATCCAGCCCACATTCTGGTGCAGTGCCTCACCGACCCGCATTGGGCATGGGCTATCCGCAGAGCACCATCGGTTGGAGTTTCTGGAACGAGGCGTGGGCTTTGTCGAGCGAGGGCTTCGGCCTCAATCTGATCTGGACGCGCCAGCAGCCCATCGAGAGCTTCATCGACCACATTGGCGGCATCCTCTACACCGGCCCGGAGCCAGGCACATTCGAGCTCAAGCTGCTGCGCGACGACTATTGGATCGACAGCCTGCCGCAGTTGGGGCCTGACGAAATCGTGCGGCTGGAACGCTTCGAGTGCGCCCAGTGGGGCGAGCTGCCCAACGAATTAACGGTGGTCTACACCGACTGGCAGACCGGCGGTGATGCTGCCGTCACGGTCGAGAACCTGGCCGCCATCCAGTTGCAAGGCGGCGTGATCAATCAACGCCGCGACTACTCTGGCGTCAACTACGGGCCGCTGGCTGCCCGGCTGCCTGACATCCAGTTAGGGTATAGCTCAGGCTGACATCCAAGCAGGACGCCCTAGTCGGGGGTTGACTCGCAGAAATTGCTCTCTTCCTGTAGGCTGTCGCGGCCATTGAGTTACCAAAGACACTCGATAAGACCTCATGCTTACCCTGCAAAACATGATCTGGCTGCCTACGCCGCCATAGCGCTTCGCCCCCCGCATCATCTGTGACTGCTTGCTCTGCCAGCGGTCGCGCTCTGCTGTGCTTTCGGTTTTAACACCCGCCACAGCTCCCCTACATCCGACAATTTGACCTCGTATCGACCAGCTGCACATGGCCTGCGCCATGCTGGATCAGCGCCAGTACCCAGTTGCGGCCGACTTGAGTGGTAATATCGGCCTTTGCAGCCGCGAGCATCTGCTCGATGAGCTTGCTTCCCTGGATGAACAGCGCGGCAAGTTGGCCCTGGAGCAGGGGCGGATCATGTTAGCGGCCGCGAAAGAGCGAGCCATGACGTATGGTGTGACCGCGCCGGAGTCCAAGCAACGTCATGGCGATTTGCTGGAAAGCCTGCAAGAGCTGCAAAGCGAAACGCGCCTGCTGGTCATCGGTCGCCAGGGCGAATCTAGCGGTGGTCTGAGTCAGCATGTCGGGAGCCAGCTGGAAAGCGTGATTCGTATCATGCACCGGCCGATCCTCGTCACCCCGGCCAGCTTCCAAAAGCCCAAGAGCGCGATGCTGGCATTCGATGGCGGAGCTACTACCCGCAAGGGGGTGGAGATGCGGGCAGCCAGCCCGCTGCTGAAGGGGTTGCCGATCCACCTGGTCATGGTTGGCACCGTAAGCGATGAAGCGTCCGCACAGCTGGACTGGGCGCAGAAAGTGCTGATCAACGTCGGCTTCACTGTTCGTGCCGATACCCGGAGCGGTGAGATAGAGCCTACCTTGCACGCCTATCAGAAAGAGCATGGCATCGATCTGCTGGTGATGGGGGCCTATGGACATTCACGTATCCGGCAATTCCTGGTCGGCAGCACCACGACCAGCATGCTTCGCACAACCACCAGTCCGCTGTTGCTGCTCCGCTAATGGCCATGGACGACGCCCTCAATCTTGCCCATTTCAAGACCCTGCTGGAACAGCGCGCTGCCGAGCTGGATCGATTGCTGGAAGACGCTGAATCTCGCTCGCAATCGGTAGAGCTGGATCAAAGCAAGGTAGGGCGTCTGTCGAGGATGGACGCACTCCAGCAGCAAGCAATGAACGATGCCATCCGAGGTCGGGCGCAGCATGAACGCGTCCGCCTCCAACAGGCCCTCAAGCGCTGGCATAAGGGTGAGTATGGCTGGTGTAACCAATGCGGCGCGTTGATCGCCCTGGGTCGCCTGGTGTTTGATCCGGCCACGCCACTGTGTATCACCTGTGCCAGTCGCGTCGAGTCGGGTTGAACCCCATGACAGCTCGTGGCGTCAGCCCCGATTAACGAGGTTCCGAATGTATTTGTTGGCAAAAAACTGGCTGGGCCGAACACGGAAAGCAAGCATCTGGATGTGGACGCTGCTGTGCCTGGTGTTGCTCACCGTATTCCAAGTCCGCACCCATCACCTTGATGATCGCTTGTACTTCTGGATCACGACCTACTGGCACACCGACGATTGGCAGGAACGCTCTGTGTGGCTGCCTGGCTATCGGGTTGAGCTGGATGTTAAGCCGGTTCCCGGTGTGGACAATAACCTTTCGGGCCTGACCTTCGACCCTGATCTAAAACTGCTGTGGGCGGTTACCAATGGCCCGAACGAACTGCTGGCCCTCAGCCGTGACGGTGACGTGGAGCGACGTTACAGCCTGGATGGCTTCCACGATGTGGAAGCGGTGTCTTATGCCGGCAACGGTCAATTGGTAATTGCCGAGGAGCGTCGGCAGAGCCTGGTTATCGTGGATGTCCTCATCGACGAAGACGGCAAGCTTTCTTCTGACCGCTCATTGAGCCGAAACCAGTATCCAATCCTGACCTTGGCGCTTGGCAAAGAGGACAACAAAGGCCTTGAAGGGCTCGCCTACGACCTGGAAGGTGACCGCCTGTTTGTGACCAAGGAGCGTGACCCTCGCCAATTGCTTGAGGTGAGCGGCCTTCGTACCAGTCTGGCAGGAGGTTTTTCCCTGCACGTCCGCGACCTGTCCAGCTTAGTAAAAGACAAGGTATTTGCCACTGACTTGTCTTCGGTCGTCTTCGATCAACAGAGCGGTCATCTGATATTGCTAAGCGACGAGTCGAAACTGCTGATTGAAATGACCGATGAGGGCAAGGTGGTGAGTTTCCGCTCCTTGGAGAGGGGGTTTGCTGGTTTGCTGAAAGGTATACCCCAAGCCGAAGGCGCAACCATCGACGATAAAGGGTATTTGTAAGTGGTCAGCGAGCCGAACTTGTTCTATCGCTTTACCCGCGAGACCGATTGACCAGTCAACAAGCTACAGTCAGGCGTGGCCGGGACACTTGAACTGTTAGCGTACGATTTTTTCCGAATTCTGCGGGCTCCCCTACCTGACCGACACGGACACCTATCTCGGTGCGCTAGCCGCCGCTGGTGGAACCGGGCAGTTGAATTGGCAACTGGCCACCGCATCCAGCGCCGACATCACTGCCGTGGTGAGCGAGGACTATGCGCCACTGCTCACGCTCGATGCAGCCTTGCCTGCCAGCGAGGTCGATGCCATCGGTGTGCCGGTGACGGCCATCAGCCAGCCGGAGAGACTGGCCGAGGGCGACTACGCCTATCTGGTGGCTGCCAATGGAGCGATTGCAGAGGCTGATCACCCGACTCGAGCGGTTAGAAGCCGATACGAAGATGGAGACCGTCGTCCATTTTCTCGACAAGGAGAAATGGCTGGGATTGGGCGTCATCATCTTCAGCAGTACTACGACACAGCGAAGTGGCTGGCGGACTCGCTGGCGGCGCGCCACCCGGAAGAAGCTGTCGGCCTTTATGCGGGTGTGGATCGGAGCCGTCTGTACCAGCGCGGCGACAGCGTGAGTGTCGAGCGTGAAACCTTGAAGCCGATGGTCGCCGAGCACCAGATTCGCGTCATGATAGCTACCGATGCCGCCTGCGAAAGGCTTGAACCTGCAAACCTTGGGCACGCTGATCAACGTCGATCTGCCGTGGAACCCAACGCGCCTCGGACAGCGGATTGGCCGGATCAAACGCTTCGGACAGCGGCGTGAAACCGTGGATATGCTGAACCTTGTGTTCGAGCAGACCGTGGACGAAAAGATCTACGAGCGCCTGTCCGAGCGCATGAAGAACCGCTACGACCTCTTCGGGTCGCTGGCTGACACCATCAAGGACGAGTGGATCGATGACATCGAAACACTCGGTGAACAGTTGGACGAGTACATCAATGCCCAGAAGACAGCGACAGGCTTCGACCTGCGCTACACCGGCACGATGATGCCATCGGACAGGGATTGGCGTGAATTCACAGAAGTCTTGTCGCGGCGCGATCTCGCCACCCTGATTAGCGCAGCCTGGGGCTAATCAATGCAGCCATTTTCTATTACTCTTTTCGCAACATCCGGAGACCCCGAGGGCATTCATCACCTCGACAAATCGAACTGGTCAGGGTACGGCGTTGTCTCAACAAAGAGCTTTTACACCTGTTGAAGCAGGAGCCGGGCTTCTCGCAAGTCGGCATCTACATCCTTGTCGGCAATGCCGCCGAAGAAACGATCTACATCGGGGAGGCCGACCCCGTCGGTGACCGGCTGAAGAACCACGTCTCGAACAAGGAAGGTGCAGCAGGGTGCGCGACCGTTCGGGCAGAGTGGCCGGCAACCGTCCCAGAAAGGCGCGATGCCGCGCCCAGGTGTCGGGCGGGTCCCAGTCCATGAAGAAGCAGGGCCCGCCACCGTGAGAAATTAAAGGCGCGGGCTGGCGCAGCGTTTTCCTTATTGTGCCGATCGAGTTGCAAAGCAGAGACATAGCCGCCGGGGTTGATGGAGTTGTAATCGGCGCCGGTTTCAATCTCGGCACCTTGCAGATTGACACGTTCAAGCTGAAAGTCGAATCCGCCCGCATCCGATTTGATGGGTGCATCAATCTGCACCACAGTGCGCGCCGATCAATTACATGATCATTGCCGGGTTGTCGCGGTCGAGGCGGGTGAACTCGAGCATCCAGTGTGGATACAGTCGCGGCGGTGTGCTGATCTCATCAAGTGCGGCGACCTCCTCAGCCGAAAGCTGCCAATCGACAGTCTTCAGGTTGTCCTGCAACTGCTCGGGTTTGGTGGCGCCGATAATCACCGAACTGACGGGCGACTTGCGCAGCAGATAATTGAGCGAGACCTGCGCCGAACTCACCCCGCGCAACTTGGCGATGCGCTGCACCTCGTCCAGGATCGCGTAGGCCTTTTCCTCTTCGATCTGAATGAAATTATGTTCTTCCTTACTGCGCCGGGCCCCCCGCGGGCCCTTGCCGCCACGGGGGTATTTGCCGGTGAGAAACCCCGCGCCCAACGGCGACCAAGGCGTGATACCCAGCCCCTGGTCCCGGCACAGCGGGGCGAGTTCGATCTCCACGTCACGCGACAGCAGCGAGTAATAAGCCTGCAACGAAATGAACTTCTCCCAATGGTGTCTCTCGGAGATGGACAACGCTTTCATCAGTTGCCACGCAAAGTAATTCGAACAACCCAAGTAGCGCACCTTGCCAGAATGCACCAGGTCGTTCAGCGTCGAGAGCGTTTCCTCTAACGGCGTCATGAAGTCAAAGCTGTGCACTATGTAGAGATCAAGATAATCGGTGCCCAGACGCCTGAGGCTGTTCTCGCAGCTCTGAATGATGTGGCGCCGACTCAAGCCCACGTCGTTGATCTCTTGGCTCATACGTCCGCGCACTTTGGTGGCCAACACCACCTTGTCGCGCTTGCCCTTGAGCGTCTTGCCGAGGATCTCCTCAGACTGGCCGTAGGAATAGACATCGGCGCTGTCGAAAAAATTGATGCCGGCATCCAGCGCGATATCGACCAGGCGCTGGGCGGCAGACTGGTCAAGCCCGCCGATTTTCTCCCAGTAGCCCTGCTGGCCAAAGCTCATAGTGCCAAAACACAGCTCGGAAACGAGCAGACCGGATTTGCCAAGTGAGCGGTAATGCATGATGTGTCACTCCTGTTGAAATAGGTTGAGATAATGAGCAAAAAGGATATTCATACGTCTTTCGACCCCAGCAGCCATCAATGTGTTGCGACGTTAGCAGGCGTTACGCAGCGTGCAGAGGGAAAAACCTGCTGGTTCAACCGCAGTGCATCGTCCGCTTGGGTCCCTCCGGGAAAAATCACATCCGTCATTTGAAGGTACTGGTGTACGTTCGACTGCACCCGTTACGATATCCTCGAAGCACTTCATCCTGCGGTCGTTCGGGCAAGGTGACGGGCAATCCTTCCAGAAATGCCCGATGCCGCGCCCAAGTGTCGGCGGGCGCCACTCCATGAAGACGCATGGCTCGCCGCCGTGGTTGATGAACGGCGCTGGCTTGCGCATCAGAACTCCGTGTAGCCTTTTGCGTCAGGCGTGTAGAAGGTGGCGGGATCGGCCGGCTTGAGTTCCCCGCCGCTTTTCAGTTTTTGCGCCAGGTCCGGGTTGGCGATGAAGGGGCGGCCGAAGGCGACGAGATCGCCTTTGTTCGCGGCGAGATCGGCATTGGTGCGCGCCGCGTCATAGCCGCCGGAGAGGATGTATTTACCCCTGAAGGCCGTGCGCAGTTGCACCTTGAGAGTCTCGCTCACCGGTGGCGCACCCATGGAACTGTGGTCGACCACATGGAGATAGACCAGGCCGACGTCGTTGAGCGCCTCGATCAAGCGCAGATACAACGCATCCATGTCAGCGTCCGACGCCATGCCATTGAACACGCCATAAGGCGAGATGCGTATGCCGACCCGCTCGGCGCCGATCGCTGCCGCAGCAGCGCGGGCCACCTCCACCGCGAAGCGGATGCGGTTGTCAATGCTCCCGCCCCAGCGATCGCTGCGGTGGTTGGACGCGGTGTTGAGGAACTGGTCGATGAGATAGCCGTTGGCGCCGTGCAGCTCGACGCCGTCGAAGCCTGCAGCCACGGTGTTTTTACACGCAGCGGCATATTCCTCGATCGCCGCCGCAATGTCTTGCTCCGTCATGGTCCCAGGCACGGGATGCGGCTGCATTCCTTCGGTGTCCGTCCACATCTCACCTGGCGCGGCGACGGCCGATGGCGCGAGCAGGTGAGCGCCCAGCGGCAGGTTGGCGGGATGACCCACCCGCCCAGTGTGCATGAGCTGCACGAAGACGCGACCGCCAGCAGCATTCACGGCCTCCGCCACCTGGCGCCAGCCCGCCACCTGCGCATCCGAATAGATGCCGGGGATGTGCGCATAACCCAGGCCGTTGGGCGAGGGCGAAGTGCCTTCGGTGATAAGGAGCCCGGCCTCGGCGCGCAGGCTGTAGTACTGGGCCATCAAGTCGTTCGGTACATTGCCCAGCGCCCGCGAGCGGGTCATGGGCGCCATCACGACACGGTTGGGCAAGTTCAAGGGGCCGAGTTGGACAGGGCTAAACAGCTTGGTCATGCTTATTCCCCTTATTTCGATGCAGGAATCAGGCCTTCCGCCGCGAGCGCGGCCTGGACGGCGGGACGGGGCGCCACGCGGCTGAGATAATCGAGCAGTCCCGGCCAGGGCGCGAGGTCCACATTCACGTACTTAGCCCACCCCAGCACGGTGAAGAGGTAGGCGTCCGCCACGGAAAAGTCGTTGCCCATCACATAGGGACCCACCCCGAGCCGCTTCTCGGCATGAGCGATACGTTGTTCGAGCGACGAATTGATGACCGCTTTCGCGTCATCGGAAAGCGCCGAGTTAAACAGCGCGCCGAAGCCCTTGTGCAACTCCGTGGAAATGAAGTTGAGCCATTCCATCAGGCGGTAATGTTCCAGCGTGCCCGCCGACGGCGCCAGGCGTTTTTCCGGCACGCGGTCGGCGAGGTATTGCACGATGGCCGGTCCTTCGGTGAGCACCTGCCCATCGTCGAGCTGCAAGGCCGGGACGCAACCCAAGGGATTGATGGTTTTGTAATCGGAGCCGGTTTCGGTCTGCTTGCTCTGCAGATCCACGCGCTCCAGCTTAAAGTCGAAACTGCCCTCGCGAAGCACGATGTGGGGCGAAAGCGAGCAGGCGCCGGGGCTGTAATAAAGCTTCATGATGTTCCTCTCGGTTTATTTTCGGGTCCTAGTATAGTAAAGTAACCATTAACTTTGAGACAAGAAGGCACGCACACCGCCCATGGTTACTTTTAGGAAACCGACATGCCCCCTGACGACTTGTTTACCGATGCCGCTGAACCCCTTGATGAGGCGCCGCCGTCGCCCGGCCACCGAAGCTGTCCCGTGCGTGATGTGCTTAACCGCTTGGGCGACAAGTGGTCGACGCTGATCCTGGTCACCTTGTCGCAGGGTCCGCAACGATTCAATGCGCTGGCCCGCGCCGTGCCCGACATTTCGCGCCGGATGCTGACCGAGACGCTGCGTCACCTCGAACGCGACGGACTCATCTGGCGCGAGGTAACGCCCTCGACACCCCCATCTGTGCGCTACGGGCTCACCCCGCTCGGGACTTCGCTGATGCCGTCCCTGACTGAGCTCATCGACTGGGCCGAACGCCAACAACCCGAGGTCGTCGCCGCCCGCGTCCGATTCGATAGACGTATGGCCAACAGATGAACGGACCACGGCCATGTGGTCGAGGCATGCTGCATTAGTCCAATATCCTTTGACACTCTTGGACGGAAGGAGACCAATGCGCGCGCGGCCTATCGGCTACCGCATCCTGGGTTTTTCCTGGTAGCCTTAACGTTTGCGGATTGTTCGCTTCATCGACAAGTGTTCTAGCCGCCAAGGTTGATTTCTTTGGCGTGTCATGCCACACCTGTATCGGTTGAATGCCGCACTCAAAGCCAAAGGCGAAAATTCAGCAAACATGATGCCGGTAGGTAGTTCGTGTTTCTCCAGCAGCCGGCGGAAGTTGGGGATGGTGGTTTAGTCCGGAATGCGCTCCAGGCTCAACCCGGCAAACTGGCGCAGGATGGTCGTCTCGTACAGCGCTTCCTCCATCGCCGGGTCGCTGTAGCCGAACCACTTATGCATCAGATGAACCCGCAGCATTGCCGTCAGTGGATAGGCTGGCGGGCCACCCTCACCCTTGGGGTAATGCGGATCGATCAAGGCAATCAAACCCTTCCACGGCACCACCCGATCCATCTCGATCAGGAACAGCTCTTTGCGGGTCTGTTTGCGCTTACCGGCATACTCGGCGTCGAGGAAGGTCATCTGCTTCATTGGAAAACTCGGCGGGTGAAATCCGGGCATTTTGCCAAAATCAGGAAGTCTTCTTCAGAGTTTCCCTAACAGCCGGATTGATGAACTACTGCCCCTCGGTTCCTCAAGCTGAGTAGAGGTGGGGCGGCTGGACGCTTACACCTGCGCTAGGGTTCAAATAACTGGTAAGCTTAATCAAAGTTCAACTATTACTAATGCAGTCAAGTAAACGGTACTTTTTATGAAGATCGGTTATACGCGGGTGAGCACTCGGGATTAGAACGCCGACCTCCAGGTCGATGCCCTGAAACAGGCCGGGTGCGAACGCATCTATCAAGACATCGCCAGCGGCGCAAAAAGCGCGCGGCCGGAGTTGGACAAGTTGCTAGCCCATGTTCGAGCGGGCGATGCCGTGGTGATCTGGAAGCTGGATCGCCTCGGTCGCTCGCTCAAGCACCTGGTTGAGTTGGTCGGCTAGCTGGCTGCACGCAAAGTCGGCTTGCAGAGCCTGAACGACCCCATTGACAGCACCCACGCCCAAGATCGCCTGGTGTTCAACCTGTTCAGTTCGAGCGCGAGCTGATCCGCGAGCGGACTCAGGCGGGCCTGTCGGCGGCACGGACTCGAGGCCGGATCGGTCGCCGTCCCAAGGGCCTGCCAGCCAAGGCCGAGGCCACCGCCATGGCGGCGGAGACCCTGTACCGCGAGGGCCGCCTGAGCGTCAGCGCCATCGGCGAGAAGTTGCACATCTCCAAGAGCACCCTGTACAGCTACCTACGCC
This sequence comes from Pseudomonas frederiksbergensis, assembly GCF_900105495.1. Classification (NCBI taxonomy): domain Bacteria; kingdom Pseudomonadati; phylum Pseudomonadota; class Gammaproteobacteria; order Pseudomonadales; family Pseudomonadaceae; genus Pseudomonas; species Pseudomonas frederiksbergensis. Next base: position 64,272 of record NZ_FNTF01000001.1, on the reverse strand, counting down.
ACCGTGGCGTCGAGATCGGGACGTACCAGAAGAGCGCCCTGGCGCGAGGTCAAAAGCGCAATATCGCGTCACCGGCAGAGTCAACCGTCGAGCGGGTGGCCACCGTCACCCTGCGCCTGGCGGTGGTGAACAACAGCAAGTTCATGCGCGGTCGGAAGCGGGCCACGGAGAACATCGAGCGCTACTGCCTGGAGCCCTACGGCATGAAGCGGTCGGAGACCGGCCATTACGAGCTGACCATTCCGTATCGGAGCGACGAGGCGCTGGACAAGACCTTGCATGACCTACTAACCGAGATCAGCCAGGAAGCCGATATGCGCAGCTGCTTTATCGAGGCGGAGGCATGGGAGGAAGGCACCGAACGACGCTGGTAAGGCTTGCGTTGGTTTTTGGTTCCCATTGCGCCCCAACCCCCACTTACGTTGCTCATACTTGCCAGCCTAGCGCCACAAGCCGGTACGGCTCCGAGCATCTGTGCTTCACCTCGCAGCAAATACACACATCAAGGGGCTACATTGTTGCAGGAGCTTCACACCCCACCGTTACCAGTGATGCATGTCTTGTTAGGCTATCGCTGGTCGCATAGCGAGTCAGCTACCATTCCAAACTCGGAATAGGTGGACAATTACAGGTAAAACTTTGTGTCGCACAGGATGCCTGAAGTAGTCCCGCATTTTTATCTGACTTCAGTAGCCGCTGATTTTGAAAGCGCTGTATCGAGCAAATAACGATCAGGTCAACCACTTATATCGGCATTTAGCCGGCACAAGCGCTCCGTAGCGACTATTCTCCATTTACAGGCGCACCTCCCACTGCGTTCTCGAGCATAAATAGACGGTCGTTTCCCCACCACATTTCATCGCCCAAAAACATCGTTGGCACACCGAACACTTTGCGTTCGATCGCGGCATGTGTCTGCTCGTCATACCTCTCTGTTGCGGCATCGCTGCTGATAAAGTCCTCGAAGGCGCTACGATCCCAGCCTAGTTTTTCAGATACCAGAGCAGGCAAGCTTTCCAAATCTGGAGCTATGCCATCTCCCCAAACCGCATTAAATACTACATTCACATAGGCACCAGTCTGTGCCATGGCTCCCGAGTAATAAAGCCCAGTATTCATCCGTCGGCTGTTGTAGTTAGCTGGGAATACCAACGGTATTTCGTAAAGCTCGGCCCACCGTTGCAAATCTACTTTCAAATAGTCCAGCTTGACTATCAGGTCGCGATTAGATGGACCAACGTTTCCGATGGCTATTTTAACTCGCGCCAAATCGATTGCGTAATAACGAATGGAAAAGCCATAGTCTTGCGCAAGCTTTGACAAACGATGGTTGGCCAAGTAAGAGAACGGACTCAAAAAATCGAAATAAAAATCGACAATCACAATCAAACACTCCAAGAACAGAAGTCGGCACAATAGCAAAATCGTTCATCACGAATGGCACGCCCCCGTCGTTATGGTGCACTGCCTTTATCCCGTATTCCTGATATCAGCTTTCGCCCAAATTTTTGAAACTGCCAGATCAGCAAACTTTGCTGATCTGGCAATGCCTGGCGCAAGAAATGTGCTTTAGCTCACTTAATTCCTGCACCCTCAGCGTCTGCGCCACCCTGTCACTCAGGTCTGCGGAGGTGAACTACTTCAATTCATTACTGTATTTAGCGTGCAGCGCGGCCCAAGCCTTGCCTGATTTCTGTGCACCAGCGAGGTAGTCTTCTGGAACAAGGTTGTAGGGCGGACGGCAGGGCCCAGCCTTGAGCCAACCAGCCGCATCCATCCGTGCCTTTTCAAGCCCGATATTATACTTCGAGAACTCCGAAAAGTCGCCACGCGGAAACAATGTCGAGTCGGCTGCACGCATATCATCGGAGATGGCTTTGGCCTTGGCCCAGTCACCGGTGCTCTTGGCCCGCACCACTTCGTCACGCAACATGATGGCGGTAGCCGGGCCGCACATGGCCCCGCTTGACCAGAACGCGGTTATGCGCTCGGGATTGATGCGTGCGGCCGCGTAATAGTCATCTTCGTGGGGAAGGAAGCGGATGTTGGGTGCCAGTCTCAGGTCCAAGTCAAGCATTCCGATGCCTAGATACTTCGCAGTCACTACCTGCGGAATTTTGGACATCTCTGCCCAGAATGGGCGAGGGAAGTCGAACTTGAATGCTTCGGGGTTGGCGTAAATCGCAATGGCAGCCTCTGGTACCGCATCTGCAACATCACGATAGAACTGAACCGCTGTAGGCAGGTCCATCTTCACCCACATCGGCACCCCGAGCATAGTGCCGTTGGCGCCAATATCGATAAGCTCTCGGGTCTGGCGGATGACTTCTCGGGTATTTAAGGCTGTCGTGCCACAGAAATAAGGCACGCGACCACGAATGGTCTCGACAATCGTCGAGACATAATCACGTTTTTCATCCCAGGTCAACGTGGCGCACTCACCAAAAGTACCCATACTTAGAATACCGTTGACACCAGCTGCAATCAGCTCTTCAACTATGCGGGCAGTCTCTTCTAAGTCCACGGTGGCAGTGCTGCGCCAATCAGAAGCATCAGGCGTCGAGGGTGTGGGCATTATAGTCCAGGCGCCGTTGATATCTTCGGCGGTAAGACGCGACGTTTTCATAATTTTATTCGACATGGAAACACCCTTTGCGGTTAGATAGATAAAGAACTTTAAACAGAATCATCAGAATTGGCGTCCGATCGCGATCGAAGTTAGTAATGGGTCAAGAGTTACCCGTGCTTTAGCCTCCTGTGGCCCCAAGTACCCTGATGCGTCGGTTTTCAGGTATAACTTCCGGATATCAATGCTAACGAACCAACCACGGTTAACGTCAATATCGGCACCAACATGTAGCGCGGGGGACCAAGCGTGGTCGGCATCGAACGATTTTAGATTAGCGTCCCGACTTTCAAAAATCCGCGTGTAATTGACTCCCGCACCTATGTGAGGGCGAACGGGACCCAAAGCGGGGAGGTTATAGTTCAACGTTAATACTGTTGGAGCGTAAGTTATTTTCCCCAGCTGGATACCAGGAAGTGTGCCTGCGCCCGTCACTTTAGTTGTAGGCGGAATACCGACAATCGCACGTACATTCCACTGGTCGTTGATGGCGTAGCCGAAGTCGAATGTAAGCGCGTTGTTATCGCTCGCATCAGCGCTTCCTCCTGGCACCCGCTGACCATTTAAGTATACTTTTGCGCTAGCATCGAAAGCTACATTAGTCATACCAATACGGTACGTCCAAGGCGACTCTTCGGCCCATGTGGGGCTTGCCAAACAGAATAGAGGATACACAAGACAAATCGTTCTTTTTATCATTATTATTTTCATCCTATTTATTATTCTTGTTTTGAATAGATAGTAGATAGCCTCATGGAACAGATGTGTCCACTAGTTGACTAAGCGCTTGATTCACCTATCTACCTATATACTATGAAACAAATGTCATGGATCGGTATGCGCATGGCCCGAACCACTTCCCCTTCGCTTTAACGTCCTTTGATCTCATCGCCCTGCAAGGTTGGTTGCGTATGAAGATGCTGGACTAGAGCCTCGCCCAACGAGCGCGCATCTTTAGCTCAGTTTTACATCCAGGCCATATCCAGTGGCCTCCACGCCATGGCCGAAGATGTCGCCGACGTAATACTCCGCTTCATCTATGGCCGTGGCACCTCGCCAGCCGGGCTCAATGAGCCAGCCCGAAGGCGTTGCACCATAGAACGTCAACGCCTTGTCGTTGGCGTGAATGCCAAGCTGCAAGGCAATGTCAATTTCGTTCTTTACAAACTGTTGGTGCGTGTATCCCAAGTCTTCCATATGGGTGTACTCAAGCATCAAGTGATTGAGTCGTTTGGCAGCGGGCATGGCACCAAAAGCAATGGAGTGATCACGGGCGTTGCAATGCATGAACGACAGTTCGGCAGTCATGCCGTTGGGCAACGGAATCCGGTATTCGACGTCCCCACGGAAGCCCAGCAGGCTATAAAACTTATGAGCTTCTGCGACGTCGGTTTGGCGAACGATGCAATGGCCCAAGCCTTGGTCACCGGTCACAAACTTTCCGTGCAGGGGGCGACCGGGATGGAACGGGTTGCTCATGTCGATCCGGGGGCCCCAGAATATCTCGGTCGGGTTGCCGCCCGGATCTTCTGTCTTCATCAGACCCAACACCATACGCTCCTGAGCCTCAACTTTGTCGCAGATGCGGATCTTGTAACCGGCATCAATAAGCTTTTGACCCAGAGCTTCGAACTCCGGCTTGCCGGCTACACGCCAGCCTAGGTACTCCAAGTCGTCCTGTCCGTTGTGATGGACTACGATCCGATGATGCCAGTAATCCATCCGCAGATAGAAACGGTCCTTCTCACCCTCATCAAGAACTTGCAGACCTAGCATATCCGTGGCAAATGATTTCCACGCATCAGGGTCCTTGACCGAGATACCCATGTATCCGAGCTCGATAACTGCAGCTTGCTTACTCATAGTTTGATTCCTGGGAGTTAGTGCTTATCAGAAGGGATATTGCTGCTCGAAAGGTTCGATGGTCAGCCACTTGATCTCTGTGAACTCGTCGATTACAGCACGGCCGTCGAAGCGCCCGTAGCCGGTGTTCTTGGTGCCTCCGTAAGGAGCCTGCGCCTCGTTCTGGACGGTCGAACCGTTGATGTGTACAGAACCATATTCGATGGACATACCCACGCGTAGAGCGCGGTTGATGTCGCGGCCAAATACGCCCGACGACAGGCCATAGACGCTGTCGTTGGCAATGCGGACGGCCTCTGCTTCGCCTTTACAACGGATTACCACGGTGATGGGACCAAAGGTCTCCTCATCGTAAATCCGCATGTCAGATTTGACGTGATCCAGGATCGTGGCCGGCATGAGCGCACCTTGGGCCAAGCCGCCGCAAACAACTTTTGCCCCTTTGTCGATCGCGTCTTTGAACAAACCATTGATCCGCTCACCCGAATTTGGCGAGACCATCGGGCCGATGATGCAGTCGCCAGTTACGCACGGGTCGCCTGCGCTCAAGCGCTTAGTTTTTTCGACAAATTTTGCGACAAATTCGTCGGCTATCTTCTCATCAACGATCAAGCGCTCAGTGGACATGCAGATCTGACCTTGGAACAGGAAGCTACCGAACACCGCTGCCTTGACCGCCGCATCGATGTCTGCATCATCCAGAACAATAAGCGGGGACTTGCCGCCGAGCTCCAGCAGGCAGCGCTTGAGGTGTTGCGCGGCTTTCTGCGCGATAATGCTGCCCACGCGGGTGGAACCCGTGAAGTTGATGCGGCGGATCTCCTTGGCAGAGATCAGTGCGTCAGCGATCTCGGGCGAACGGTCAGGCGAAGAGTTGAGGTAATTGAGCACGCCAGCGGGCAGCCCGGCTTCCTGCACGCACTGGGTGATCAGGGCATGCGTCGCGGGACTAAATTCAGAGCCTTTGAACACCACAGTGTTGCCACAGACCAGCGGATAAGCGATGGCTCGTGCCGCAAGCACTGCGGTGCCGTTCCATGGAACGATGCTTAGGATCGGGCCGACCGGCTGACGTAGTGTCATTGAGAGCGTTTCGGCTTTGTCCGTTGGGATGGTTTCACCCTGAATTTGGGTAGCCAGCGAGGCAGCCTCTCGGAACACATTGGCAGACGCATGGACGTTGAATCCGGCCCAAAGGGCGGAAGCTCCCACCTCCATGGCCATCACTTCGATGAACTTGGGTGTTTTACTTTCCATGACATCGGCGACCTTTAGGAGAAGGCGGCGACGCTCTGAAGGTCCAACGGCCTTCCAGGTCTTGAACGCCTCCTCGGCCGCTTGCGCCGCCTTTATCGCGTCCGTCACTGTGGCGTTTGCGCTCTCAGTCACCACATCGCTGCTGACGGGGTGTATGCGCTCGAAGGTCTGCTGGTCACTAGAATCGATCCAGGCGTTATTGATAAACAGTTTTGTCTTCATGGGGCGTCACCTGAAATGTGTCTATAACTTCTGATCGGCTACAAGCTCACTTGCGACCGAGCGCCATACCGCCATCAATGCTAATCACGGTGCCGGTGATGAATTTTCCTTGCTTTCGCGAAGCCAGCAACAAATAGGGTGCCACCACGTCTTCGGGCTTGGCTGCAAACCCAAGAGGCGTGAGACCTTTGATCATATCGTCGATGCCGGGCATGTCTTTCATGTGCATTTTGTCGAAACCGGCGCTCGCGGGACCGCACAGAGACGTCACGGTGCCCCCCGGCGAAACAGCGTTCACGCGAACTTCGGGGGCCAATTCGTAGGCCAAAGCCTTAACCATACCGAGCACCGCATGCTTGCTGGCGATGTAGCAAGAACCACCACCACCGACCGCATGGGACGACACCGAAGCGGTCATCACCACTGATCCGTTAGTCTTTTTCAGTTCCGGCAGGGCGGCACTGATGCCACTGAAATAGCTCTTGACATTAATGTCGAATATTTCGTCAAAACTGCTCGATATTTTCTCCCAAGGCTCTTCGATGCTCAGCATGTAATCCCAGATACCGGCATTTGCAATAAAACAATCAAGATGACCGAATCTATCGATTGTTTGCTTTATCAGCTTCTCATTTGTTGCGTGGTCCCGGACATCGCCCACTACAATCTCGAGTGCGTCCTTGAACTCTTTGCAAAGAAGCGCCTCTTGCTCCTCGTTTCGTACGAGAGCGGATACGTAATAACCGGCCGACTTAAAGGACCGAACCAGTTCGAGACCGATTCCTGAGCCTGCACCGGTTATCGAAACGACTTGTTGATTGCCCATACACGTACATTCCCTTTGATTAATGGTGACCGCGGTTGCAGTGACCATTTGTAAAAATGGTCACTGAATCACAGAAAGACCATCAGATTGTGCGTCTGAAGTATGCGCTCTGGGTAATCGACGAATCGCTGGACCAATTTTCGTACTCCACCTTCGCCACGTTTCCATTTATCTTCCCGGGCGGCGTAGAAGACATCGACCTGATTGCCACGTCGTGCCCGGTGCAGAATGACGTTGGAGCGGATGTGAAGTAGCTCTTTGTCATTTACGTCCATTGCGGCCTGGACGTTGGTGATAAAGCGAGTAAAGCGCAGCTTCGGGCTGTTGCCCCAGTTTTGCGGATCCAGTTGATGCTCAACTCGAACTTTCAGTTGCTGAAAATTTTCGTTGTAAACGTTCATGGCTTCATTGAGCTTATAACGACGCTCTGAAGCTGCGCGCAGTTCGCGTGAAATGACCTGATATTGCACCTCTGCCCCCACGCAGTGCTCTAACCAAGCACGGTAAGCCTGAATGTCCAACAAATGCGCTTCCTGGGTCAGCAGCGTAGTGGCTTCTTGTTGCAAAGCAGAGTCGTGGCAATTGAAGAAACGAAGAATCTCTTCGGCGTCGTGGGCGGAAACCAGCTTGTCTTCTTGAATATTGATCATCATGGTCGACTCGTCTGTTAGCGATCAGTAGTCTTCGTAAGTTCAGTATGCCAAGTACTAGAGGCATGCTCGAACTCAGCCCAGTTGGAGCTGCTGACGTGTGCCTGGTAAGCCCGGTAGAAACCACGATAACTGGTCTCGCCGATCGCCGATTTGCCGACGACGCCTGGATAGACCGCGTCGCCGTATACGTCCTCACCGAAACCAAGGTTTGAAAGCAGATCACTATCTCTTGATTGATATTTCTTGCCGTTTTGCGAAGCTGTTTCCATATTGTCATTGTCGTCGCTTTCCCAGAAGCCAGCAGGCCCGAACGTTCGCTGAACAGAGTCGGCCAAGCGGCGCTTGAGATCCTCAGGCATGTCTTTTTCGACAATGGCGTAGGTCCAGACCTCGGTGGTGTTTGCGTCGATCGGGTTCCATACTTTGAAAACACCCGAGCAGGTCAGCATGCTGTTGTTCGGGAAAACGGTGCAGTTGAGGTGGCTGCGATAAATCCGAGCGCGAACATCGCCAATTTCTTTGTTCAGCCTTTCCTGCTTTGCGCCTCCGAATGCCATCAATTCCGGAACCAAGTCTGCGCTATGCACACCTGAATATCCGTCCCACAACACACCCATGCCGCTGCCGTATTTGGAGGTCATTTGCAAGCCTGCGCCTTCAGGTGGTAGCGCCGCATTGCCAGCGAGCGACGAGAAGATAGACTCCCCCGAGCGAAGCGAAGACGCGTGCGTCCAACCCACGTGGTATGCATCTCCCACAAAGTTTTCCGCGGGTGCCTTCCAGTTGGCCTTGATCACAACCTTGCCTGGAGGACCGACCAGTTCTAAACCGCCGGAATGCTTGAACATAGGTTCCAGGTACCAAGCAGCGTCACCCAGATAGTCCATAAGAGGAGGGGCCTCCTGGTCGAAGCAACCGTAGATGAAGCCATGGAAGCTCTCCACGCGAGCGACTTCTTTCAACCCCAGACATTTTTTATTGAGCGACTCGCCGTACAGATCTTTTTCAAATGGAACGCTCTGCAGTTCACCGTTGGAGCCGAAGCCCCAGCCGTGATAGCTGCAAACAAAACCTTTGGCATTGCCGGCTTCCACGCTCACCAGCGTCTTGCCACGATGCCGGCAAACGTTCAGAAAAGCACGAATCGAACCGTCGTTCTGCCGGGAGACGATGACCTCGTCAATCCCCATTTTTGCGGTAACATAGTCGCCGGGGGCAGGAATCAGGCTATCATGAGTGAGAAAAAGCCAGTTCCGCGCAAAAATGGTTTTCAGTTCATGTTGGAAAAGTTCTTCATCGCCATGAATCAGGTGCTTTTGGCTCAGACCAGATTCACTTACCAAGATTTTATTATTGTAATTCATGTTTTCACCTAAAAAAGATGGAATGGGGGTGATTACGCTCTAGGGCCCGGGGTGCCTCCTGTTAAAATTCTTAGCTCAAATCAATCATTACGCGCAGGTTCTCAATCTTGACTGGATATGTTTTGATGTTCTGTGTCACGGGTGCGCACAGGGCTTTGCCTGTGCAAACGTCAAACCGACCTTGATGCAAGGGGCATTCGATTTCTCTACCCTCGAGATAACCATCACTCATGCGGGCGGAACCATGCGTGCACAGGTTGTCGGTAGCGTAGATTTCGCCTTCAACTTCATACAGCGCCAGCTCCTTGCCCTCGACAGTCACGCCGAGGACGTCACCTTCAAGGATGTCAGAAAGAGCGACTGCTTCAATCCACTTTACTGTCATAAAGCAATCCTCAGATGGGGTAAATGAGGAATTTAGGGAGCATTTCGCTGCCGCAAATACAGACGCTGCCCTTATTGTTTACGTTCATTTGAATGTCTTCCTGATGAATTCTCGATGGACAGAGGTGCATGGCCGGGAACTATTCAGATCCCACCGGGATAGAAGGCATCGGCATAAATATGTTCGGGTGATATTCCAAGATGCTTGGTGACGGTGCACAACGCTTCAACCATCGCTGGTGCGCCGCACAGGTAGGCCCTCCACCCAGCCAGCGAAAGGATGTCTTTTTCGATCACATCGGTAATTAGGCCGGCTCGCTGACCCTCATTAATCGGGCCCGTTGCAATCACCGTGTGTACGGTCAGTTGAGGGTGGTCAGCGGCGAGTTTGTGCAATCGCTCTGCGTCGTAGAGGTCTTGCTGACTGCGCACCCCGAAATAAAGGAGGATGGGGTTCGTCATACCCGACTTCAGCGCGCCGCGAACAATCGACAGCACCGGTGCGAGTCCGGTCCCGCCACCTACACACAGCATCGGTCCGGTGTGCTTCTGACGTAGATAAGCCGTACCAAGAGGCCCGCTCAACTTGATGCTTGTACCTTCGCGGACGTGTTCGAAAACATACTCCGTGACGCGCCCACCCGGCACCTTGCGTATGTGGAACTCCATTTCTTGGTCATCTGGCAAACCTGCCATTGAATACGGACGCGCATGCTCAGGGCTGAACTGCAGTGTCGCGTACTGTCCGGGTGAGAACTCGAAGGGCTTGGAGAGGCGTACGCGTAAGCGACGGATATCGTGAGTGGGCGACTCGACTGCGACCACTGTGCCCTTGATGATTCGCGCCGGGTGAGTGACAATTTCGTCGGCTTCTGGGACTTCGATAGCGCAATTGCCAGTGAGTACTGACTGACAGGCGAGCACATACTGCTTGTCGGTGAGGTTTGATTGCCCATTTTCCGCCCCAGAATCAATGACACTGCCATCTATAACCCGGCAGCGACAGGTTCCGCAACGCCCAGACAAGCAACTGTAGGAAATAGCTACACCGTTCTCGCGAAGCACTTCCAGAAGGTTGGCACCGGCACTGAAGGGAATTATGCGATTGTTCGGTTGTATGAGGAGTTCCATAATATGGCTTCGTTATTATAAGACTTATATGGTAAATAATCGTGAATACGACGTTATATGTCAATAACGCATAAGTGAGGTTGTTTATCACCAATGTGAATACTCATAACCTGGCTCCCCTTTCAGAAAATTACGCACTCCACCCTGAAGGAATGTTCCTGATAGCGAGGTGGCGATAGTGAAACCGCCCAAGGCACCAAACCCGTGTTGGATCGCGCCACAACTGGTTACTCTACTGACACTGTCGTCGGCAGGAGCATGGCGATACGAGATCAAGTACGACTGGTATCGTCTGTTAGCACGGATCGATGGTGACCAGGTGCAGCTTTTCACCAAAAACGGGTTTGACTAGATCGATCATATGCCACTCCTGGCCAAATAGCTGGGACGCCTAGCCGTCCATTCAGCCTGGCTCGACGGTGAGGTCGTATTCCAGGAAGACGACGGTCGACCAGCATTTCAAGCCCTGCAGTCAGCGTTCGCCGCACGGTGTACCGACAAATTTGTGTACGTGGCGTTCGACCTGCTCTACCTCGACGGTGCAGATCTGCGGGGAGAGGGCGTTGAACTGAGCCGCCAGGTACTTGAGGCGCTCCTCGAGCACTGCCCATTGGAGCGCGTACGCTTCAGCGATACCCTGGAAGCTTACCCAGTGCAGCTGCTGGCCAACGCTTGCCGGATGCAGCTGGAGGGAATCGTGGAGAAGCGTGATGGCCGCCGCTACAGCAGCGCAAGGAACGGCGCTTGGGTGAAATTGAAATGCGATAATCGCCAAGAATTTGTGATCTCAGGATTCACGCGCGCAGCTACCGGCGTCGGTTCGCTGTTACTGCGGGCTCCCCTTTACGAACTGATTACGGCCTTGCTGGCGCAGACGGCGTGGAATAATTGGTCGAAATCAGCGATCAAGGTTCCCCTTTCAATGAATGCTCTGTCGAAAGGCCTACTCGGGTTGGGAGCTATGCCCCTCACGCTGCTGGGCTCATTTGCTGTGTTTCCGGTTTTCAATGCGCCCAGCCAGGGAAACTGGATAGTCGCCGGCACCGTCGCTGCTGCTGGCGCTCTCGGGGCCTGGTTTATTGAGTGGACGGAGCGGAAAGTGGTGGCAATCGCGTCGTCATCGACCTGAAGCCGAATCAAGTGATCGTCGGCGGAGTGCCGATCGACTGCCCATTTTCCTCCATGACTCATTTTTCAGGAGCCGCGATGCGCTTGCCGAGGCTGTTGGTATCGCCGTCAACGAGGCCATGCTCAAACAGGAGAAATTCCTTGTCGCACGAAAATCGGCACTCATCAGGATCTGGCCGGGGAGCTTTCAGGTGACCGACTTCGAGCTGAAGGCGCTGTCCGCTGCCATTACGGCCGAGTTCATTTCACCGGCGTTTGAGCTGATGAGGCAACCGATGCCTCCCCAGGAACACCGCAACCTTTCCAGTGCTACGGCAGCGAATCGCTGAGCAACACAACGCCTTCCGGACAGAGGAATCGAACGGTGGCCATCAACGAAGAAATTCAGGCGGTACTCAGCAACCCTGGAACCAGTGCCTGAGTACGGGCAGGAAGAGTTCGCGGAGCTGCGATCGTATTACCCTGAGCTGTCCATGGTTTCGGACGGCTCTCTCTACTCGTTGTTCGATGTGTTCCAGATGGAGTGCCGCTTCGTTAACGGTTGGTCGGCAAACCGAGACGATGACTTCCTGTTCTACCTGCTCGGCAAGGTAGCAGACAGCAAGAACGACCACGAAACGGCCAAAGAGGTCGGTGAGTGGGTGGCCGACGCCCTGTTGCATGGCGCAACCTTGGATGCTGCCCTGGAGACCGGGCGAAGTGCAGACGGGTACAACCAGGCGATCGGCAAGCTCGCGCACCGGATTGCCGATGCCATGCGCTTCCTGGCTGATGACAAGAAGGCAACGGATCTCCGTGGTCGTCCCATTACGACCATGGGGGACACGATGCGGCTTGGCCGGAAGTTCAACGCCACAGCTATGGTGGTGGAGCAGAAACTTCCATTCTGATCGCACCTGCGAAATATAGGAACTGCGAGGGAGGGGGCAAAGTTCAGGCAAAATTGGTTGTTGTTAGGGCGCTTCTGGCAGAGCGCCCTCATCTCGGTGGTCAAGCGGCCGGCTGAACCTTGGCCAGATCTGACCCAGCATCAGGGGCAAGCTCCGAAACCAGATCCGATACTTCACCGTTCACCTGGGGAGCGTTAACGACAAGAAAGTCTCCCCAATCCTTCATCAGGGCGCGACGCTTATCCAGCAAGTCGCCGCGGTTATAAGCTGCTTCAACCTTACTGTTGAGGGTATGCGCGAGAGCCATTTCGCAAACCTCTCGCTGGTGATCGGTTTCTTCCGCGGCCCACGTCCGAAAAGTAGATCTGAACCCATGCGGTACGACGCCATCGACCTGGAGCTGATCGAGTACCCTTGCCATGGCATTGCCGGGAATAGGGCCTGTTCGCCAGGAGTTGAGAAATATCCATTTGTCATGCTTTCCGATCTGCTGCCGTAGCACCTCGAGCATTTGCTCCGTAAGGGGTACCCGGTGAGCCTTGCCCGCTTTCATGCGTTCTGCTGGGATGTACCAGACTTTCTCCTCCCAATCTATTTCCGGCCACTGGGCCCCGCTTACCTCTTGGTTACGGGTCGCAGTCAGAATTGCGAATTCAACAGCACGAGCTGCTGCCCCATCCAGGGAATCGAGCCTGGCCAACAGCTCGGCAGTGCGTGAAGGTGTCGGAGACGGGAAGGGGACTACCGTATGCGATTGCTTGGGCAAGAGCTTGTCGAGATGACCACGCCACCGTGCGGGGTTTTCACCTTGCCGAAGCTTCAGTGCCTTGGCTGCATCGAGCACGAGCTCTATGCGATTCCGGACGCGGTTCGCCGTGACGGGGATCTTGCTCCAGATCGGCGTTAGCACATCCAGGATATCGTCCGTGTCGACCTCGGCTATCCGAAATCCGCCTATGACAGGGTAGACATGCTTCGTGAGGGAATTCTGCCATTGCTGGTGGTGTCTCTTGGACCAGCTCGACGAATGCGTGCGTATGTACCTTTCTGCCGACGCCCGAAATGTGTGGCTCGTTGTGGCTCGCGAGGCTTTGGCAGCTTTGGCCTTCACGCGCTCAGCGACTGGATCGACGCCACGGGCGATATCGAGTCGGTACTTGTCAGCCTCCAGTCTTGCGTCTCTGAGGCTCAAAGCAGGGAATGTCCCCAGGGCAAGGTCGTGCCGTTGTTTCGCCAGCATATAGCGAAAGACCCAGCTTTTCCGCAGGGTAGCTGATACACGAAGAATCAACCCTCGGCCGTCCTGGTAGGAGCCGGGCTGGTCGACATCCTTGACGAACTTAGGGGTTAGTTTGCTCATGAGGTACCCCCGGTCTCCGGGCCGCTCTTTTCATCTGCCGGCACGTCATCCTGAAAAGCGAGAGAAATGTTCTCCGGCCGAATGAGGTGAGGGCACGCAAGCTCGTACCCACCATCTGAAACGAGGTGTAAACCGGAGCGATCGACGGCGAGAACGGAAATCGCTCCAGGCTCGTCATCGAGCGCTTCACCCAGCCAGTTACTGAGTGCGTCTTCAACTGCCAGCATCGACCCAAAGAAATAGACCATTTCCTTGGCCTCACCGAGTAGAGCGGAGCGAGGTCCAATCTGCGGCCGTAAACCGTCACGGAAGATGGAGTCAAGATTATGGGTTGGCGTGACGTGGTAAATCTCACCTGAAATAGGCTCGTTTTGAGCGTGCTCATTCGAATCATGGTTTTTCACTACGGATTCCTCGCGGCTCGTTTGTTCGCAGGCGCTGATACTGAAATCGCGCCAGATCTCGCCGCAATGTAGGAGGATAAGATATCCCCATACAAAACGGCTATAGGCCAAAATCTATAAGGAATTCCAGAAAACCGAAATATTACGTCCCACACCATAGCCCACAGTTGCTATCGAGCAGAATGACCCTTCCAGGAAGCAGAGGAGGCAGACCGGCGAGAGCATGAGTATCTGGACCAGGTGAGGTAGGGAGAGGAGAGGGGGGAATCGCCCACCCGGCAGCAGGTCTGAAGGCTTGGGTAACCAAAGGGTGCTGCCGCTGACCTAAAAATGACCCATTGGTCAGTTTTCAATCAGCGCCAACAGGCCAGGTCTTAGTAGTGCCTGAGGCATGATCAAAAACACAGCGAGCCCCGGCCGGTGACCCCACCAGCCGGGGCTTTGCTTTTTCAGGCGATTTTGTTGCCTGAAACCGCGCCATCATTTCTCACCCTTCCCATAGCATCGAAGCATCCCCATTTTTGGACATGCGATCGATGCGACAACCACTCAAAACAACCCTGAGACGGCTGGTCAACGTGACCGTGATCGGCCTGTATCTCAACAGCATGACCTTCAACGCCTAGGCCGACGCTGTGACCGCTGGATCTTCGGCCGGGCAATCTGTAGGCCAGCAGGTACTTCAGGTGTTCGATGGCGGGGACGCCTCGGTCACGCTTCAGGACCTGTTCCCTGAAACTGGAGACACTGCCTCGCTCGAGAACGTCTACGGCGACGATGTGAAGACGATCGATCTCGGGTTGCGAGCAAACACCCGTCTTCAATCGGAATCGTCCTCTGAGGGAGAGGCATACCGAACCCTGATCGACAGCGGCAACCGCATGTCGGTAGATCTCTCCAACGACCCTATGCTCAATCAGGCTGATCAAGTTCGTTCCCCTGACTTCATGGATGGGTTTAAGCAGAACTTCGCGGACTGCACCTCTACCGAAGTTTTTGAGAACGTGACGAAAAACGCCCATGTTGCCAATTACAAAACATGTGAGCGCGTCGTGGATCAAGGCGGAAACGTTGAGTTCCTGCATGACTACAAGGTAGGTGTAATCGAATACGTTTCCGGGCAGCCAAACTTTCAGTCGTGCGGACCAGGTTGCTTGTACATCTGGGTCGGCATGGTAGGGGACAACTACTGGAGCGGGAACTGCAAAATCTATGAGGAGTACACCCGATTCCGCGTGATAGCCAAGGACGCCATTATTTCAGCTACCGTCGACAGAGCTGTTTTCGACGAATCCTTCGTACGCTTAGAGGACCAGCGCGAACCATTGGTGGACGTGGGCCGAGCTATTCAGGCGCGCGTGCTGCAGTGGGTTGCGTTGCCGGTCGGTGTGGGCATCGGCCACACCAAAACCCTCGCCAAGGCAGCACAACATGCCTCGAAGATCTGGCGTGAGAAAACCGGTGGTGTTGTAGACCTGCGCAAGCCGGAGGCTGTTGAGTGGTTGTTGCGCCGGATGCCTGTCGAAGAAGTGTGGGGCATTGGCAGGCGTATGCGCGATAACCTGGCCGGTGAAGGCATTAAAACAGCGTGGGAGCTATCCCACGCTGAGCCGCGAACAATGGGCCGCAAATACTCAGTGGTCTTGGAACGAACGATCAGGGAGCTTCGCGGCGAGTCCTGCATCGACATGGAACAAAGCCCACCGGACACACAGACCATTTGCTCAAGCAAGATGTTTGGTCAGCGCGTCCACACAATCGAGGGGCTTGGCCAGGCGTTGGCCACCTATATCCACAAGGCCGCTGAGAAGCTGCGCAAGCAGCGATCTTTGTGCGGTGGCCTGCGGATCGGCATACAGACCTCGTTCCATGGCGACGGTCCGAAGTACGCCAATGCAGCCACGGTCATTCCCGACTACCCAACAGATGACGTGCGCGTGCTGACAAAGCACGCGCTGCGTGCGTTGGAAGGCATCTACAGGCCGGGCTTTGCGTACAGCAAAGCTGAGGTCATGTTAATGGATCTGCGAAAGCGTGGTGAGTACACGCAAGATCTGTTCACGCCGAGTCAACCGGCGCGCACTGACGCGCTCATGAGCGTTATGGACAAGATCAACAGACGGTGGGGACATGATTGCTTACGCACTGCAGCTGTTCCCCTGTCGCCGGACTGGGGCATGCGTAGGGCTCTGCTGAGCCCTAGTTACATGACCAGTTGGGATCAGATGTGGACGGTGCAATGCTAGTCGTCTAAGAATTCTTTGGCCGGGGCTGGAACATCAACCCAGTCAGCCTTTTTCATCCATTGCACGAATTCATCAACGGACTGCCCGCTTTTGGCGTGAAGATCCGCAAGCATTCCCGACAGCTTCCCATAAGACGTTTCAAAGGTTTCCTCGTCTTCAACCTCTGCGTAACTACCGTAGGGGTCATCAGAATTGAAGACCTGGCCAATGTGCTTGCCGTGAACCCAGCGGAGGTGTTCGTGTTCCCGCCAGTAGTGCGGAAACCGTGTGGCCACCTCGCTCCAGTCGGTGATGGTGTAGTGGTCGGGGTAGTTGCAACCGGCGTTTGACGTATACACCCAATACAACGCGCCAAGCGTTGGATGGACGGTGCTAACAAGGACTTCGCTCATGCGCAGCCTCCTAATCAGGGCATTCTCGCGTGCGAGAATTGTCTTAGTTTCTGGCTGGGGGAAATGCGGGGATCGCCTCTCCCTTGGGGTCGGTGCTTGCGTCCCATGCCCACCACCTGGTCCCGTAGTGGGTCCGGTAGTAATCAGCCTTTACCTCTTTTCGTGCCAGATACTTGGGATCAGCACGGCCATATACCTCCATCGGATACTCAGTGCCGGCACTGGCGTCCATCAACCAGAAATCGGGGAATACCTGGTCTTCGCTTGAGTCGAACCGCAAGGGTTTGACGAACCTGCGTGATTCCTCACGCAACCTCGCCTCGATCACCGCTTCATAGGACGATTCCACCGGGATCCACTCGTCACTGACCACCATCAACGCGACATTGAGCGCCTGTGCTTTACCCGGTTCTGTGGGTTGATCGGTCTGAACAATCGCTATAACCCGCCGTCCTTGCCTCCAGGCCGACAGCTCACGCTTGAATCGGCGAGCAACGGTCGACCAGATCTAGTCATCGAGGAACATGCGAGGTACGCCATTGAAACCCGTGATGGTCAGGTAGCGAGCTGCGGTCTTTTCTCGGTCTTCGGTATGGCCTGCAAGTGGAGCGATCACCAGTAAGCGACGGTTGTTCTTGATCGCGCTCTTGACCTTCCGCTCGTTGGCCTCGGATTGAAACCCCTTCGAGCCCGCCGCAATGACAAGCGCATCGCCGATCCGCATTCTCGACGCAAGCATTCGATCTGCTGCGTCCTGTAGCCTGCTATGAACGAGGCCCAACCCGCGTTTACCTGCCATGCCCCGCGACCATGTATTGAGCCCGGCTTCATTCCAAAGCAGGTGCAACAAGCCCAACAGGGTCAAGGCCGGTTTGGTGGCTTTGCCGCTGCCCGAGCTGCTGCCGGTGGCTTCGGGTGCCTGTCCAGTGTCTGCGGGCTCTTTCTTGCGTAACGAGAGGGTGAGCTTGATCTTTAGATCACCCTCGGACGTTTCTTCAACCACGCCTTTGCTGTACGAGCCAAGGCCCGATTTATCGGGATCTGGCGAGTAGTAAACGCAATCCAAGGCGTGTTCGGCGCCGGTGCGTGGATACCGCGAAAGGTGGAATGAGTCGCTATCCGACATATGCCGTACAGCAAGAAGACGGCAACCGGTGCCAGGGCATTGGCAACTGACGGTCGCCTGCTTGTGCGCTTTCTTCAGTACAGCTTTCCACTGAGGTGCATAGCTGGCCTGAGTTTGAAACTGTTCGCTGTAGGTTTTGATTGATGGCCCGTGCGCAATGCACACGGTATATCTCTGATCAGACATAGTGATTTACTCCGTCTTATCAGAGCGGCTTGCAAGCTCCAGTACCGCGAAATACGCAAGCACGACCACGATAACGGATGCTGCGCCTTGAAAAAATCCCGGATACGCTGCGTATAAAGATTGCAACCTGGCTAACAAATCAATCGGATCAATTGGCATCATTCTTCACCCCAATTTGCTTCGCTGGCCAGTGAGAGTGCGTTGGTCCGCCGCGTCAGCAAGTCACACAGGTACTCGGCGTCATTCGTTGCGTCGGTCGAATCACGATCCAATGCGCTGTTCAGCGCATCGCAAAGCCAGCGACTGGTATCCGGTGCGCTCAAGACCTTCTGGATTTCAAGCTCTATCGCTGCCGGTGTAGTGTCGCCATGCGCTTGAACACCGATCCAATAGGCGTTTTCCCAAAGACTTTTCGGGTAGCCACCCATGAAGTCCCGGTGGAACGGGGCTTGTTCCCGACTGCCAATACGGTTCTGATTGGCGTCATTAATGCCCTGACGGTGGCCTTCTTCTTCGCAAAATTGGAATAGCTCGATCAGCTCAAACCCGCTGAATTCTGAGTCATACCTTGCGCTCCAAGGCATTCTGCCGCAATGATTAAACGAGATAGTCGGCGCATATTCTGCGGGGTTTTCGTGGAATCTGATGATGGTCATAGTAAGTACCGTTCCGGTTGTGAACGCATATCCGTTCGCTGTAAAACCTCACGTACCCGGTGTATACTCAGGCCGTGGATTTTTGCTCCTTCGCAAAAAACCTAGAAACCCGCAAGCATTGCCGTGCTGCGGGTTTCGTCATTTCAGTGCCTAGATCCATCGGTAGTAGGCATAGCGCTGGTCATGAATGCTGCGCTCTTTAGCTCATCGTTCCAAATGCGCAGAGTTTCTACGCACATAGGTCTGGCCAGAATTTCAGCGCGGGCTGCATCTAGGCTACGCTCCAGCTCTTTCAACCGCTCGCCGGGAGTCATGTTCAGATCCCAGCTTAGGTAAGAACGAAGGGCATATTGCATATCTGCCAAGAGGCTTGACACCTCACTACGACGCCATTGCGCTACAGAATGATTGCCCCACTTCGGGGGTTCGTCTTGCATCAATTTGCGAAGTTGCAAATGATCCTTGATATAGATTGATTGCCCCAAAACCTCCTGAGCGATCAGGGATAGTTCAAGTACCCGTAATTGCTCGGTTACTGTGTTCATTGGCAGCGTGAAATGGGTTTTTACCAATTGCTCGGCTTCTCGTTCCCATAACTGACGTTTTTTGGCCGTCGCTTTCTCAGTGCGGTCCTTGCGCTCTTTAGCGTGCTCCACGTTGTATTTAATGGAATCCAGAAGTGCAGCAGCATTGTTCAGCAGTTCATGCTGCTCTAGGGAAAGCTTGGCGCCCAGCCGTCCACGCAGTGAATTGTTCTGTGTAAAAGCACGTAGCTCGCGGGCTGCGCTGCTAAGCCCAGTCTGCACGCCACGCATGTCTTTGGCGCTGTAATAGGTGCCTATCTCCATGACAAGATCGGCTGTAATGCCTTTTGCCTTCGTAATCTCATCGCGTGTGTCTGCCATGATAAGTTTCCGCCGAATTGCCGTTAGTGGGTCAGATGCTTAAAGATCGTTTTTGTCGTGATGCGGAATAGAGGGCATATCAGGAAGATCTACGCCATCTAATGAATCTTGGGCCGGTGGTTCCATACCTGGACCAGCTGGCAATTGGATTTCCCCGTCGCTCATGGTCGGCAGTTGCTTTAGCTTGTTACTGCCGAGATCTGCTTGGTCTTCAGACGAAATAAGCACCCTTGCGTTGAAGCGGGCGTACTGCAGGTTTTCGCGCTTGTCTGCCCATGCGATTCGGCTATTCACCACATACGCAAGCGTTCCACCACGTTGGCCACCAACACTGATGGTTTGAATCCAGTTGTGCTTGGACAGGACGCTGATAGCGCGCTTCGTGGTCGCAATGGAAGTGTCCATCATCTTGGCCAAGGTCGACTGGCTGACGATCAATGCACCGGACTTGTCCATATGCTGGACAATGATGTGCATTAGTTGCCCGGCCCTCGGTGCCTGAGCGATCAGAGCCGCCCATGCTTCGTGCCCAGCTCGTTCCGTCTGAACCCATGTGCCGCGTTGTGTCGGTTGGACCAGTGCGCGGACTTCCCCTTCATCATCAATCATCGTGCCTCCGACAAGCTGTGTTAGCGTGTTTGATATCCTGCAAATTTGGAAGATATCGAACAAGGCAGGCTTATCTTAGCTCATGCTGTGAGCGATAGGTAGTGCATCCATGCACGTTATCTCTCACAAAATGAAGGATATCGTTCAAGGATGAACGAGGGGTAGCTCATGGGGGGGGTAGCTCATGCAGTGAGCTAACGTAGCTCACACCTAGTGAGCTATGGTGGTGCAAAGTAGGTGAACTGAGGTTCGCTCATGTTCTGAGCTAGGTAATGCCCTGGAAGCCCCGTAATTCAAGGGCCTCTATCTCCTGGTTCTAATGATCTCTAACCACTCCAACTCATGCAGTGGCTGTTAGGCACTCAAAGTCGCCTGCCGGCGGCGGCCAGTCGGGAATGAATGACAGACTACGGCTACGCCTTCGCTAGTCACTCATTCCCGACCGGCTCAACTGGATAAGCTTTCAACCAGTTCGTCTCGGATACGCATTACAGTCGTGGTTGAACAAACGGCATGACGGGCGATTGCTCGGATACCCAAGCCAGCGGCCAGAAGCTCACTAACACGCTTACGCAGCGCCAGATCTGCCGGTCTGCCTTTGTAAACACCTGCAGCTTTTGCTTTGGTGATGCCTTGCGACTGCCGGTGCCGACGCTGCAGATAATCCTTCCGGGCGATTGCCGCCATCATATCCGTCATCATTGAATTGATTGAGGCCAACATTCGATCAGTGAACTCGTCACCAGACGGCAATGTGAGACCCTGGTAACTAGTCGGAAGGTCGACGGCTACGATTCGCAGACCTCTGCTGTCTATCGCGGTTATCAGTGCCCGCCAGTCCTGGTCATTCATACGAGACAGCCGGTCAATAGCTTCAACCAGAATTATGTCACCCCGGCGCGCATCGTTCAGAAGGCGTTGAAGCTCTGGCCGATCAGCTAGCGTGCCGCTGATGTTCTCCATGTAACTGGCAGCGATAACCTTTCCGTGGCTCGCAACGAATTCTTCCAGTTGATCACGGGCGCGACTGGCGTCCTGATCCTCGGTGGAGGCTCGGAGATAAGCACGCACGAACATGGAAGCCTCTCTGTATCATTTTGGGTGTGTTTATCAAAGTGTATCAGAAAGGCTATCACTTAATATGAATCGTTCGGGCAGATCGAGAGCGCCGCCGTGTCTTACTTGAGATATACCCAAATATGACAAGGTGATCACACCTCGCAGGGGCCCCCCGTCATATTGATTACTCGCTTTTTCGTGCAGGCGCTGCGGTGGGTGTGGATGTCGCTAGGCTCGGACGTTATGCCCCTGTGCCGTTCGATACAGGGGCACCATGTTGCTGTTTCAGCGCTTCCAAGCTTCACGAAGCCTTGTCAGTACCGGCGCAGCATTTTCAACTGCCGTGCGGTGATCAGATGCCGCTGATATCTGCGCGATAGCATCAATCACGGGTTTGTACTGTTTGTCAGCCTTCTCCTTCCCGGCCAGTTTCACCAGCTCGGTGTGGCCAACATCAGGTAAAGGCAATGGTTTGTTGTTCAGCGCTTCGGTCCGAGCTTCGCGTGCGCTCTTATAATTCAGTTCGGCGGTGGCTAATTTTTGATAGTGCTTCTGCCGTTCGATTTGCTCTGGCTCGAACTCAGCGGCAAGTTGAAGCTGAGCCATCAGCTACAACGATTGGTCGATTCTGCTCACAGCTTCGGATAGAGGGCGTAGGATTTCGGACAGCTCTTTCATGGTGACTGGTTTGTCATTGCTCATGGTTTCAATTCCTTGTTGTCGACTTTTCTGATTCCTTAATCGGGAAACAATCAATGGTGAATGTGGTTCCTTTCTCAAGGTTGAGCTGGTTAGGTTGCGAACCCTTGAAAATCCGGTTCATTAGTTCGCCTTTCGGTGATCGAATTTCGCAACCTGGTGCGTCGTCAATAACGGGCTGATCAAATGTTCTGAAATCGAACGCTTTGTACTGTGCTGGATCCTGCTTATGGCCAATAAACGCAACTGTCAGAGCTGACAGGGCTCCCAGAACGCAGCCTATTACCAACACGCCTAAAAGGATTCGCTTCATGGGTCTACTCCCTGTGATTCATTGAATTCTTCTGCCAATAGCGCACGCGTGCCGCATCGGCTTCCTTGACGAAGCGATCGATCATGTCCGTGGGTGCGCAGATCTGCGCGCACTTCCAACCTTCAGGTGTCTTCATCAAGTAAGCCGAATAAATCTTGTCGCGAATGGCAAGTGCCCGTTGCTTGGTGAGCCCATGAGCATTTGCAACGGCTACAAGGCCCTTGCCTTCGACCAGCAGCTCATAAGCCACATCGAGGTTGCGCGCATGCATCTTTGACGTTGAACGGATCCGCTCGAATTCATCGGGCGGGATCCGTAGGTCCTGGTCAGCAACTCGGCTACTCATTCCGGTGCTTTCCAGTTCTCGGCCTGGGCGGCTCGGGCTTTGTCCAGCTCGGCTTTGAGATATTCGATTTCGGATTCCAGGGTTTCAACCTGTGCTGACAGGACGGTATTAGCCTCGCGTAGCTTGTCGAGTTCATCATCCAGAAGGGCAGGGCCAGCGGGTTTTGCTTTAGTTTTAGACCCGCCGTGAACGCGCAGCGCTTTAGTGCTGCGCAGCGCAGTTCTTACCTCTGTCCGCAGGTTCATATCTGGATTTGCGTCTGCACGCTGTAGCAGGTCAGCAGCTGCAGCGCTGTCCAAGCGATCAAGGCGACCAAGATCATTGACGGTCGATATATCCGCCGTGATGCCCTTGGTAACAGCCTCACGGCTGGCCCCGTCACTGGTTACGTTTTCCAGATAAGCGATGCGTTCCGCTACCCAATTGAGGCTTTTATTCCATTCGTCAGCAACCGCCTGCAGGGTTCCCAGCTCGTCCTTGTCGGCTTTAAGAGCGAGTGCAATGTCCAGCTGACTGAGGTTTTCGCTGTGTACGTTCTCTGAACGCTGGATGCGCTTGGCCTGTGCGTCTGTTAGTTCACGCACAACCGCTTTCAGCAACATGCCTTTCAGTTCGCAAGCCAGGTAACGGCGTTCACCTGCAACCATCAGGTATTTGAAACCTGACTCGGGTTTGGGGTGGGGACGGAGAATTGCAGGCTCGATCTGTCCGTTCTGTTCTATGTCGTCGCCCAGCTCCTCAAGCGACTCCTTGGAAAAGCCGGGGTTATTACGGTTTCGAATCTGCTTGATGCATTGGATTTCACCGGTGCTGACGCCGATGATGGTTTCACCATCATTGAGCGCCGGTTTCTTCTGAAAATCCGAAAGTTTTTTGGCAGTCGCAGAAACTGCCCTGCCAAAAGGATTTGGTGTCTTCGTCATGTTGTGATCTACCTCAGATTGACCAGACCTTCTCAAGAACAGCGGTACAGGCAGATTTCATTTCCCGTCCTGCAGCACGCTGACTACCGGATTTCGCCTTCCACCAAACCGGATTGCCGCTAGCGAGTGCCGAGTTGATGCATGGCCGGTGAACGATATGGACCGGAAACATGGCATCGCCATAGCTCTCCTGAAGGCTTGGCAACAGGTCAATTTCATTGGTTGATCGGCTGTTGATCTGGTTTGGAAGAAAACCGAGGAACTGCAAGTTCGGGTTGTACTGCTCACGCACAGCTTCGATAGTGGACAGAAGCTTGGGCATGCGAGCGAGTGTGAAGCCGCTGATATTGAAGGGTGACACTACCGCGTCAGATGCTGCGAGCGCGGCGATCATCCGGCGTTGCAGGTTGGGCGGTGTGTCAATCATGCAGAGGTCAAAATCAGCGGAGAAGTGATCGAGCGCTTCTTTCAACCTGGTCACGATGCTGAGATCCATGTCGTCAACATCCAGCAATGGAACATCGGCCTCGATTAGCCAGATGTTTGCCGCGACCTGGCGAGGGTACAAGCCCTTATATTCGTCGCTGAATAGCATGCTTGATTGGACATAGGTTGTGTCGTCACCGTCTTCGAGAGGCGGGTAGAACTGCGACAGATCGCCTTCATCGAGGTCGACGACAAGAACGCGTTTACCTTGCTCGGCTGCGAGACTGACAAGATGGACTTCAATAGTCGTTTTGCCGACGCCGCCTTTCTGGTTCGCCACGGTTGTGACTTTCATCGCCATGGGTATTCTCCGGTGAGCGCTGATTTGTGTAGGCACATCCTTGCATGGGTAAACCCATTGGTCAATACATATATAGGGTTTACTTTTCGCTATTTCTCGCATGCGAGAAAAAGGCAGACTGCTAAAATCGGCGCCGGGTCGGGGTTCTATAGAGCGGGGTGTTTCCTTGCGCATCTATGGGCACCGATCAAGGGTGGCGGATCAGGGCGGCTCCTGTCCGCCGCCCGACCTCTCTAGATCGGGCATTCTGACCGTCCGTCCTCTATTCGTAACAAAATCTCATTTCCGTTGTCATTAGGGCGTGAAGCACTGTCACGGTGCCACATCCGCTCTTAGGCAAGGCGCAGCCTTGCACCACTCGATGACGTGAATATGGAAATTCGCAGACCTTTTAAACACTTATAGAACCATAACCGTAGCCGGGCTAATGCCTGGGGCTAGGCCTTACGTTTTTTTCTGCACTGATCCAATTTTATTAAAATGAAAAATTGATTTTGTTTAATTAAATACTTATTATGTGTAACGAAATGTCGATTTCATGTAATAAAACCCGATAGAGGGAAGAAATGAGAGGTGGGATCTAGATCAAAGACGTGTAGGACTCCAGTATCGCCCCTGTATCTAGTGAACGGTTGCCCTGGGGAAATGATGCAGAGCCTAGACAAAAGAGAGTTGGCGGTTTTCGCCGTCGCACAGCCTGACTACCGGGTCGTTCTTGAGGAACGAATCGACAGCGACGGACGAAAGTGGGCATTAATTATTGAAAGTCCATCGACGGGACAGGTTTACAACGTTGTAACCGCGTTAGGGAAAACCAGGTTATTCAAGAATGCCGATACTGCTATCGACTTCATAAAGGAAACCTGCCCTAACAATCCTTTTAGAGTAATAACAGTAACGTACGGGGGTTCCCCGTCATGATGAAAGAGGCAATGGTATGCAATCTCAAACTTCCAAAGTTGGACGCACCGTAGAAGGACTGCACAAAGAAAGTTGGCGTACTTGGCTCAAGGCCAAGGCATCACAAACCCTGCAAAGCGTAATCTCGCAAAAGACCCCGTCGCACAAAGCGCTGATGCGTAATGACCGTATGGCCAAGGCCACCAAGTTAGCGACGCTGGGGTCGATTCTCTCGCTGGCCCTGATCCCTGAATTCGCAAATGCGGCACTGGACTTCAGTGGTTTGAAGAGCATGGCCAAGGACTTCGTATCCTTCCTCATCTTTGACGTTGGTTACTACCTGGGTATCGCAGCCATTGCGTTCTGCGGATTCCAGGCGAAGTCCGGTCGTATGTCGTGGGGCCAGTTCGGCTGGGCGGTATTCGGTATCTTCCTGGTGTTTTTTGCCCCGAACTTTGTCGACACGATCAAAGAAGGCGCTCAATCAAGCTTGAGGTAAACCATGGCCGAGCAAGATCCTGATGAAGGTGAAGTGCTCGTAGTGGCGATGGCCCGGCCATCAATGGTGGGGCCGTTTACCTTATCGAGTATTTTGATCAGCCTCATAACCCCAGTGTTGGCAGCACTGTTACTTCGATCACTTTATGTGCTCGTTACGATGCCAATACTGTTTGCCGCTGCGTACTGGATCTGTAGCAAAGACGTGTACTTGTTTGGTGTGCTTAGAGCGGCATTCAAGTTGAGAGCATCACGGCTACGTAAACTGTGGGGATATAGAAGTTATGCGCCTCGTTGATAAAGCTTTTAATAAGCTAGTGCGAAATATGGATCTTTCGCTTGGTGTCCAACATCCAGAAGGGTCCGATCAGGATCTCGATGAGTTGGTGGTCAGCGAGATGGTGCCGTATGACGTGCATTATGACGATCAAACAGTCATCACCGGCGAGGATTCACTGGTGCAGGTCATCAAGATTGATGGCCTGATGTTCGACTCGCTCACTAGCACGCAAATCAAGCTGTTCGAAGAACGCCGCAATACCGTGCTACGCACAGTGGCAAGCAGTGATTTTGCCATTTACGTTCATGTCATCCGCCGTAAGGTGATCGACTTTCCCGAAGGGCAGGGCGGTACTTGGTTCTCCAAGTATTTCAATGCCCGGTTGCGCAAGCGCTATGTGAACAGAGGTTTCTACGTCAACGAGATCTATATCTCGCTGGTTCGGAATCGCTTTCGCTCTGGCGTTCCAGGGCTCATGGATCGGGCAATTGCGCTGGTCACTGGTAACTCAGCTGCAGATGAAGCAGGCGAGACACATGAAGCCATGGCGGACTCGCTCTACAAGGCCGCAAACCTTGTACTGCGAGGCTTGTCCGACTACGGCGCTACTCGTCTGTGCATCCAGCGTCATCCGACCGCAACCAATGGTGTAGTTGATCGCGAAGCTGCATATCAAGCAGTGTCCCGCTTCCAGTGGAAATGGGACGACTTCAAGGTGCAGCTTGGTGATCACGCTGAGTACGACGCAGAAGCTGTTTACGATTACCTGGGCGAGGAATACTGCGAGCTGAGCAGCTTCTTCAACTACTTGATCAACCTTGAGTTCCGGAAGATCCCCGTCACTGAACTGAAAATCAAGGAGGCTTTGCCCTACGCCCGGTTGAATTTCCGCATCCTTGCAAACATGTGTGAGATTCGAGGCAGTACGTCAGCACGCATCGGTTCCATGTTGAGCATGGCCGAATGGCCGCGTCGTACACCGTCGCGCATGATGAACAAATTCCTTCAGCAGCCAGTTGAATTCATCATCACTCAGTCGTTTTTCTTCGAAAACCGTATTGAAGCTGAATCCGCGATGATGGATGAAACCCGGCGTCTCAAGGTTGCAGATCCACACAAAATCTCGGAGGACGATGCAAAGGAACTGGCAGAGGGTATTCGTGCTTTGCGCCGTGGCGATACGGTCAATGGAAAACATCACCTGACCATTTTCATTCACGTTCCATCAGACGCAAACACTACCGCCGAGAGCCGCAAAGCGAATGTGAAGCGACTGGATGATGCAGTTGGTTTGATCGAAGGGTGCTTTGTCGACCTGAACGTCAAGTCGGTTCGTGAGTGGTTGGCTCTTGAGACGTTCTTCTGGTCGCAGCTACCTGGTCAACAAGAAGCTCTTATCGGTCGCCGGGGAAAGATCAAGTCAACCAACTTTGCGGGCTTCGCATCGTTGCACAACTTTGCTCGCGGACGTCGTGACGGCAACCTGTGGGGCCCTGCAATCACTGCTTTCGAAACCGAAAGTGGCACTCAATACAACTTCAACTACCACCGTGAATTGGAAGGGATGGTCGCTGGCCACACTGGCGTGGCTGCAGGCACCGGCTCGGGTAAAACCGCATTGATCGCTGAAACCGTCAGTGAAGCGGACAAAGCCTTGCCGGTTGTGTACTGGTTTGACATGCGCTACGGGGCCACCGTTTTCATGATGGCCATGGGCGGCGTCCATTCGATCCTTTCCCCACACAACAGCATGGGTTGGAACCCCTTCAAATTGCCTGACACGGCTGAGAACCGTGCCTACCTCATTGATCTGCAGATCCAGATGCGGGAGTGCTACGCAAGCACCGCAACTGAGGCCGACGATATCAAGCGGTTCAAGGATGCAGTGAACGAGAACTACGAGCTGCCATTCGAAAATCGCCGGTTGCGCAATGTCGTATGGACCTACGGGCACGGCGCCTTAGCTGACGTTATGGCTATTTGGCATGGTGCCAAAGGAATCGAAGGTGCAAACGCCGGCGTTTTTGATAACGAAAATGACACTTTCGATCTCAGTAAGTCGCGGCATTACTGCTTTGAAATGTCGGAGCTGATGAAGGGCGGCGATGCACGCCCGGAATTGCCAGTAGTGATGAGCTACCCATTGCACTGCATTGAGCAGGCTATGGATGGCAGACCTTTCATTCTGGTTTTGGATGAAGGTCAGAACCTGGTCAAAAACGATTTTTGGCGCAATCGAATTGACAATTTCATCATGCAGATCCGCCGTAAAAACGGGATTTTGATCTTCATCACCCCGGACGCGAAGTACTTCCACAGTGAAACCGACTCCATCGACAAGCAGACCGTAACCAAGATCTACCTGGCCAGCGACTCGGTGAAAGACGAAGACCATAAGAACCTGACGGAGGAAGAAAAGAAGTGGTTGCGCGAGCTGAACCCAAAGGATCGCAAGTTCTTGATTCGTCGCGGCCAGGAATCGATTCGTGCGTGCTTCGACCTGTCCTCCGATAACCCTGACGAAGACCTGTCCGATTTCATTCCGGTCCTGTCTTCAAACGATGTTGGTGTGGCCTTGATGTACTCAATCATTGAGCGCCTGGGCACCAATGACCCCGAGGTCTGGGTGCCAGTTTTCATGGCAGAAGCCAAGGCCAATAACACCCACAACTTGAAGGCAATTCGATGATGAAGACGATAAAGAAACTGAGTTTGGCCATTGCCGTATCCATGGCAATTACCGGTCAGGCAGGCGCAACAGGCGTGCCAACTGGCGACGCGGGCACCTGGGCTGGACTGGCTCAAAACCTTGCGGAGCTGCGTGAGCAATACAAGGTGCTGAAACAGCAGTACGAAACGCAAACCGACATTATGAACAACATGCGCGGTTCCTATGGCCGTGGCGCTATCGGCCTGAGCGATTCGATCAACTCTGCATCGGTGGTTCCCGGTTCCTGGCAAGAAGTGGTTTCGCGTCAGAACTCTGGTGCCTACGGCAGCAAGCAGTCGTATTACGAGGAACTGGTCAACACCTTGCCGCAAGAGCTGTTCGCCAATCCTGACAGCAACCGGGCACGGGGCTACCAGCTCAGCTCTAACTCTGTCGTTGCCGCCATGTCTGCCGGTGAGGCGCTGTACAGCGAGGTACAGGTTCACTTGAACAACCTGACCACCCTTTCAATGCAAGTGGATAACACCACCAACGCGAAGGATGCCGCCGATCTGCAAAACCGGATCGCCACTGAAAACGGGATGCTCACTTCGGCCCAGTCAAAGCTGCAGGCGTTGAACATGAACCTGCAGACGAACCTGGCTAATCAGGAAAACCAAGCAACGTCGCAGAACGAACAGTTCTTCCGTTGGAAAAAAGACTAATTCTCGCGTGCGAGAAAAGGAGATCACATGAAAACTCTTTGGCTGATTCTCAAGATCCTCACCGTACCGGCCTGGGGGCCTCTGTGGCTGTTCTACCGGTTTGGCAAGTTCATGCTGCTGCTAGTCATCGTATCGGCCGCGTCGGGCTGTGTAACCAACACCGGCAAGATCGAAAAGTCGCCATGCGCGTGTGAGTTCAAGCCTTTCGTTATTCAGGCCAAGGAGGCCCGCAATGTCTAAGTTCTTCACCGTCACCAACACCGTGTGCGTGATCGTCGCCGGTTTTGTTGTGGGGACCATCATCTACGTCAACACCACCACCTTTCAGTTCGGTAGTGAGGCTCCTGCGGCTTCCAATGGCGATGCTCCAGTACGGATCGAAGCGTCCTCTGGCAACCCGTTGTTGAAAGCCACTAAAGCTGATGTGGCCAGGTGGTTTCCGGGGACATGCTTCGCCGAGATCTACATGAAGAGCCCATCGTATAAAGGGGGCCTGGTCGCTGGCTGCATCGACAAAACGTCGAAAGAGATCAAAGCCGAAACGGGTGTGGCACTTGGCGCTGATGACTTCCGTTCTTCCGAGGTCATCACGCACTTCAAGTCTGTGTACGGGGCATCGAATCCATGGCGGACCTAACCCTCAAGGGCCTGATTGGGGCGACCGATGAGGTGACAACTAGCTTTGTCGCCGAGGTCTTCCCAAATCTCGCTGGCTTGGTAGAGCCTCTGGTCTGGACAATCGCCGTCGCATATTGGGCAGTCCTGGGTATTCAGACCTATAACGGCAAAATCTCTGTTGCGCCGTGGGACATTGTTAAACGGGCAATGCTCACGTTTATGGTCTTCCTGACGCTTAATTGGTCAACGGGTGGGTCGGCGCTCTATCAGATTTGGGGTACTTGGACTGAAACCATTGCGGCACAAATCATGAGCCGAGGTGTTGATAGCACTTCAATGCTTGACGCGCTTTATGTGAATGTCGGACAGGTTGCAAGCACGCTGATGAACGTTAGCTGGCGTCAGTTTGGCATGATCATCATGGGTTCCGGTTTGTTTATGGTGAACTGCATTCTGTTTATCGCTGCAATCCTGAATATGCTGATTGCCAAGTTTGGCGCAGCAATAATTATGTGCATATTGCCAATACTGCTCGGTTTCATATTTTTCGAACAAACGCGGCAATGGACAATGAGCTGGTTTAGCAAAATGCTGAACTTATCGCTGATCTACATATTGTCCATCGCGATTGTTCGTTTTGGTTATGCGATTTTCGGCCAAGCAATTGATGAGATCGCCAATACAGCCACCATTTCGGATGCTGCATTGATCACCGCTCAACAATGGGGAACTCTTATCATCGTTGAAGGCGTGTTGATCATCTGCTTGTTGCAAGTTCGTGGGTGGGCAGCTGCGATTGCTACCAGCGCAACAGTCGGTGGTTCTTCACTGGCGATGATGGCATTGCGAACCGTAGGATTGGGGAAATAAGCAATGGACAAGACATTAAAGAAAGATGAGATTGCGCGCCGTCAGCGTCAACTCGAACACAAGAAGGTAAAACAAGAACGTAACCGTAGTTACTTTCTGAACGGTGCCTTCGCACTAGCCCTGGTGGGGTCGACCATAGCCATCGCGTTCCTGGCTGAAACAAAGACGTTCGTCAATGTGGTGACGGTGATCGGCGCCGATAATGAAGTGCTCAAGCAGCGCACGGTTACGGCGGAAAACGTCGACAAAGAGCAGGCTGTCATCGAAGGCGTTCTGTTTGATTTCATTCGTGCTTGTAACACCTTTGACCCTCGGCGCAAGCAACAGCTGTCCGATACCTGCCACACGTACATGACCCGCAATGTCGCTGTCGAATATGAGAAGGAGATCAGCCCCGATAACGCGCGCAATCCATACGCATCGCTCGGGGAAAACGACTGGATCGAAGCCCAACCCAAGCGCATGAACAAGATTGGCGATGAGTATCAGGTGATATTCATTTCAACCAATCACAAGTGGGGTGACAAAGAGCCAAGGGTTACTTCCTACCTGGCAACTATAAAGGTTGCACACACGATGATCCCTAGAGCCTTGGGTGATCGTTGGGAAAACCCGTTTGGCACCTTGGCAACTTTATACCGTAAGAGTGAAGAACTGAGCCGCCAGTAATTCATTCCCACAAGGAAACTAATCATGAAAAAACAGTTCGTTCTACCGACAGCTATTACCCTGAGTTTGGCTTTGTGTGCATTTAATGCACTAGCTGCAAAGTTGCCGAGGGCTCTGTCCTCTGACAACCGTGTCAAACAAGTGCCCTATGACCCAAACCAAATTTACGAACTGGTCGGCACTTACGGATACCAAACATCCATTGAGTTCGAAGCGGATGAAATGGTCAAGGTCGTAGCACTTGGTGACACGATTTCCTGGCAGAGCATGCCATTCCGTAACCGGGTTTTCTTGAAGCCCGTGGAAGACAATGCAGACACAAACATGACGGTGATTACATCCAAGCGGACGTATTACTTTCAGCTCAACAGTACGAAGGCGAAAACAAGTCAGTCGTACTTGATCCGATTCGTTTATCCGACCAGCCGTGTCACATCGTTTAACGATGCAGCGGAAACCCCAGCGCCTGCGGCTACTGGGCCAGTCACCAGCACCGGTACTCCTTCTTCCCCGAACATCAACTACGGCTATTCGGGTGACAAAGAAGCCATCGGCCTGCAGGGCGTTATGGATGATGGTCAGTTCACCAAGTTTTTGATGAAGAAGGGTGCGGATCTCCCGCAGTTTTACCGCGTGCTGCCTGATGGCACCGAGGCGATGGTCAATGCTCGCCGCGAGGGTGAGTATTGGGTGGTTCAGCGCCTGGCCAGCATGTTCGTGGTGCGCAGCGGCAATTCCTACATCTGCGTTGAAAACCTTTCGAATCCGTATAAACGCACTGTTACTCGGGGTGCGCGTGATGGGGGAGGGGCATAACCATGGCGAAGGAACCTATCAAACCAACTGATCAGCAAGCGGACAAAACCCGCGAAGAAGAAATGGCCGAGTGGAACGAGTCGCAATCGAACTCGATGCTAAAGGCTGGTTCTGGTGGAAAGCGCAGCGGCGTTCTTATGATTGGCGCAGCAGTTGTGGCGTGTGGTTTCGTTTACTGGCTCAAGCATGACAGTGGTGAACCAGCTGCCCCAGCAAAAAACGATGAGATTGTCGCTGCTGAGCGCCGGAAGGTCCAAGACCCTACTCCCAAGCGCGAAGCGGCGAAGGTAAAGCCAGTTAGCAACGATGGGGAGCCGGGCGCCCCAGCTGACACACCCCGTTCAACAGCTGAGCGTCAGACCAACCAAGAGGGTTTGAGCGAAGCTGAAAAGCAGCGGCAAGCGTTGGAATTTCAAGAAGAAGTTGCGCGCAAAAAGATGCTCGCTGCGCGTCAACGCTCGGCGATCTTTGCAACTGCAAAGGACGATGGTTTTGCGCAAGGTCGTGACGATCAAGATCCAGCTCAACCACCAGCCGGTGGGTCGTTGCTGGGCGGTAACTCGGGTAATTCCGGGCGCGTCTCCCGCAATGCAAACGAGAATTTCGCATCGTCGACTTACTCCACCGGCGTGCCGGTGGCGAAAGCTCGGGCTCTGGAGAATTTGCAGTACAAGGTTCTGCAGGGCGCTGCAATCGAGGCGACTTTGCAGCCCCGTGCGCAGAGTCAATTGCCAGGTCAGATTTGCGTAACCACTGCACAGGACGTTTATGCAGCGGAGGGTCGCCGCGTAATGATCCCTTGGGGGTCTTCGGTATGCGGAAGCTACAACGCCAGTCTTTCACCTGGTCAAGAGCGCCTGTTCACCGTTTGGAACTGGTTGCGTATGCCCAAGTTGCCGGGGCGTCGTGCAATGGAAATTGCTTTGGATAGCGCTGGCTCTGATCAGCTGGGCTCCGCTGGCCAGGGTGGTGTCGTTGATAACCACTGGGCGCAGATCTTCGGTGTTGCTGCTGCTGTCTCGATCATCGGCGCGGGTGCCTCCAACTCCGGCGTTTCCTCTGGTGATCAAGAAAACTCGGCCTCTCAGTACCGTACTGAAGTGCAACAGGCTGCTGCTGAGTCCTCGCAAACCATTCTTAGCCGGTACGCAAACATTCAACCAACAGTCACCGTTCCTCATGGCTCACGCGTGGTGATCTACCTGCAGCGTGATTTGGACTTCACCGAACAGTTCGCCGAGGAAGCCAAAGAGGCTGACAACGGCGGCGTGAAATTCATTAACTGAGGTTTTTCCATGTCTGAGATTGCTTCGTTCCGCCAAAAGCTGCGCAGTTTTGATTTCCTGCTCGATGACCCAGCGGTATCCGAGATCGCTATTAATGGTCCAGGCAACGTATGGGCCGCGTATCGCGGTAGCCGGTTCATGCGCCCAGTCGTTGTGGATGGCGTCACCCTTCCGCTGATCAAGTCGCTGGCCGAGTTGATTGCGGCGCATACAGAGCAAGAGGTCAACGCTTATGCGCCGATCCTGTCCGGTCGCATCCCTATGGACATGAGCGACCACGTAGCGGACTCGGAACGTGGCGACTATCGGGTCCAGTGCGTGCTTGCGCCTGCCGTTGAGCAACATATCGGCGGCATCGTCTGTATTCGTAAACCTGGCCGCGTTCAGCTGACGATGGACCAATACATCGCTTCGGGAGCGTTTGACCAGATCAACGAGGCACGCAC
This sequence comes from Pseudomonas frederiksbergensis, assembly GCF_900105495.1. Lineage (NCBI taxonomy): Bacteria > Pseudomonadati > Pseudomonadota > Gammaproteobacteria > Pseudomonadales > Pseudomonadaceae > Pseudomonas > Pseudomonas frederiksbergensis. Next base: position 30,159 of record NZ_FNTF01000001.1, on the reverse strand, counting down.
GCCAGATCAGTACAGCGATGATCACCTGGTCGAGTTGTACCGCGCCAAGCGCTGGTCGGAATTTTTCATTGGGTGCGTCAAGGCCCACAAAAACATCATGATTTCGGCAGGGACAAACGCGGGCAAAAGCACCTTCCTCAACATGCTGTTGCAGCATGTAGACCCTAATGAGCGGATCGTCACAATCGAAGATACCCGCGAGATCCGTCTCAAAAGCGAGAACGTGGTTCATTTGATCTATTCCCGTGGTGGCCAAGGCAAAGCGCGGGTCACGCCGTTTGATCACCTTGAGTCGATTCTTCGTCTTACGCCTGACCGCGCAATCATGGGCGAGCTTCGCGGTGCTGAGGCTTACCCCTATCTTGAATTGCTGAACACCGGCCATAGCGGTTCATTCAGCACTATCCACTCGGACAGCCCCGACCTGATGTTTGACCGGCTTGCGTCGATGGCATCGCGTGGCGGCTCTGACATGACCAAAAACCAACTTGTGGAATTCTCACGTCACCTGATCGACGTAGTGATCCAGTGGGAATACGGCTTTGATGGCCGTCGTTTCATCACGGAGGTGCAATATGCAAAAGCTGCCTAAATTCGCGCTGGCCATCCTTGCATCGGCCTGCCTTGTCGGCCACGTTGCCGCAGAAGAAACCCAGCAACAACGCTTTTCAGATTTGGCCGCTAAGTGCGCGCCAAACGTCCATGCGTCGACGCTAAAAGCCTTGATCGGTAATGAGTCGTCATTCAACCCATATGCCATTGGTGTGGTTGGTACTCGCCTTGAGCGTCAGCCCAAGTCCCTGAGTGAAGCAATTGCCACAGCGGAGAAATTGGAACGTGACGGCCATCGCTACGCGATGGGCCTGGGCCAATTGTTGATGACCAACATGCGAGCCCGGGGCCTGAGCTATCAGGATGTGTTCGAACCGTGCCGTAACCTGCAGGCCATCAGCAAGTTGTTCACTGAGTATTACACCCAAGCGCTCAAAACAAGTGCTACTGAACAAGAAGCTCTTTTGAAAGCGACTTCCATGTATTACAGCGGTAACGAGCGGCTTGGCTTCGATGCTGATAGCCCTGGTGGAATGTCCTACGTCGAAAGGGTGGTCGACCGTGCAAGTAAACCAACGGCTGATGATCCGATTGTGCCCGCGTTCGACGTACAGGAAGCCACGCAAGCCATTCCTGTAATCGCTAGCACCAAGTCACCCTCTAAAGCGCGCAAGCGCGCTCAGGGAGCCTCTGAGCAGCCTGCAGGGCCGTGGTTGACCTTCACGGATGGAAACGGTCAGGCGATAGCACAGGCACAGCCTCAAGCGCAGCAGAAGTCGCAGATTCAGGTCCAGTTGGATACCGGTGATGCGCCCGATGAGAAACGGAAGTTCACAGCCTTCGACGCTCCGACAGCTAATGCTGAGCCAGCGGCAGTGCCCGTGCAGCAGGAACAAACGGCCCCTTCATTCGTACAGATAATCAACTGATTTCTCGCATGCGAGAAAAGGAGATCCTAATGCGCAAAAAATTCTTAGCTCTCTTGGCGACTTTGGCATTTGCCGGTGTTGCCCAAGCAGGCGCGCAACCCCCTACTGACTTTTCGTATGGGCAAAACAGTGATGAGGATGCTTGCGGGGCAACTCTCTGTCTGCTTGGCATGTCCCGCGACGGTGATTGCGACAAATATCTCAAGCGCTATTTCAGCATCGTGAAATTCAAACACGGCAACTTCAGTCCTTCACGCACTGCCGCTGCTCGCGGTGATTTCGTGGCGCAATGTGTTGATGATCAGGCTGGGGCCAAACAAGCAAACGATAAGTGGGGAGGCTCGCGCTATGGTTTCTAAGTTGCACGCCGTCCGCATTTTTGCCTTCTCCTCGTTCTTAGGCTTGGTGTCTCCAATTGCCTGGGCGGACCAGTCAACGGACGCCCAGCCTTCAGCGGCGGCGGTCGATGTTGACGGTGCACGTCGCATCGAGGTGGGGTTTTCTCCGGAAGGATCTGCCCGCGACCTGGTACTGCGAACCATCGATTCAGCCTCCAGCTCGATCAGGCTCTCGGCCTACGTGTTTACCAGTCCTGATGTAGCGAAAGCATTGATCACAGCGAAACAGCGCGGGGTCGATGTGGCGGTGGTTGCTGATTACCAGGGCAACCTGCAGGGCAACGGCTCGCGGGCGGGGAAACACGCGCTGTCACTCCTGGTACGTGCTGGCATACCGACGCGCACGATCAGCACTTACGCAATTCACCATGACAAGTTCATCGTTGTGGATGGCAAAGCGGTAGAAACCGGAAGCTTCAACTACTCCGCTGCCGCCGCCAAAAGCAACAGCGAGAACGCATTGGTGGTTTGGAATGATGCCGATCTCGCCGAGCAATACCTGAACCACTGGCAAAGCCGGTGGGATCAGGGCAAAGCTTTCAAACCACAGTATTGAGCGAGGGTCTACCAATGGACAAAGACGAAAACCCAATGGACAAGGATCGAACGCAACAGGGTGAACGTGGTGCTTATCAGCTGACTGGAGGCAAGCGACCTGGTGAGAACGTGGCGGAGCATGTGAACGCTTCGCCACGGAATGCCGAAGACTGGGCAACCGATCACAAGCGCAGTAGTGAGCCCTCCTTCGAACTGTTTCAAAAGTACGGTCCAGCTATTCAGCCTGACATTGGCAGGGCCTACGAGGGCCCAATCGTTCACCGCGACTCCCAGTCGTTTTATCAAGCATCGCGGGTCAATGGTTACGATGTTTTGATTGAACACAAGCGCACGTCGCTCAACAGCGTGCAAGCCAACGTGTTCACCAGTGACAGGTCAGTGAGCATTCGTTATGTGTCTGAAAGCGTCGGCATAGCGAAGCCTGCCATGGAGCTGGATGGGCAAAGATCACCGGAACACCTGCCGAAAGGCGCCGCTGGAATAGGGCGGGTTTAAACCGCGTTCAATAGCTGCAGATCTAAGACAGATAAGAGGATTAGGACATGGCCAAAGAAGACGTTACTCAGACCACCTACACCATCAATCAGGAAGGCAAAGAGCGTCAGGTATTCACTGACGCAAAGGCCGCTGGAGAAGCGTGGTTCAAGGCTGACTTGAGCAATAAACCGATGATCCTGGTACAGGAGCCCGGTGATCGTGCGAAAATGTACGCTGGCACCGGTGTGCATGAAGGTAAGCCATACAAGGATTTGCCGTTTGATAATGCACCTGGTGCAGCTGATTTCAAGGCGTCGTTCAAAGGCGCTCTTGAGCTGAGCAAAAAGGAGCATGCCGGTGCTGCAGCTGGTAAGCCTGCAGAACCAGAACTTGCCAATTCAAAACCGAAGGATATGCCTGCGTACGAGCGCGCTGTCGCTGGCAAAACCTACGAAGGCAAGGTGGTTGGGTTCAAGGAGAACCAAGTCATACAGCAGATCGTGAACGGTGATCGCGTCACGCACATTGCGCATGATCGCTCCGCGCTGAGCAGTGCAAAGTCCGGCCTTGTCCACCCTGGCAAAGACTTGTCCATTCGTTACCCTTTCGCCGGTGTGGGCATCGTCAAAGATCGTCAGCTGCAGCATGAACAAAAGGTGCCTTCGCACCAGCCCAAGGGACTTGGCGGAATGGGCCGAGATTGAACCTAGGTAGATTTTAAGAAAAGGGGGCTTTGCCCCCTTTTTGCTGCCTTCGATAAATGCGATTCCGCGCCATGCTGTCAGAACGTAGCGCGGTCAAGTGGAATGGCGGGGGCCCCGCCGAAGGTGGGTCCCGCCTCCGCAGGACCGCCGCAGGCGTATTCTGCTTGACGGTGCGCAGTGACCCCCAGTCTGCGCCGGGGTGTGTGGGGTAGCTTCACCACCCCGCGCACCTGAGGCCTGGGCGACCCCAGCGAGTTGACAAGGGCAGCGCCCTTGGTGTTGCTTTGTTCTGCCGTCCAGGGGGCACCCCTGGCTGCCAGCGGCGATCCTAGCTCTGCTCGGCAATCACCTTGTTTCGGAATTCGATAGCGCGACTGATGGAAACGCCGGACAATGATTCGTAACCCAGCCACGGACCGACATAGTTTTTTAGCTGTGCCGTGGTTGGCTGCTTCGGTAATGGATCAGCAGGCGCACGCCCCAACGCTTCGCGCCAGTTACGAACCGTTGTTCTTGAAACGCCTGCAAGATCTGCCACGTCCTGGTCATGCACTATGCCCAAGAGCGGCTTGTAGCGACGTAACGGATGGTTGACCGGGAAACGCTTCGGCTTTGGGAGTGGGGGCGGTCCCGGCTTGGCCTTGACCCCTAAAGATTTGCGGTATTGATCAACGCTGTAGGCAGAAACCCCGCAAAGGCGCGCTACAGTTCGAGTTGATTCTATGCCCAACAAATGCCGGTAGGGCTCGATGGCCATTCTTACATTCCAAGCTTCGATATCGAATAGCTGACGCCGGTAACGAATTACGTTTTTTGTCGTACCGACAAGCTGAGCCAAGTCCTCGTCTCTCATGGTCCCCAGCTTGCAGTCATACCACCTGGCCTGGCCTATATTCTTCCAATCAGCCATAAAATCCTGTCATCTAAATGCGAAAGGTTCCGGCAATACCGGAACCCCATATTCTCATCACAATTCAAAAAATCATCTACACGCCTGATTTACCTGCGCTCGGTCCGTCCAGAGCGGAACGCTGTTTGCGTTCCAGCGCCTTACCGTCCAACACCGTGCGCGGCTTGATGGACTCGTTACGCTGACGCTCTCGCGCCTGCTGCAATGACAGGGCTGTAGTTTTGTCGTATCGGTTTGCAATGGCGGCAGGCAATCCGGCTATTGAGTCGGTATAGATGCGCGCTTCGTGTCTTGCCCGGCTGATGGCCACGTACCAAAGGTTTTGTGAGGTTGTCCGGCTTTTCGTGTTGATGGAGATCATCACTCGATCATTTGTAAGACCTTGGGCGCTGTGGACGGTAGCGGAATAGGCGTGCTCTAGATGCAATGGTCGGTTAGTTGGAAGGGCCACTACTCGTTCTGGCGTGCCGTCTTTCTCTTTGAGGGATGCCAGCTCGATGACGCCATTGGCGTTCCCAACAACCCGCATTCGGTCGCCGTTGGTGAGATCCAGTTTCTGATCATTACGGGTGATCCGCACCAGATCGCCAACGGAAAATTCAGGTTTCTCAAGGTTGTACACGCTGAGCTTGGTCAGCTTCCGAGGATTAAACTCGACGCGGTTCCCGTTCTTGTCTTTTACCACCAGCACGTTTCCGGGCAGGGCCTGGTCAACGGTATACAGCTCCCCTCGGGACAAGCCAGTTCTTATGTAATCCTTCTCGGGCTGTACGATCATTCCCTTTTTGTAGCTTGGAGCGTACCGTCGTTCGGCTTGTGTGGTGTCGACGCGGTTGAGCGTCGGCAGCTCTTTCCCGTTGCCTACGAGGCCAAGCGACTCCCTTGTCATTGCGTTGATCTGTTTGCGGTCCTTGTTCGTACCGGCGACGATCAATACTTCTTTGCGTTCTTCCGGCGTCAACGACATGTAGTCACGAACGATGGCTTGGTGCCGTTGGCCAGGCTCCCGGAATTCTTCAACATGATTGACATGCTCAAGTGACTTTCCCGGGTTGCCATCAGCCGCATGCTGAACAGCAATTTTTAGTTCCTGGTTCTTCTGTCGCTGAATTTCCTTGATCCGCGCAGTTTGCATACCGTTCTGCTGCAACTGGGCGAATGGTTTGCCAGCCTCGATAGCTTCCGTTTGTTTGGTGTCGCCCAGCTGGACCAGTCGGGCGCCGGACTGCTCGATGATTCGCATCAGATGCTCCATCTGGCGTGCGCCGACTACACCTGCCTCATCGAGTACGACGATTGTCCGCTCGTCCAGCTTCTTGTCTTTGGTATGGAAAAAGCTGGCGAGTGTGTGAGCGTCCAACCCTTCGTTTTTCAGTGCGGTTACTTGGTTGCCGTAGGGTGCCAAAGCAACGACACGGAAAACCGCATCGGTCGTTGTAGTCCGCTCGGTCATGGCGTTGTTGACTGACTCGATCAGCTTAACAGCGCGATCAACTGAGTAAGTTTTGCCGGTTCCTGCGTCGCCCTGGATGCCAACAAATCGGTTGCTCGTACTGACGATCACTTCCACGGCCTGGTACTGGCCTGCAGATAGTGTTGAGCCCTCAAGTGCTTTTGCTACCTGCTCCTTGCTCAACAGCGGCGCGACTAGGCCACGTCCGCTGCGCTCGATAGCGAGGATCGCCTTTTCTCGTTTCAACGCCCGTTGAGTGGTGTACCGTTTTTCAGCTTCAACCAAAGAGCCACGGGTGATCGCCATCTTGACGTACTGCTGGGCTTCCTTGTCAGTCCAGCCCTTTTGTTCTTTCAGCAATGCGCGCCACCCAGCAGGTGACAGCGCCGTCCCATCCTTACCTGTGGCCATCGTGTAGGTTGGTGGAGATTCGATAAGCGTTCCCTGTTTCACCAGACGCTTGATTTCATCGTCGACTTCGGATGGCGATGCCAAGCCAACAGCGCGCCGTAGCGCAGCTGTGCGCAGATCAGACTCGCCGACAACCTGCTCACGTTCGGTCAAGTGGTTTATGGCGTATTGCACCACTGCTTGGCCAGCGGTGATGCCTTCCGGCAGGTTGTGTTCTGCATGGATGCTCTCTGAGCGCCTACCGTACTCGCGGTTATCAAGCTGACTGCGGCCGCCGAACTCGATACCTAGATCTCGCGCCTTGATGACCCAGTATTCTTTGACCAAATGACGGTCGCGCTCGTCTTTGCGTGGCCTGGTGGCCATCGCAATAATTTGTTTCTCCAAGGCCGTGGCGTTGCTTCGTGTTTTCCCGTCCTTGGCCAACGCTTCCTCGATCACCTTGGACCGGCTCGAAAACGCCTCGATCTGGTCCCTCGAAATATGGGCCAGCTCGAAATTCCCGTCTTTGTCCAACACCCGAATTTCATAGCCCAGCTCGCGCAGCTCCTTGGCCAGCTCGCCCTTGTACATGGCGTCGATCTGCGGTTGGATCTTGAAAATATCGTCGTTGTGTATTGCTCGCCATTTACCGTCTGCACGCCGTGTCGCGTTCATGACTACGGCGTGGGTGTGCAACTGAGGATCTTTGGCGCGGCTGAGTTCATGGCGAAACTTACCGATGATCAGGTTGCCCGTTCGTTCGAGCATGGACTTGCCATGTTCCTTTCGGCGGGTCTGCGCCAGTTTCTCGACATGCTCCATCGCTTTGGTTACTGCGCGGTCGTGCGCAGCTACCACGTCCTTGTCACCGGCGATCAGGGCTTGCATAGACACAGATTTCGGAGCTGAGAACGTCAGATCCAAACCCATCCGACGATTAACTATTTGACCTGTTTCCTTGTTGACGGGCTTGGGCATCAGCTCGCCGTTCGGAAGCTTGCCGTCAAAAAGCTTGGCCAGCTCCTTCTGGTCGATTGGCCCATCCAGGCCTAAAAGCTCGGCGCCGATTCCCTGCCACTCGCCGGGGGACTCTTTTGCGTAGTAGTCGTCTGCAGCTGTGTAGTAGCCAGCTGCAGCGTACTGGTTGCTCCCCTTGATAGAGGTAACATTGAACATGGCTACCTCGTTACGCGGCTTGACCGGTTATCATGATTGCCTGGGCGCGCTCTTTGTAATCAATGTACGGCGTCTTTACCTTGGTGATCGGGAAGTCTTCACCGAATTTCACGTAGGCGACCAGATCTGGAAGGTTGGAGATTTCAGAAGCCTGAACCACCGGCTCATCCCGCGTGACTTCCTCGGTCCTGGTCAACTTGCCCGCGGTGTAGGATTTCCGCCAACGCTTAACATCGTGAGAGCCGAGGATTTCGCTGGCCATGCCTGCGTTCTTGGCGTTCGCTGCAGCAAGAATGACGTAATTTCGGAAGCACGAAAGCAGCGTTTCCGCATCGTCACGGCCATAACTGGCGTTGAGTTGCGACCAATCCTGCAGGCTGCCGACCATACGCAGACCATGTTTCCGCCCTTTGGTCGCCGCAGGAACGAAGCTTTCCAGTTTGCCGAGGGACTGCAGCTCGTCGAGGAACAGCCATAGCCGTTTGCCTGTCATCGGCTCTGAGCTGAGGATCGTTGCACAGATGGTGTCAATCCACGTGGCCACCAGTGGTTTCATGGTGTCCCGCATGTCCTCCCGCCAAGTGATGAACAGATTGCCGGCATTAGGATCGTTCACCCATTGGTAGATGGAAAAATCGCCCTTGCTCATGTAGCGCAGCGGACGAATGTATTTGTTCATCATGAACTGGATGCTGGCGATTGCCTTCTCTGCGTTGTCGCGGAAGTAGCCCTCGGAGTCCGTGTTGGCCAGGAAAGCGCGGATGGTGTCGCCATCCTCCCGCACCAGCAAATTCACCAGCGTGTCTTGGTTCGGGTTGTTGGTTTCTTTCAGCTTGCGCATGGTGTCGGACAATACGTCGCGAGCGTACGCGCACCATTGCTCGTCACTCGGGTCGACCTGGGGCGGGATTATCGACTTGGCCATCCGGTTGAAGTCATGGATGCCACGGATCTCGTTGAAGATGGTCCAGCCAGCGGAGCGGGCGTCGAATGGGTTGAGAATGTAATCGCCTTTGAAACTGAATTTCGAATAGAACGTGCCGTTTGGGTCGACAACGGCCATGCGATCACCACGCTTCAATGCCGAGGCGATCATGCCTTCCATGGTCACCGACTTACCGGCACCGATAGACGCGCAGATCATCGTGTTTCGATCTTCAAGGTGCAGAGGCATAGGCAGCTTGCCAATCATGACCGGCTCAGACTTGGCCAACCCTCGCTTTTTCCGCTCGCGATTCGTCTTCTCGTTACGGCGGCGCACCTTTGCCTTGACGGTATGCCAGTTTTTTATCTCCGAGCCCCGCAAAAATTCCTGGTACTGCTCGCCCCGGAACCCATCGTCACAATACTCGTACAGGTAATAAACCAGCGAAGCGGCGACCGCTGACGTGGCAATTGTGGCCCCCAGTACAATCGGGTTCTGCCAGCCGTTGTGAAGCGTTTCCTTGAACGCTGCAGGGAATGGCGTCAACGGCATCTGTGCCAAATAAACGCCTGCTGCCCATCCAGCGATCGGCAAACCGAAACCCGCTGTCATCACTGCAGAATCGACTTCTCTTTTATGCATTGTCCTCTCCTGATAGACGTTCGATATCGCTGGCCAGCTCTGGCAACAGCGTACTGATCAACTGATCGGTATCGACCAGATGGCTGAGTTCGGCACGCAATTGGTTGACCTTTCCTTGCTGTAAACCTTGGCGCAGCAAGTAGACAGCAATGGTCAAAAGGGTGCGATTTTGCGCCTGAGCCTGGCTGACGTTTTCGAGCAAACCAAGCATGCGTTGCTGATCTGCCCAGCTGTCCAAATCGGTCTGTCGGCTCCCCGATTTTTCGTTGGCCAGAGCCTTGTCACGCACGTAGGTGGACAGGTGTTTGTAGCCTGCCAACGCTGCCGCTTGCTCAAGGCGAGCCTCTTGGTCGTCGTTTAAACGTATTGGAAGTGTCTTCGCCACGGTGGTCCTCTCTGAGCCAAATATGGGACTAATTCAGGATAACGATAACTTCCGAAATAGCGTATAGCAAATGCAATACATAAAATGCTTGATTTTATTGGTCTAAATGATAATTTTGTAATACATATGTATAGCGCATGAAATTCATGAATTTGCTCTGTAAGCCGCTCCCAGCGCGGCTTTAACCTACCGCTAGGGGGGTGCGTGTTGTGTATTGAGACTTTGACCCTGTTAAGGGGAAAAGTTGAAGCTCTTGTTAAGGGCGTATCCACTAGTCAGGCCGCAGGCCGTAGGGGGGTAGCACAGATGGTATGCAGAAAGGGTGCAGGAAGGGTGCTAAGAGAGTGCAAGAGGGGTGCAACTTGACTACAGGTAGGGGGCGATTAAGATGCACCTAGAGTGCAATAGGGGTGCAGATAGGGTGCAAAATGGGCGACAAAGATCTAACGAATGCACTGATGGCGGTAGGGCCTGAGTCAAAGGCAGCGAAAATACGCCAGGTGATGCCATTGATTGAGCAACAACTGAGCGCGGGTGTACGTCGCCAAGTGATCCTGGATGTGTTGAAACAACAGGGGATCGAGCTGAGCATGGAGACGCTGAAAAGTTACCTGTATCGGTATCGAAAAACGCAACGACAGAAGCCCACGCAATCGAACCAAACTACGAACCCAGCGCCAAGCATGCAGCCAGTGGTTGAGCGAGGGGAGCCAGAAATAGAAGGAGGTGTATCGTACGATACAGATGGAGAAACGAAGGTCAGTCAAGCGGCCCCGTTGGGGCCGCTTGAGCTGAGCAAGATTATGAATCCTGGGGATGATCAGAACGCCTCAGATCTGGCCATGTATGAGAATGCAGGCCGTCGAAAAAGGACGCCAAAATGAAAATCGCAGTAGTCAATTTCAGCGGTAACACCGGCAAGACAACCTTGTCCGATTCGCTGCTGTCGCCACGCATGGGCGGCGTACGTTTCGCGGTAGAAACGATCAATGCCGGCGCATCGGATGATGCCGCCGAGATCGAGCTGCTCAAGGGTCGCCGGTTCGGTGAGTTGTCGGAAATTCTCATGACGGAAGACAACGCCGTGGTCGACGTTGGAGCATCCAACGTCGAGGATTTTTTCAAGTACATGGGCCAGTTTGCAGGCTCGCACGAAGAATTCGATTTCTTCCTGGTGCCCACGGTATCCGAGAAAAAACAGCAAGCGGACACCATCAACACGATCAAGACGCTGGCCACGCTGGGCGTTCCGCGCAGCCGGATTCTGGTGGTCTTCAACAAGGTCGAGATCGACGACGCGGACGACTTGCCGCACACCTTCGCAGCGTTGATGGGTTTCCACGAGCTGGAGAAGAAATTCATGCTCAAGCGTGATGCGGTGATTTACTCGAACGAAGTGTTCGAACGCCTCCGGGCTTTGAAAACCAGCATCGCCGCTGTGGTGCAGGACACCACGGATTACCGCGAGCAACTGCGAGCCGCGCAAGACGATGCCGCAAAGGAACAGGCCAAACGGATGATCTCTGTGCAGCGCCTGGCAAAGTCGGCCTGGCAGAACCTCGATCAGGTGTACGCCACGCTGTTTGGAAAGGGGAAGTAAGCGATGGCCAAGGACGCTACGACAGCGCGTGAAGCGATGGTCGGGCAGATGATGGAAGATTTCGACGCGCTCGTCCGTCGCCTGGAACAGGTAGACGGCGAGTTGGCGGCGAAGATCTCCGAGGCGGTGCGCGATGGCTCGGGTAAGGCTCTGCTCCAGTCGCAGATGAACTTCGAATCCATGATGGAAAAGGAGCGCAATGCCCTGATCCTTGCCGGACGCGAAGCGGTCGCAAGGATTGGTAACGAGATTAACCGGAGTTCGGCCAATCTGATCACGGCGCAAGCGCAGCGCCGCGCCGTAGGATTTTGCGCAATGCTCATCGGCGCCGGTGTGGTTATCGGCGCACTTCTCATGGTTGTAGGCCAGCAGCTCAGGCTGTTCGGTTGATCGAGGGGGCACGCCCCCTTTTTTTGGGGTGTATCCTGTATCGTACGATACAGGATATGCTTTCCTACGAATTACACCCGCCCCGCCGCTGGTAATCAGGCTTTGGGGTTTTTCTCGCATGCGAGAAAGGAGTCCTTATGTCCGCTACACCAAGTCAGCAGCTTTACGAAGAAATTGAAGGGGCCTATGACTGGTTCAATGAAAAGTTGTTTGGCGGGCAGCTGCCCGGCTGCATTTTCACCCTGCAGCGAAAAGCCAATACGTTTGGGTATTTCTCGCCGTCGCGTTTCCTGCGCCGGAACGGCGCGGGAAAAAGCGATGAGATTGCGCTCAACTGTGCGTACTTCGCGCATCGTCGGATCGATCAGACGCTTTCCACGCTTGCACATGAACAGGTTCATCAGTGGCAAGACCACTTCGGCACGCGATCACGAAGCGGCTACCACAACCGCGAGTGGGCCAACAAAATGAAGTCCATCGGACTGATGCCGTCCGATACAGGTGAGCCAGGTGGTAAGCAATGCGGCCAGCAGATGACGCACTACATCATTGATGGTGGGCCATTCGCTGTTGCATGCCAGGAACTGATTGAACAGGGCGGCATGCTTTCTTGGATTGACGTGGTTACCCAACGGGTGGCCATGTCAGCGACCCAGCTTTACGGGCCTGATGGAAAACCCGTCGAACAGCCTGTGGCTGATCCGACGATAGACATACTGGCGCTAACTTCGGCGGGGTTGCTGACTCCTGCCACAAACCCCGAGGATCCGAAGAACAAGCGCAAATACACATGCCCGAGCTGCCATTTGAATTTGTGGGGTAAGCCAGGTTTGAGCGGTCGCGTGCAATGCGTCGACTGCAATGTGCCGTTCGTGGATTCAAAAGAACTGGTGGAAGTCCCAGCAGATCCATCACCCAGTTGAGCCGGTCGCAAATGTCTGACGTTTCAGGATGAACGTCAGTTGATTGCGGCTGGCCGCTGCCGGTCAGGCGACGTATGAGCTGCGGATCCAAGGGCGCAGCTCTTGGTCGCCGAAGGCTGCTTTTTCGCTGCAGGAGCTCACGCACGAAAAATCGTCCAGCGAGCGAGGCCCAACAAAGGCCAGAGCGAGCGGAGCAGTTGTCCACGGGCTGGACGTGCTGTTTGCCCGGGCGGTGGGCAACTGCAGGACGATTTCCTGAGCCGTGCAAAGATCTTGAACGTGAGTTGCTGCAGCGTCCGGCCGCCAGGCCGGAAGGTTTTAAATCCGACCGGGAGGTCGGCCAAGGTAAAACCCTGTGCCGTTACAAAGCAAGCGGAGCGCGCAGGCCGAAGGCCGGAGGCGTGAGGATGGAAGCCCGAAGGGCCAAGACCTGGCGCGCTTTTGGCCAGGGCTTGGTTCACGACAGCCGCCCCCCGAAGGGGGCACGCACAGGGAAATTAGGGGGTAGATCTAGGCTGGATTCTTGTTTGCAGCGGGGGCAATCGCCGCCCACTGTTTGGCACCGTTTGAATAATCACCACCTTCGGCAATGAACACTTGGCCATCTTCTAAAACCGCGTACACACCTGGTCTTTCATGGTCAGGGTCGCGCAGTTCATTTTTCCAGCAGTAGGCAGACTGCTCCCAAATACACACGATCCCACCAGACTGTTCTTGGTTATTTTTACGCCATACCTGGGCGATCTGTCGAAGGTCAGCAATTTGGTGTTGCATGCGGCACCTCATTTTTGGAATCAGTTGATGTTACGCAACGAGCATTCTAACCCTGGGCTGGCAATGGAATATTAGGCGACGTTGGGGTAACGCATGGCATCCGGGCCGGGTTTTTCGCAATCTCCGCGCAGTGACTTTCATAGTCAGCTTGGGCGCGGTCCTTGGCGTATTTTTGTTGAATCCATCCGGCTACCAAAAAGATGGCCAACCCAACGAATAGGATTTTATGGCGTCGTGATGTGGCGGTTTTCATTGGTGAGTTCCATTCATTTTGATTCGGGATAAACGATGCCTTGCAGCGTCCAGCTTACAAAGCGGTGAGCCTGTTCAATCTCGCTTTCCAACGCTTGCCGATCCGGGCAGTTGTGATCATCGGCGGCGTCTTGCAACAGGCGCACGCGGTCGAGCTGGTGCAGCAACTCAGGCGTGAGGGTCACAGTTTGAGGCGCGAACGTGTACGCCACCGGGTCATCTTCAAACAGCACCGGCAGGGCCATGCCGTTGTTTTTGAGCCATGATTTAAAATCGGTCTTACGCATCCTTGCCTCCCTTTTTCGTTGCCGGTTTGGCATCCATGTAGGGCTTGGCCATCTCCATGACTTGCGCGGCCAGCTCGGGCGGTAACCAGACCATAACGGGCACCAGCTCACTGGCCCCGTGCTCGTCTAGGATTGCCCGAACTCGCTTTACTGCTGCGTGAACGGTCTGTTTAGACATGTCCCTAGCGTTGGCCACGTCTTGCGGTCGCTGGCCATCTACCAAGATGGCCTTGGCGATCTCTACCGTAGAGACCGCCAAGCGACGCGAGGCGAATACCGGCGATATTCTTTTCCAGTCCTCGGCGGTGTAAATCGACTGCATGTAGTAACTCCGTTTTTCAGTGGTCAATGATTCGTGGCCACCGCTGTGCAGATCCGGGAACGGATCTCGCTATGGGTGATGATCGACAGACACAGGAACGACCAGCAATGACCGAAACAACGGGCATACACGCGCACCAAATCGCCGACCTCGGGGGCCTGCAGTATGAATGAATCGCCGGTGTCATCGGCGAAGTAGTCCAACACCTGGCCATGACTGACCGCAAAATCAAAGCGCGCCTCAGTGATGCGCGCAGGCTTGGTGCCGTTGGCCGATTCCTGCGCCTGCAGGAAAGCGGTTTGATCGTCCAGCACTGCGCCGGGGTGACGCACGCGAATCTCCGGCAACATTAGCCAGCTGCAGCGAGCGGCCCACATGTTGGGGCCAATCTCGCGGGCGTAATCAATGATTGTGGTTTGACCTGGTACAAAGAAAACTTTCGGCATGGCGGCTATCTCCTTGCGAGGTAGGCCGGGCGTGTAGCGCCCGGCCTGAACTTGTTAGGCGGCTTCGCGAATGTGCTGAGCCAGAACCCAAAGGGCGCGATTTAGCTTCACGTCCTGGTCAATGCCGGTGACGGCGCGGGTACTGGTGCGGCGACCTTGCTTGTTGCGACCTGTAAGCCCTCCCTTGATGGAGTTTTCCTGTACGCGGTTGAATGTGGTCCAGAGATCATCGGTGCGATCTTCACGGCGGCGAGGCATGAGCAGCTGTGAAGCTGTCACAGGCGCCGGGCCTTCGGCTGGGTCGTAGCGGTACGCTAATGCAGCTTCGGCGAAAGCGTGTTGCAGCTCGGGGCGAATCTGGATTTGCTTCATGGTTTCGCGCTGATCCTCGATCAGTGCGAATTGGTCCAGCACCTCATATGCCCCCTCGATGACTTCGCCGATTACGTCTTGTCGACCGCTGTGACGGACTTTCTGATCCATCGCGGCTTCGCCCAGGACAAGGCCGTTGGCGCACACAAAGCGGAAGCACCCGCCCATCATTTGATAACTGCTGGTGCCATCGTGGCTGTTGAGCAGGATGATTTCGTTGGCTTCCTTGTCCATGATGTTGGACGCATGGCGCAGGCGGATCATGTGTTTGGTGTGCTGGATCTTGTCGGAGTTACGCACGCGGGTTTGGCAAGCCATGAAGGGTTCGAACCCTTCTGCGCGCAGCGCGGTAAGCACGTCGACGGTTGGGATGTAGCGGTAGCGATCGGAGCGGCTGTCGTGCGCTTCGACGGCAAAGATGGACGGCGCGACACGCGCGATTTCGTCGTTAGTCAAAGGGGTGTTGCTGCGAACCATGCAAGGGTTGCGGAAGCTGCTGGATAGACGCATTTTTGAATCTCCTTCGCGATGTGCCTGGGCGGTTGCCGCCGCTGGTTCCAGGC
This sequence comes from Pseudomonas frederiksbergensis, assembly GCF_900105495.1. Classification (NCBI taxonomy): domain Bacteria; kingdom Pseudomonadati; phylum Pseudomonadota; class Gammaproteobacteria; order Pseudomonadales; family Pseudomonadaceae; genus Pseudomonas; species Pseudomonas frederiksbergensis. The sequence continues at coordinate 14,728 of NZ_FNTF01000001.1, read as the reverse complement.
TGTCTTAGCGGTATTGCTTCGACATAGAAATTATCGCAAAAGATCGTTACCAAGTCAACTAAAGGTATAATCTAATTGTACTATTTTGTCTGTAAAAAAGCCCGGCGCTGGGCCGGGCTCTAGTTGCACAGACCGTCACGTCTACTGCAGCAGGCAAGAAAAACGATAGGGGTCCATGAAGGGAATGTCGTCATCCATGGGGTCATATGCGGGCTGCGGTTGCGGGGCCGGTTGTTGTGGTCGCCGCTGTTGCTGCGCCTGGTTGGTGCCGTCCTGGTTCTGCGGTCTACCCCCCAGCAGCTGCATGGTGCCTTGCATGTCTACGACAATTTCTGTCGTGTAACGCTTGATACCGTCCTTCTCCCATTCGCGGGTTTGCAGCTTGCCTTCGATGTAGACCTGTGAACCTTTGCGCAGATACTCGCCGGCAATCTCGGCCACCTTGCCGAACAGGGATACCCGGTGCCGCTCGGTTTTTTCGACCTTCTGCCCGGTTTGCTTATCTGTCCATTGCTCACTGGTGGCCAAGCTCAAATTGGTCACGGCGTTACCGTTGGGAAGGTAACGAACCTCGGGATCCTGACCGCAAGTCCCTATTAGAATCACTTTGTTTACGCCACGGGCCATGATGGAAACTCCTTTTAGATGCCCCGGCGTACAGGGGCGGCGGGGTGGTTTTAGTATGCGTCGCCTTCGAAGCAACCGCACGGGCACGTCTGTTCATCAAGGCCGTGTTGGCAATAGCCGTTCTCGGCGTCCTCCTGTTCGCGTGCGGCATTTTCGCTTGCATTCATGTAGCCATATTCGCGGGCATACACGAAAACTTCCGCGAACTCGGGGGCTGTTTCGTCTGTGCCGAACTCGGCCTCGACACCCGCGCAAAAGAAGTTATGCACGACAGTTTCGTACGTCGAACCACGCTTGCAAGCGTCAGAGAAGATCGCGTCGAACTTGGCTTTCATGTCGTCGATATTGGAAGTCATCGGCTTAGAAATACCTTTGGCAAAAGCCAGGAAGTCATCAGTGGTCAGCCAGTTGTGAAAGATCGGGGCGGTGGTTTGAAACTGGGTATGAGTGTTCATTGAAAGCTCCTTCGCGATTTGCCTGGGCGGTTGCCGCCGCTGGTTCCAAGCTGCCGAAGCAGGATTGCTTCGACGGAGAAATTATCTCAACAAACACAAACATAGTAAACTATAAGTATCATCCAATATGACTATTTATTTACTTTTTCGCATGCGAGAATAGGCCATTCCGCTCGACTATGTGTCATATATATAATACACTTATACCCATGAAAACGATTATCCAAACCGCCACTTACATGACTTGGGAACGCAAACTGCGTGACAAGAAGGCCAAACTGATTATCGCGGCGCGGGTGCTGCGGGTAGCCCACGGGTTGGTCGGTGACGTGCAGCCAGTAGGTCAAGGCGTCAGTGAGTTGCGAATTCATCATGGCCCCGGTTACCGGGTGTATTTCCAGCAGCGCGGCGATCAGCTGGTCCTATTGCTCTGCGGTGGGGATAAAAGCAGTCAGGCGCGGGATATAGAAACCGCTAAAACTCTGGCAAGCCAGTGGAGTGCAGACGAATGAAAGAACCAATTTACGAATACGATCCAGCGGAATTACTCACTGACGCGGAATCTATCGCCATCTTTATGGCTGATGCTTTCGAATCGGGGGATGCCTCCTTTATCGCGCAAGCGCTGAGCGTGGTAGCTCGCGCCAAAGGCATGACCTCAATTGCAGAAGAGGCAGGCGTCACCCGCGCACACCTCTACAATCTGAAAAACGGCAATCCGACATTGAAAACCATGATCGGCGTGATGCGTGCGGTAGGCCTGGACATGACAGCAAAACAGCACGTCGACCTAGCCAACGGGTAAACGTTGCGCTGACTCAAACCCGCCGTTGTGCGGTTTTTTTTCAAAATGTCTTGCCGACGCCGCTCTGCCGGGCTGCTCAGAGGCCGAGTGTTGGGCGCGGGAAATAAACGCTTTTCAAAGCAGCAGCCGCAGGCTGCATCAAAACTCTTGGGACTGGAGCGCGCTGCCGGTGGTGGGTCTGCTCGTCAGCTTCGGAAGGTCGCGGTAAGCCCGGACTATCCAGAGCCTGGCCGCGTGCAAGGGGTCGTGGAATACCGCAGGCGCGAAGCGACAAGGATATGCCGCGAAAGCCCCTTGTAGGCAAGGCCGGGCGGCGGATAGGCCATTGGGGCGATCCGCTACCTTCCGATGATGATGAGCCTACCTGGTGATGCGGAAGGACCGGCAAGCGGAGCGCGCAGGCCGGAGACGTGAGGATCGAAGCCCGAAGGGCCAAGACCTGGCGCGCTTTTGGCCAAGGCTTGGTTCACGAGAGCCGCCCCCCGAAGGGGGCACGCCTGCAGGTTGTCGTTCCTTCCATCACTTCCCGCTGGCTGTCGCGTAAAGGCTGGATTACTGTACATGCAAACAGTATTCCGGTGATTTATGAAAGTCGTAGCAATCCAGCCTCTCTTGGGATCTGGCGTCCCGCTTCAACTGTTGTCCTGCACCGCTGCCGGTGGATTTCCCAGCCCAGCGGCTGATTATTACGAACCGCCCATTTCGCTCGACGAACTGTTGAACATTCGCGCACCACATATCTGGATCGTGAAAGTCGAAGGCGAGAGCATGCGCGATGCCGGAATTTTCACCGGAACCCGTTTGATCATCGACCGGACAGTGACGGCGTGTTCCGGACACATTGTGATGGCGTACGTCGACAACCAACCCGTGGTAAAGCGGCTGGCCAAGTCAGCTGCAGGGTGGACACTCGAATCAGCAACCCCGACATACAAGGCCGTCACTCCCGACGAATACAGTACGAAGTGTTTGGCGTCGTGACTTGGAGTCTGTCGCCTCATGAACTTTGAACCCCGGCGACCTGTGTTCAGCCTGGTCGACGCGAACAAGTTTTACTGCAGCTGCGAGCGCATTTTCCGGCCCGAGCTGAGGGGTAAACCAGTGGTGGTTCTTTCGAACTCGGATGGCTGCATCGTTGCTTGCACCAATGAGGCCAAGGAGCTTGGTTTGAAGATGGGAGATCCTTATTTCAAGATCCGGGCATTTCTGGAGCGCAACGGTGTTGCAGCGTTCAGCAGCAATTACACGCTCTACGGCGAGTTATCGCACAGGATGGCAATGGCTACAGCGTCCCTGGTCAGTGCCGTGGAACAGTATTCAATTGATGATGCCCTGGGTTATGTCCTCTCTCTGAACCTCTATCGACGGCAGCTCACCGTGGCACAACGGGCTTTGATCGCTGCCGAGCTGTCCTCACTGCGCGGGAGTAGCACTATCACTGTTGACCTGGAGAAGGCCGCCGGGCAGGAGCTGTGCCTTTGTTGTGGATGTAGCAAAGAGGCTGGAGAATCGGGTGAAGGCAAAAATGCAGGCCCGTGATGCTGAGGAGACGTGAGGGTTGGGATTTTCTGGAAGGGTGATTTCATAGGTTAAAGCCCGAACAGAAAAGGAGTACCCAACATGCAAACACCTCAGGACGACACCGTAATGGATTTTGGCCCGAACCTCTTCGGTGGCGAGGGTGGCTCCGCGTCCATCCCTTCCGCTGATGATGCAGATGCTACGAACGAGGCCCTGGAGGGTGCGGCGAGTGTTTCTCATCAGATGACTGAAGGTTGTATCGAAGAGAAGACAGCCGAGGCCGGCAGCGTCCAGGCTGGTGGTAACAGCGCTCCCTCGAGCAGCGATGTTGCACCTGGCGTGAACACTCAACAGGCGCCACTCAAACCAAGGCAGGGAAGTCCGAAGTATATGCTGCTTCAACCTTACTGTTGAGGGTATGCGCGAGAGCCATTTCGCAAACCTCTCGCTGGTGATCGGTTTCTTCCGCAGCCCACGTCCGAAAAGTAGATCTGAACCCATGCGGTACGACGCCATCGACCTGGAGCTGAGCGAGCACCCTGGCCATGGCATTGCCGGGAATGGGGCCTGTTCGCCAGGAGTTGAGAAATATCCACTTGTCATGCTTTCCGACCTGCTGCCGTAGCACCTCGAGCATTTGCTCGGTAAGGGGTACCCGGTGAGCCTTGCCCGCTTTCATGCGTTCTGCTGGGATGTACCAGATTTTCTCTTCCCAATCTATTTCCGGCCACTGGGCCCCGCTCACCTCTTGGTTACGGGTCGCAGTCAGAATTGCGAATTCAACAGCACGAGCTGCTGCCCCATCCAGGGAATCGAGCCTAGCCAACAGCTCGGCAGTGCGTAAAGGTGTCGGAGACGGGAAGGGGACTACCGTATGCGATTGCTTGGGCAAGAGCTTGTCGAGATGACCACGCCACCGTGCGGGGTTTTCACCTTGCCGAAGCTTCAGTGCCTTCGCTGCATCGAGCACGAGCTCTATGCGATTCCGGACGCGGTCAGCCGTGACGGGGGTCTTGCTCCAGATCGGCGTCAGCACATCCAGGATATCGTCCGTGTCGACCTCGGCTATCCGAAATCCGCCTATGACAGGGTAGACATGCTTCGTGAGTGAATTCTGCCATTGCTGGTGATGCTTCTTAGACCAACTCGACGAATGCGTGCGTATGTACCTTTCCGCCGAAGACCGAAACGTGTGGCTCGTTGTCGTTCGTGAGGCTTTGGCGGCTTTGGCCTTCGCACGCTCAGCGGCTGGATCGACGCCACGGGCGATATCGAGCCGGTACTTGTCAGCCTCCAGCCGTGCGTCTCTGAGGCTCAAAGCAGGGAATGTCCCCAGGCGCTATCAGGGTTTTCCTGACCCTACTGCCAGCGCCACGGTACGCAAGACATTGCGGGGTATTGAGCGGGTGCACGGGCGGCCACGGCAAAAAGCCAAAGCCTTACTGTTGGAGGATCTCGAGCTCATCGGAGCGTTCCGGCGCAGCGACCGTGGCAGCCAGGGCGAATTCAACCGGTCGTCGCAACACTGGATTGTTGGATAGATTTTAGATACTCATTCAGTGCTTCGGCAGGTGTTTTCCAACCGAGTGTTTTCCGGGGTCTCGTGTTCAGCACACGAGCTACGGATTGGATCTCCTGGGCTCCCCATCGAGACAGATCGGTACCTTTCGGGAAGTATTGCCGTAGAAGACCATTCGTATTTTCGTTCGTACCGCGCTGCTATGGACTATGGGGGTCGGCAAAGAAAACCTTTACTCCGGATTCGATTGTAAATCGAGCGTTATCTGATAGCTCTTTACCTCGATCCCATGTCAAAGATCGCCACAGTTCGACAGGAAGGTCACTGTTTTCTTCAGTGCGCTGGACATGCTAACAGCCCCGTAGCCAGGTGCAAGCGGGCTGCGTAAGATCACTGTCGACCGTATTGATCAGCTCGGATTTCTTCTCAATCAGAAAACAGGTCGAACATCAGTTGCCGCAACCAGATATTGGCGAGGTCCTGGTGGTATTTCGCATGCCAGAACATGTTGATGGCGATTTCCGGCAAGGCGACTGGGTGCGGCAAGACGCTCAGACCGAAGGGCTCTACGCAGCAGTCGGCGAAACGTATCGGCACAGTGGCGAGCAGCTCGGTGCGCTGGAGTATGTGGCCAACGGCGACGAAGTGCGGCACCTCCAGGCGGATGTCGCGCCGGATGCCGGCCTTCGTCAAGTATGTGTCCACCTCGCCGTGGCCTGTGCCAGCGGCGATGACACGCACGTGGCCATAGGAACAGAAGCGCTCAAGAGTCAGGGGTTCGCGGGTGGCCGGATGGTCCTTGCGACACAGGCACACGTAGTGATTGTGGAGCAGCCGGCGCTGGAAGAAGCCAGTCTGCAGGTTGGGCAGCAGGCCCACGGCTAGGTCCACTGTGCCGTTCTGCAAGGCTTGCATCAGGCTCATCGAACTGTCGCGCACGGTGCTGATCGCGCAATTGGGGGCTTGAAGAGTAATCGCATCCATCAGCCGCGGCATGAAGTAGATCTCGCCGATGTCGGTCATGGCCAGGGTGAAAGTACGCTCGCTGGTCAGCGGATCGAAGCGCTCATGGTGCTGCAGGGCTTCGCGCAGGGCGTGCATGGCCAAGGCGACGGGCTCGGCCAAGTTCGCGGCGTAGGGTGTGGGTTCCATACCCTGGTAGGTGCGCACGAAAAGTTGGTCCTGTAGCGCTGTGCGCAGGCGTTTCAGCGCATTGCTGACAGCAGGCTGGGTCAGGCCCAGGTTCTCGGCAACGATAGAGACGCGTCTGCAGACCAGCAGCTCGTTGAACACCACCAGCAGGTTTAAATCCAGATCACGCAGTTCCATGGAGCCTCGCTCGGGTTATGCCGGCGTCCCGCCTGGCAGGCAGCAATATTCACGCTTATAATATATTGTATAGTGGTCGGTGTCTTTATCAATATTCTTTACTCCGTTATGGTTATTAACAGTCAACTGTAAAACCATCATGAGTACCAGCATGAAAAACAATAAACCTGGCTTGCGCATCGGTATCATCGGCGGCGGGATTTCCGGCGTTGCCTTGGCTCTGGAGCTCTGTCGCTACTCCCATCTCCAAGTACAGCTGTTCGAGTGCGCGCCGGCTTTTGGTGAGGTCGGTGCAGGAGTTTCCTTTGGCCCCAACGCGGTGCGCGCCATTGTCGGCCTAGGCTTGGGCGAGGCCTACTTGCAGGTCGCCGACCGTACCTCGGAGCCCTGGGAGGACGTGTGGTTCGAGTGGCGGCGCGGCAGGGATGCCAGCTATCTGGGAGCGACCATCGCTCCGGGCGTGGGCCAGTCCTCGGTACACCGGGCGGATTTCCTCGATGCCCTAGTAAATCACCTCCCAAAAGGTATCGCCCAATTCAGGAAGCGCGCCACACAGGTCGAGCAAAAGGGGGGCGAAGTGCAAGTGCTATTCGCCGACGGCACAGAGCACCGCTGTGACCTTCTAATCGGTGCCGACGGAATCAAGTCAGCGCTGCGTAGTCATGTGCTGGAAGGTCAGGGGCTGGCCCCACAGGTACCGCGCTTCAGCGGCACCTGTGCCTATCGGGGGATGGTCGACAGCCTACACCTGCGCGAAGCCTATCGAGCCCAGGGCATCGACGAGCACTTGGTGGACGTACCGCAGATGTACCTAGGGCTTGACGGCCATATCCTCACTTTTCCGGTGAGGAATGGCCGCCTCATCAACGTTGTGGCCTTCATTTCCGACCGTAGTGAGCCGAAGCCGAACTGGCCCGCGGATGCCCCTTGGGTGCGCGATGTGAGCCAGCGAGAGATGCTCGATGCCTTCGCGGGTTGGGGTGATGCCGCGCGCACCCTGCTGGAGTGCATCCCGGCACCAACTCTCTGGGCACTGCACGACCTGGCGGAGCTGCCGGGCTACGTGCACGGGCGGGTCGTCCTGATCGGCGACGCAGCTCACGCCATGCTGCCGCACCAAGGCGCCGGTGCCGCCCAAGGACTTGAGGACGCCTACTTCCTCGCCCGCCTGTTGGGCGATACCCAAGTCGATGCAGACAACCTCGCCGAGCTGCTTGAAGCCTACGACGACCTGCGCCGCCCTCGTGCCTGTCGCGTGCAGCGAACCTCCCGGGAGACCGGCGAGTTATACGAGTTTCGCGACCCCGTCGTAGGTGCGAACGAGCATCTGCTGGGGGAAAACCTGGCGACCCGCTTCGACTGGCTGTGGAGCCACGACCTCGACGCCGACCTGGCCGAGGCACGTGCGCGCCTGGGTTGGGAAAATGGTAGCCGGGGTGTGCTACGTCAAGGGTGACAACGTTGATAACGGTCGCGGATTCGAGGGCAAACAATTCGATTGCGTCCTGGACGTCGGCTATGTGGTGGAGAGGGGCTCGCTTAAGGGGCTGAGCGTCAGGAGTGGAATGTCACTACGGGTTCCAACCACCAGGCTGACGTCGATGAGAACCGCTTGATCTTTAACTACACGTGGAAGCTTCTAAGCATGGGCGGCCTACCGGCCCTAGCGTCAGTGGGCCGATACCACAACCGCATCCTAAACCTAATATAGTTTCCTTGCATGCTGCGCCGCTGAGCGCCGCTGGACGTGACAATGCACAACAGTAACAAGATGCCTTGCTCGTTCCGTTCCACCTTCACCGTCAGTGCTCTGGCATTGGCCCTCAGCATTTCACTGGCGAGGGCGGTCAAGGCGGCCGAACCGATCAAGATTTGTCTTTTGATGTCCTACATCGGCACCGTCGCGGCCCAAAGTGAAGCTACTCCGGCTCTGCCTTGGTTGAACGGAGGAAGATATGTCAGAGGCCTTTGAAATCACTGTGCAGCCTGGCGGAGAGCGATTTGCCTGTCAGCCGCTGCAATCAGTGTTAAGTGCAATGGAGACGCAGGGTAAGCAATGCTTACCAGTGGGCTGTCGTGGTGGCGGTTGTGGCTTGTGCAAGGTGAGGGTTCTTGCCGGTGACTACGAGTGCGGGCGTGTGAGCTGCAAGCACCTGCCGGTAGAAGCCCGCGAACAAGGCTACGCCTTGGCCTGCCGACTGTTTGCCCGGAGCGATCTATGTATCGAGCGTTATTCAAAGCCTGGCAGTGAAAACACGGTCGATCCACAATAATAAAGAGAATAGGTGATGTCATGAAGAAAGGTGTAATGCGCCCAGGGCACGTGCAACTGCGTGTACTGGACATGGGTAAGGCGTTGGAACACTACATCGAATTGTTGGGCCTGATCGAGATGGATCGTGACGACCAGGGCCGTGTCTATCTGAAGGCCTGGAGTGAGGTTGACAAATTTTCTGTAGTGCTACGCGAAGCTGATGAGCCAGGTATGGATTTCATGGGTTTCAAGGTGGTAGATGAGGTGTCTCTCCAGCAACTTGAGCAGGATCTGCAGGCACATGGCTGTTCCGTCGAACAGGTACCGGCGGGGGAGCTCAATAGTTGCGGTCGGCGTGTGCGCTTCCAAGCCCCCTCAGGGCATCACTTCGAGTTGTATGCTGACAAGGAATACACTGGCAAATGGGGTGTGAATGAGGTCAATCCCGAAGCCTGGCCACGCGATCTGAAAGGTATGTCGGCGGTGCGTTTCGATCATTGCCTGCTGTATGGTGATGAACTACAAGCCACTTATGAGTTGTTTACCGAGGTACTCGGCTTTTACCTGGCCGAGCAAGTGGTCGATGCCGAGGGTATACGCCTAGCACAGTTTCTAAGCTTGTCGACCAAGGCCCACGATGTGGCTTTTATCCAGCATGCGGAGAAGGGTAAGTTCCATCATGCCTCATTCCTCCTCGATACCTGGGAGGACGTGTTGCGCGCTGCCGACCTGATCAGCATGACCGACACCTCGATCGATATCGGCCCGACCAGGCACGGCCTGACCCACGGCAAGACCATTTATTTCTTCGACCCGTCCGGCAACCGCTGCGAGGTGTTCTGCGGCGGGAACTACAACTATCCGGATCACAAGCCGGTGACTTGGTTGGCCAAGGATGTGGGCAAGGCGATCTTCTATCACGACCGGGTGCTCAACGAACGATTCATGACCGTTATGACCTAAAGGCCCAGCTCGACTTATTGCAGAGATTACGCAGATGAAAGAGATCAAGCATTTCATTAACGGTGCCTTTGTCGGCTCGGCCAGCGGCCGCACCTTCGAGGACATCAACCCGGTCAATGGCCAGGTGATCGGCCGCGTCCACGAGGCCGGCCGCGCCGAGGTCGACGCTGCGGTCAAAGCTGCCCGTGCCGCGCTCAAGGGGCCCTGGGGGAAGATGACGGTGGCCGAGCGCGCTGACATTCTGCATCGCGTGGCCGATGGCATCACGGCCCGTTTCGACGAGTTTCTCGAGGCCGAATGCCTCGACACCGGAAAGCCAAAATCCCTGGCCAGCCATATCGACATCCCGCGTGGGGCGGCCAATTTCAAGGTGTTCGCCGACCTGCTGAAGAATGTCGCCAACGAAGCCTTCGAGATGGCCACCCCGGATGGCGCCGGTGCGCTCAACTACGGCGTGCGCCGGCCCAAGGGGGTGATCGGGGTCATCAGCCCGTGGAACCTGCCGCTGCTGCTGATGACCTGGAAAGTCGGACCGGCCCTGGCCTGCGGCAACTGCGTGGTGGTCAAGCCATCCGAGGAAACTCCGCTGACCGCCACCCTGCTCGGCGAGGTGATGCAGGCCGCCGGCGTACCGGCGGGCGTGTACAACGTGGTGCATGGCTTCGGCGGCGATTCGGCCGGGGCCTTCCTCACCGAGCACTCGGACGTCGACGCCTACACCTTCACCGGTGAGACCGGCACCGGCGAAACCATCATGCGCGCTGCGGCCAAGGGCGTGCGCCAGGTGTCGCTGGAACTGGGCGGGAAGAACGCCGGCATCGTGTTCGCCGACTGCGATATGGACAAGGCCATCGAGGGCACCCTGCGCTCGGCCTTCGCCAACTGCGGCCAGGTCTGCCTCGGTACCGAGCGACTGTATATCGAGCGGCCGATCTTCGACGCGTTCGTCGCCCGACTCAAGGCCGGTGCCGAAAGCCTGGTGATCGGGCCGCCGGACGACGCCAGCAGCAACTTCGGCCCGCTGGTCAGCCTCAAGCACCGCGAAAAAGTCCTCAGCTATTACCAGCAGGCAGTCGATGACGGCGCCACCGTTGTCACCGGCGGCGGCGTGCCGGAGATGCCGGCGCACCTGGCCGGCGGCGCCTGGGTGCAGCCGACTATCTGGACTGGCCTCTCCGACAATTCGGCGGTGGTCACCGAGGAAATCTTCGGCCCCTGCTGCCATATCCGCCCGTTCGATACGGAAGAGGAGGCCATCGAACTGGCCAACAGCCTGCCCTATGGCCTGGCGTCGGCGATCTGGACCGAGAGCAGCTCGCGCGCCCACCGCGTCGCCGGGCAGATCGAGGCCGGCATCGTCTGGGTCAACAGCTGGTTCCTCCGCGATCTACGCACCGCCTTCGGCGGCAGCAAGCAGTCGGGCATCGGCCGCGAAGGGGGTGTGCACTCGCTGGAGTTCTACACCGAGCTGAAAAACATCTGCGTGAAACTCTGAGGCGGCCATGACTGCATCCCTGAAGGCACCCCCGCAAGCAGCGGAGCAGGCTCCGGAACCTAGCCCCGAGCTGGGTCGCGAGATCCTCGCCGCAGGCTGGCGCACCAACTTGCTGGAGCAGGGCAGCGGCTTTCCGCTGCTGCTGATCCACGGCTCCGGCCCTGGCGTCACCGCCTGGGCCAACTGGCGCCTGGTCATGCCGCAGCTGGCCCAGAATCACCGGGTGCTCGCCCCGGACATGCTCGGCTTCGGTTACAGCGAGCGCCCGGCAGATGCTCACTACAGCCTCGACACCTGGGTGCTGCATGCCCTCGGCGTGCTGGATGCCCAGGGCATCGCCCAGGCCGACCTGGTCGGCAATTCCTTCGGCGGCGCCATCGCCTTGGCCCTGGCCGTGCGTCACCCCGAGCGGGTGCGCCGGCTGGTGCTGATGGGCAGCGTCGGCGTGCCCTTCGAGCTCACGTCGGGGCTGGACGCAGCCTGGGGCTACAGGCCATCGCTAGCTAATATGCGCGCGCTGCTCGACCTGTTCGCCTTCGATCGCGGCCTGGTCAGCGAAGACCTGGCCGAACTGCGTTACCAGGCCAGCATACGCCCGGGCTTCCAGGAATCCTTCGCCGCCATGTTCCCGGCCCCGCGCCAGCGATGGATCGAGGAGCTGTGCAGCGACGAGCGGGCGATCCGCGCGTTGCCCCACCCGACCCTGGTGGTGCATGGCCGCGAAGACCAGATCATCCCGCTGCAGGCTTCGCTGACCCTAGCGCAGTGGATTCCCAACGCCCAGCTACACGTCTTCGACCAGTGTGGCCACTGGACCCAGATCGAACACGCCGAGCGTTTCGCCCGCCTGGTCGAGGATTTCCTCGCCGAGGCCGCCCCCCTTTCCTGAGAGAGACAAGCATGGACCAGATATTGATCAACGAGCTCGGCGACGAGCTGTATCAGGCGATGCTCAACCGTGAAGCGGTCAGCCCGCTGACCGAGCGCGGTTTCGCCATCGGCATCGACGACGCCTACCACATTTCCCTGCGCATGCTCGAACGCCGGCTGGCCGCCGGCGAGAAGATCATCGGCAAGAAGATCGGCGTCACCAGCAAGGCGGTGCAGAACATGCTCGGCGTGTATCAGCCAGACTTCGGCTACCTGACCGATGCCATGGTGTTCAACAGCGGCGAGGCCGTGCCGATCAGCCAGCGGCTGATGCAGCCCAAGGCCGAGGGCGAAATCGCCTTCATCCTCAAGAAGGACCTGATCGGCCCCGGCGTGACCAACGCCGACGTGCTGGCCGCCACCGAGTGCGTGATGCCCTGTTTCGAGATCGTCGATTCGCGCATCCGCGACTGGAAAATCAAGATCGAAGACACAGTAGCGGACAATGCATCCTGCGGCCTGTTCGTGCTCGGCGACACGGCAGTGTCGCCACGCCAGGTCGACCTGGTTACCTGCGGCATGCTGGTGGAGAAGAACGGCCAGTTGCTCAGCACCGGCGCCGGTGCCGCGGCCCTGGGTTCGCCGGTCAACTGCGTGGCCTGGCTGGCCAACACCTTGGGCCGCTTCGGTATCCCGCTGAAGGCTGGCGAAGTGATCCTCTCCGGCTCGCTGGTACCCCTGGAGCCGGTCAAGGCCGGCGACTTCATGCGCGTCGAGATCGGCGGCATCGGCAGCGCCTCCGTGCGCTTCACCTGATCGAACAGAGGACAAACCCATGAGCAAGAAACTCAAGGCGGCCATCATAGGCCCCGGCAATATCGGTACCGATCTGGTGATGAAGATGCTCCGTTCCGAGTGGATTGAGCCGGTGTGGATGGTCGGCATCGACCCCAACTCCGACGGCCTCAAACGCGCCCGCGATTTCGGCATGAAGACCACAGCCGAAGGCGTCGACGGCCTGCTCCCGCACGTGCTGGACGACGACATCCGCATCGCCTTCGACGCCACCTCGGCCTATGTGCATGCCGAGAATAGCCGCAAGCTCAACGCGCTTGGCGTGCTGATGGTCGACCTGACCCCGGCGGCCATCGGCCCCTACTGCGTGCCGCCGGTCAACCTCAAGCAGCATGTCGGCCGCCTGGAAATGAACGTCAACATGGTCACCTGCGGCGGCCAGGCCACCATCCCCATGTCGCCGCGGTGTCCCGCGTGCAGCCGGTGGCCTACGCCGAGATCGTCGCCACCGTCTCCTCGCGCTCGGTCGGCCCGGGCACGCGCAAGAACATCGACGAGTTCACCCGCACCACCGCCGGCGCCATCGAGCAGGTCGGCGGCGCCAGGGAAGGCAAGGCGATCATCGTCATCAACCCGGCCGAGCCGCCGCTGATGATGCGCGACACCATCCACTGCCTGACCGACAGCGAGCCGGACCAGGCTGCGATCACCGCTTCGGTTCACGCGATGATCGCCGAGGTGCAGAAATACGTGCCCGGCTACCGCCTGAAGAACGGCCCGGTGTTCGACGGCAACCGCGTGTCGATCTTCATGGAAGTCGAAGGCCTGGGCGACTACCTGCCCAAGTACGCCGGCAACCTCGACATCATGACCGCCGCCGCGCTGCGTACCGGCGAGATGTTCGCCGAGGAAATCGCCGCCGGCACCATTCAACTGCCGCGTCGCGACATCGCGCTGGCTTGAGGAGTAGCACCATGAATTTGCACGGCAAGAGCGTCATCCTGCACGACATGAGCCTGCGCGACGGCATGCACGCCAAGCGCCACCAGATCAGCCTGGAGCAGATGGTCGCGGTCGCCACCGGCCTCGATCAAGCCGGTATGCCGCTGATCGAGATCACCCACGGCGACGGCCTCGGCGGTCGTTCGATCAACTACGGCTTCCGGCCCACAGTGACGAGGAGTACCTGCGCGCGGTGATCCCGCAGCTCAAGCAGGCCAAAGTCTCGGCGCTGCTGCTGCCCGGCATCGGCACCGTCGACCACCTGAAGATGGCCCTGGACTGCGGCGTCTCGACTATTCGCTGGCCACCCACTGTACCGAGGCGGATGTCTCCGAGCAGCACATCGGCATGGCGCGCAAGCTGGGGTCGACACCGTCGGCTTCCTGATGATGGCGCACATGATCAGCGCCGAGAAGTCCTGGAGCAGGCCAGCTGATGGAAAGCTATGGTCCAACTGCATCTACTGACCGACTCGGCGGCTACATGCTGCCTGATGAAGTCAGCGAGAAAATCGGCCTCCTGCGCGCGAGCTGAACCCGGCCACCGAAGTCGGCTTCCACGGCCACACAACATGGCATGGCTATCGCCAACTCGCTGGCGCCATCGAAGCCGGTGCCGCGCGCATCGACGGCTCGGTGCGCCGGCCTCGGCGCCGGTGCGGCAACACCCGCTGGAAGTGTTCGTCGCAGTGTGCAAACGCATGGGCGTGGAGACCGGCATCGACCTGTACAAGATCATGGACGTGGCCGAGACCTGGTGGTGCCGATGATGGATCAGCCGATCCGCGTCGACCGCGACCCCTGACCTGGCTAGCCGGGGTGTACAGCTCGTTCCTGCTGTTCGCCCAGCGGCCGAGAAGAAATATGGCGTGTCGGCCCGCGACATCCTGGTCGAACTGGGCCGGCGGCACCGTCGGTGGCCAGGAAGACATGATCGAAGACCTCGCCCTGGACATGGCCCGGGCCCGTCAGCAGCAGAAGGTGAGCGCATGAACCGTACCCTGACCCGCGAACAGGTGCTGGCCCTGGCCGAGCACATCGAAAACGCCGAGCTGAATGTCCACGACATCGGCAAGGTGACCAACGATTTTCCC